>CAZYAW010000144.1:0-6335 GCA_964646045.1 uncultured Victivallales bacterium | reverse complement strand
AATAGGAGTTACGCAATGAAAAACGGCAGACGATATCGTATTCTCGGGGGACTGTTCCTCGGCGCCCTGGCATCCTTGAGCAGCGGGTGTTTCAAGTTGCAGTACACCGTCGCGCTCAACGCGGAGGACGGCGGCGCCATCGTAACCGAACGGCTCAGGCTTTCCGAAACCATGCGCAGCCTGGATGCGGCCGTGCCCGAAAAAGAGCGGCTGGATCGCTTCCTGCAGCGCGACGCGGTACTGGAACGAATGAAGAGTATGGGAAAGGACATCGCACTCAAGGAACACAAAGTCACGGAAATGCCGGGCGGCGACCTGGAGAGCGTGGCGGTCTTCACCATCCCGCAGGTCGCGCATTTACGGTTGGTTAATCCGTTCATCGATGTCAACATGCCTCGTTCCATGATGAGTCTGCACATGTGGCCGGAGCCGAAGAAGGGTAGGCGCCTGCAAAACATGGTGCATATCCAAGCGCGAATTGTCGAGAAGTCCGCGCCGCCGCCGCCGGCGGCGGGCGGGACGCCGGCGGATAGGCAGGTCTTTCGCGACCTGGTGCCGGCAATGGCGCACATGCTGAGCGAACTGGACTTGTGCGTTCGCGTGAGGCTGCCCGTTGCCGTTCGAGAAGGCCACGAGCGCGGCGCCGGACATGGCGCTCAACTGTACACCGTATTTGCATTGTCGGGCCGCAATATGGTGGGAGATGCACCATTTTTCGAGCATGAAGAGGCCATGCTGGCTCTGTTGCGCGGCGACCTGCAATCCGGCAGCATCCTCGGGCTGATCCGCGGCGGCAGCGGGTGGAGCGTTCCTCCCTTTGTCAACGACGGGAGACTGCCCGTATGGCGATGCGCAGGAGTGTCAACGCGCAGCATCTTGATCGATCCCACGCCGCACATGAACCGTGCCTGGTTCGAAAAAAAAGAGAAATGAGCGCCATGAGTTTCACGGTATCGCATTGGATCCAATGTCCGGATCGTTGTCAGAATCACTTCATGTTCCTGGTCGATTCGCAAGGCTTTTCCATGCCTCCTCTGCGAGACAGACCTCGGTAAAACGGAACGTTTCTCCGATATCGATCGCAAGGTGAATGTTCCGGCGTCTTTTTTTGGGGGGAAGGGGAGCCATGTGTGAGTATGTGGGGAAACTCACACACCCACACTCTCGCACACTTGCGAATATGCCGGAGCGTTCCAGTTGCGACCGGTCCTGACATGGACCGAGTTAAGGTGAGAAGACTGCGTTGCCGCCACTCCACCGCTGGCGGTCGTCTATTCGCCGATGATTTTAACCAGAACCCGTTTTTCGCGTTTGCCGTCGAATTCCCCGTAGAAAATGCGTTCCCAGGGACCCAGGTCCAGCGCCCCGTTGGTAACGGCCACAACGACTTCGCGGCCCATGACGGTTCGTTTCAGGTGCGCGTCGGCATTGTCCTCGAACCCGTTGTGCGCGTACTGGCTATAGGGCCGCTCCGGCGCCAGTTGTTCCAGCCATTTCTCGAAATCGGCGTGCAGTCCCGTCTCGTTGTCGTTAATGAAGACCGACGCCGTGATGTGCATGGCATTGACCAGCGCCAGCCCCTCGCGCACTCCGCTCTCGGCCAGACAGTTCTCCACGGCGGGCGTGATGTGGAAAAACTGCCGTCGCCGCTTGGCGTGGAACAGCAATTCTTGGCGATAGCTTTGCATAACGATATTCCTTTCTCCCGTTTCCAAAAGGGATTTGCAACTACTCAGGTATTCGGCATGCCGATGGCTCTGCGTTTAGCGCTTTCCGTGTCGGGCTACGCATGAACGGTCGAGCCAGGGCCGGGTAGGCGAGGCAGGCGCCCAGAGATCCGAAGAACCGCATGAGTCCGGGCGACGCGAGAGCGGCAAACGCGCCTCCGAATTTTCTGTAGCACAGGTTGAAAAGGAGGTAGGGCGTACAACCGGCCCCGACTTGGGGCATTCGCGCAAAAATGCTCCGCCAGGAGTAGAAGCGCCGATATGCTTCCAAGTACCCGGATTCAAGCTCCGACACGGTCATGTTCTTCGGCTGGAAGACTGCGCGGGACGTGTTGTAGTGCGTCAAGTCATGATCGAAAATCCGGCCTTCATGCAGAAGGCGCGCATGCAGCGCCGTTCCGGGATACGGGGTGAGAATGTGCGCCGTCATGGATTCGACCTTCCGGGCGATTAGCCAGTCCGTCGTCCGGCTGAACACCTCCGGTCCGTCCTCGTCGAACCCGAATACCACGCTCGCGTTCACCATCATGCCATGTTTGTGAATTTTGCGCACGAGGTCTTCGTATCGGTCGCGTTTGTTCTGAATTTTGCGGGACGTGCGGAGGTTGGCGGGGTTCAAGCTCTCGAATCCAATAAAGAGACTGCGGCAGCCGGTCTCCGACATCAGCGCGATAATGTCATCGTGCTGGCCGATATCCGCGCTGACCGCCGTGTGCCACGTCAAACCGAGTGGACGAAACGCGTGCAGCAGTTGGCGGGCGTATGACGGATCGGCAATGAAATTGTCGTCGATGAACATGATATGCCGAGAATGGCGCGACGCTATCTCGGCCAGAACGCGCTCGACGGGTTTGGCACGATAGCCTCTCGGCAGGTTGGGCGAGCTGTTGTAGCAGAACGTGCAATGCCACGGGCAGCCCCTTCCTATCGTCAACGTGTTCGTGTATAGGTAGCGTCTCGCGTCGATCAGATCCCACTTCGGGATCGGCGATAGAGACAGATGCGGCGGCGCGACCGTTCTGTAGACTCCCTTCAGCTTGCCCGCCTGCGCGTCCTCCAGCACTGCCGCCCACACGGTTTCGGCCTCGCCGACGACAATGGCGTCGGCATGGGGCGCACTCTCGTCCGGACACACGGTCGGATGGATGCCGCCGACGACGACCGGCACGCCCCGCCTGCGGTATGTCCTTGCAATGTCCCATGATCTGGCGACGGTGTCGGCCTTGACCGTTATGCCGACCAGGTCGGGCCTGTCCGACAGGTCAAGGCGCTCGACGTTTTCATCGCTGACCGTGACCCGGTGTTGTCTCGGGGTGAGGGCTCCGAGGACGAGCAACGACAAGGGCGGCGCCATCTGCCGTTTGAAGGCCGAGTCCATGGGCCGCATGGTGACTCGGGGTGAAATCAGCTTGATCCACATGTACGTCTCATAGTTGCGCGGGCTCTTAGCAAAACGATTCCGCCGGCCACTTCGCCCGCAAAAAAAGTCAGCCCCATGGGCCAGGGATTGACAAAAGAGGGCGGCCGCAGCAGGCAGACGAAGCCGCACGCCAGATAGGCCAGACCCAGCCGGTAGACGCCGACGGGCATGGACTGACGGTAGGCCGTCTGGGCGAGCCCGAACAGGCACATCCAGACGCCGAACAGCAGCGGGAGCCGATCGGCCATCACCAGAGCCGCCGACAGCGCCGCGCCGACCGTCAGCGGCGGCAGGGCGTCCAGGGCGGGCTTGGCCATGACCCGATTGCGGCGGACTTGCGGGTTGAAAAGGAACCAATAGGCGAAAGCGCCGTAATTGGCAAGCAAGCCGGCCGCCAACACGAGGCTCCATCCCGTCAGGTGGACGAGCGGTTGCGGCGGCACAAAATCCGAACTCATCACGGCGGCGGCCACGAGCGCCGCGCAGCCTCCCAGAATGCGGGCTTTCCCGGAATACCCCATAAACTGACGTTTTCCGACAATCAGTTCCCGCAGCTTCCCGACCTGCGCTAAAGCGTCATGGATGTGATGGGCAATCATATTTCCAGCCTTTTCCTACCGTGACTCTTTCCGATCAAACCGTGACACGGGCGTCCCGCCCGTGTTCCGCCGGGTTCTGCAAGAGTCTCGACCGTTTCGAAGACGCAAGGTACCATGCGGCAAAGCACTTTGCAATACAAAGTTTCATTTATTTTCATCTTTTTTGCGGCCATAGCAATCCGACAAAATCATGGGCGGTCTTTCCTGGGCGAGTCTTGGGCGTGGAGGCGGCGCAACCCGCGCAGTCCTTTGGCTTGCAGTTGGAGCGCCCCTCGGCTCTTTTCCCAGTTGGCCACCGTGGCGGCCGATACTCCGACGGCGCGAGCAAAGGCCGCGCGGCCAAGGGACAAGCTCTTCCTAAGCTTGGCCACGGCCGCTCCGGTCGGTTTGAATGGAGATCGCCCGGCCGACGATGATTTAGACTTAGACGTAGCCTTGGTCTTGGCCGTTTTCCCGCCGCTGACGCGGCGGCGGGTCGCCGGCGTCTTTGCGGGGGCCTCCCGTGCCGGACGGTCGGCGGAGGGCGGGGCCTCTGTCTCGTCCAATTCGACTCCGAACATCTTGGCCGCGGCGCTTTCAGACAGCGCGCGCCGTCGTGTGCGGCGCGAACCGGTTCCGGCCAGCGCTTCGCCGACGCCATGAGCGGCGATCAATTCCTCGTGATCCACTCCGCGCAGCAGAAACAGCAGTTCGGGCCGCTCGTCGAGCCGCGCGCCGATTCCGTACATGACGGCCGAAACATGCTTGCACATGTCGGCCCAGTCCGGGCAATTGCAGGTGTACTTGATTTCGCCCGGCAGAGGGAAGAGCCCCTGATCGCGGTCGGTCACCGTACCCATGATTTCGTCGGACAGCTTTCCTTGCAGCAGCTCGATCAGCGAACCGATGCGCCCGGTGCAGCGCTGCTTGAGATGCGTCCACTTGCGGGCGGCCAGGCGGGTCACCTCGACGTTGACACGATACAGGCGGGAGCCCGCGACCAGCGCTTCGACTCGGCCTCGCTCGATGCCCAAATGGCATACCGATCCGTTGCGCACGTAACTGCGTCCGCGCGGCAAGCGGTTGCTGTAGTCGCCAAACGATTCGAGATGCGCGCACCAGCCCTTGCCCCAAAAACTGCGGGCGATCGCGCGGCCCTCGATTTTGATCGGCTGAACAGCCTCGCCCTTTTTGCTCAGTTTCGCGATTTGGCGCTCGGCTCTGGCCCGTCGCTCCGCCACCGGCACGTAGGCCGGCCACTGGTTGTAGTTCGACCATCTTCCGCTCATCTTCGTGGTTCTCCTTTCGCGACCTTCACATATTCGCGCGATCAATGTTCAAGGCCACCATCGCCATGATTTCCTCGTCGTCCATTTCGGTCAGGGCCTTTTCGGCGCCCCCGTCGAGCAGGGCGTCGGCCATGTGCTGCTTGTCGCGAATCAGGGTGTCGATGTTCTCCTCGACCGTACCGCGCGTCACGAATTTATGCACCAGCACATTGCGGCGCTGACCGATGCGAAAGGCGCGGTCGGTCGCCTGGTTTTCCACGGCGGGGTTCCACCAGCGATCCACATGGATCACGTGCGAGGCCTCCGTCAGGTTGAGGCCCGTGCCGCCGGCTTTGATCGAAAGCACGAAGAACGGCGGTCCGTCCTCGCGCTGGAAACGGTCGACGAGCTGTCGACGTTGTTTCACCGGCGTACCGCCATGCAGTACCAGGCCTTCGCGTCCGAACACGTCGGCGAGAAAACCGGCCAGCGGTTCGGTGATTTCGCGGAATTGCGTGAATAGCAGGGCCTTGCCGCCCCGCGAGACGATTTCGGCGCACAGCTCGCCGAGTCGCAAGAATTTCGCGCTTGATGCGGGCGCGTACAGTCCGTCGCCGACAAGCTGGCTGGGATGATTGCAGATTTGCTTGAACCGCATCAGATAGCTCAGCACCAGCCCGCGCCGCCGCATTTTGTCGCCGCGGCTCTGTTCGAGCGCGCGCTGCAAATCCTCGACCTGCTTGGCGTAAAGAACCGCCTGCGCTTTCGACAGTCCGCAAAACACCTGCATTTCCGTCTTGTCGGGCAAATCGGGCGCGACCGCCGGATCGGTTTTGAGACGGCGCAGAATATAGGGGGCGACCAGTCGGCGCAGCGGCGCGTAGTTGGCGTGGCCGCCGCTTTCCAGCGTCTTGACGAAGGACTTGAAGCGCGTCGCGCTGCCGAGCAGACCGGGATTCAAAAAGTCGAAGATGGACCACAAATCGCCCAGCCGGTTTTCGACCGGTGTGCCGGTCAGCGCCACGCGGGCCGTGCCGCGCAACCGTTTGACCGCCCGCGCCTGTGTCGTGGACGGATTCTTGATGGCCTGGGCTTCGTCCAGCACAATCCAGCGCCATTCGATGTCGCGCAGCCATGCCAGTCGCGAGATCATGCCGTAGGTGGTGACGACCAGGTCGGCGTTTCGCGCCGCCCCGGCATCGGCCAGGCGGGCCGCCGGCGTCTCGGACGGATGCGCGATGAACGTCCGTAAGCCGGGGGTGAAGCGGGCGGCTTCGGCGTTCCAGTTGGCCATCAGCGAAGCGGGCGCCACCAGCAGGGCGGGCCCGGCGCCGGTGTCCGC
>CAZYAW010000143.1:0-14690 GCA_964646045.1 uncultured Victivallales bacterium | reverse complement strand
GAATGGTTGTTGTCTTTGGCTTCGATTACGGCCAGCGGAATGTTGGGCTTGTAGAACAGCAAATAGTCGGCCATTTTTGCGGCGCCGCGCTTGACGGTCCTGCCACGCACGATGACGCGGCCCTTGGTGAAATAGGCCTCTTCGCGGATCTGCGTCATCACATCCCACTTGTCGCCATCTGATCCAACAAGCGCGGGGGTGATGAACTTGGTGCGGATATCCGCTTCTGTAAGGGCTTTCTTGTTCATGTGCAACGAGCTGCTTCCATTCCATTCGCAATTACCTGAGCATGATCACTGCCTATCACAAACCACCCCTCCCGAGCAAGCATTCATTACGATAATACGGGACTGACACCTTTTTTGTTAGGCCCAGAGACTCATTTACTCCCTGCCGGGAGTTGATCTGGCCCGCCTGTCGGTTAAGCGCAGGACCTACCGGTCTGAGAGCCAATGCGCGAAAGTGTAGTACCAGAGCAGACGTAAGTCGTTGCATCCCAACACTCTATTTTTTTGACCGCGAAAGTTGGGTTAGCGAACAGATTGCGCGTCGCGCGGTTTCGAATGAAGCGCTGTGAACGGAGTCGCTTGCCGTTGGGGATCGTACGTTCGTCGAACAGGTGGCCGCCCGTTTTGGCCGGCGCAGGCGTTTTACCTGTGGCGACGCAGTTGACGCTGGACCGGATGCCTTCCGCGTCCGCGAGGATCAACCGCGTTACAGATGAAAACACGTTTGTTTTTTTGCCTGTAAGGGCCGGAAACGACAAAACAATTGGCGCAAACCATTGATGGAAAATTGATTGTCGTGTCGAATGCACGATGGCGCACATAGATTTGACGGCTATAGCGGCCCAAAAAAGCCCAGCCCCGAAGGGCTGGGCTGGACTAGGCTGGCTCCGGTGGTAGGATTCGAACCTACGACCAAGTGATTAACAGTCACCTGCGCTACCGCTGCGCTACACCGGAACAGAGTATGCGACGCAAAAACGGACAAGATAGCCATGCGCCGCTCTTTTGTCAACCTTTCTGTCGGTTTTTTAAAAAATCGACCCATCCGCCCGTCCTGTGCCTGCCGCCGAAAAAAAGCATGTTTTCGTATTGCCAATCCGTCCGCTTCTGCTACATTTGAGGGTTGGGGTTGACAAGCAACGGAGGCCAAGGAGGAGTGCTATGCCCAAGTTTCGCTATACCGCCATGGACGCCAGGGGGACCGAAACGCAGGGAATCGTGGACGCGGCGAACCAGTCCCAGGCGCTGGCCGCGATTCGCTCCAAGAACTATTTTCCCACCAAAGTCGTTGAAATGGACCGGGAAAACGCGCGCGTTACGGCCTCCGTCAAGGGCAAAAAGGCGGATGCGGGACTGCATCGCGAAATCAAGCTGCCGGACTTTCTCAAGGGCCGCATCAAGGCCAAGAGTCTGACGGCTTTCACGCGACAGTTGGCCACGCTGCAGGACGCCGGGCTGCCGCTGCTGCGCGGATTGCGCATTCTGCTCAAGCAGGAGAAGAATCCGGCTCTGCGCGAAGCCCTCTCGGGCATGGGCGAAGCCGTGGAAGGCGGCAGCACCTTTTCGGAGGCGCTGGGGCAGTATCCCAAGATATTCGACCATCTCTTTGTCAACATGGTCAAAGCCGGCGAGGCGGGCGGCGTGCTGGTGGTGGTACTGCAGCGTCTGGCGGAATTCATGGAAAAAGCCCAGCGCATCCGCAACAAGATCAAAAGCGCCATGATCTATCCCATCGTCGTACTGGTGTTCGCCATCGGCATCCTCGTTTTTCTGATGATTATGGTCATTCCCAATTTCAAGGAGATTTTCGAGGACCTGCTGGAAGGCGAGCCGCTGCCGGTTCTGACCCAGTTCGTCATCAACGTCAGCACCGGCTTCGTGGATCACTGGTACTACATCGCCGGCGGGCTCGCGCTGCTCATTGTCGTAGCGCAAACCATGCGCGCCTCGCGCAAGGGACGGCGCATTCTGGATTCCGTCAAACTGCGCGCGCCGATTTTCGGTCCGCTTTTTTCCAAGACGGCCATTGCGCGCTTCACGCGCACGCTGGGCACGCTCATGAGCTCGGGCGTCCCGGTTCTGCAGGCGCTTAACATCGTGCGCGACACGGCGGGCAACGTGGTGGTCGCCGACGCGGTGCAACAGGTGCACGACAGCGTCAAGGAGGGCGAAACCATGGCCGTGCCCATGGACGTCTCCGGCGTATTCCCCAACATGGTGGTCAGCATGGTCGACGTGGGCGAGGAGACCGGCGCGCTGCCGGAGATGCTGATCAAAGTCGCCGACAATTACGAGGACGAGGTGGACAACGCCGTCGAGGGCCTGACTTCCATCATCGAACCGGTCATGATCGTCGCTCTGGCCCTGATTGTCGGAACCATCGTGATCGCCATGTTCGTTCCGCTGATCGACATTATCGGCAAGATGACTTGACAGACAAGCCCCAATGGGCAAGAACACGCGCGAGAAACACGGGGGATCATCCCGCAAAGGCAAGGAGAAGCGTTATGCTGTTGAAATACAAGAAGGCGGATGGCACGGAAGTCAAATATCGGCTCAAATCGGTACGCCACAGCCTGCCGATCACCCTGGGACGGGACAAGGAAGCGAACATTCCGCTGGACGACCCGCAAGCGTCGCGCATCCACACCGCCATTCGCTACTGGGACGGCATTTTTGTCGTGCGCGACATGGATTCCAGCAACGGGACCCTGCTCAACGGCGAAAAGATCGATGTGGCCAAACTTAATCCGGGCGATATCATCAAAATCGGCAATACGGAGATCGAGGCGGTCGGCGAAGCCAAAAGCTCCGAAGTCACGACGCTCATTCGACCTCACGAGTAGTTCACCGACAGAAGGGCCTGCCGCCCAATCCCCTGCCATCCGTCGGCTGCCGGCCGTACGGCTCGGGACGGGTCCGGTCGGCGCGGATATCCCCCCCCATGAAACAGGAAGAATACAAAATCGTGTTCCAGCCTACGGGCCGCAGCGTGTTCGCGCTGCGCGGCACGACGCTGCTGGAAGCCGCCGCTCGCGCGGGGCTGATTCTGCAAACGCCCTGCGGCGGAGCGGGCACCTGCGGCAAATGCCGGGTCCGCATTGTCGAAGGCCGCACCCGGGCCGTGTGCGGGGATCCGACGCGCGCCGCGCCGATCGCGGAAAACGGAGACTGTCGCGCCTGCGTGACACGCATCTGCGGCGCCATGGTCGTGGAGATTCCGGAATCGTCGCTGTTCGAAAGCCGGCAGAAAATTCTGACCGGCGATCATGGTCGCCAAGCGGCGCTGGATCCGTTCGTTGCGAAGCGTCCCTTCGCGCTGAAGCCGGCGACGCGGGGCCATGCGGAGTCGGACGCCCGGCGCCTATGCGCGGCGCTCGACTGTCCCGCGCCGCCGCCCGCCGTACTGCGCGCGTTGCCGGACTTCTCGCGGGCCGGGCGCGGATTCGCTCTCCTGCGCCGCGGCGTCCCGTTCGGGTTGACCGCGCAGGACGGTCCCCCTTTCGGAGTGGCGTTGGATATCGGCACCACGACGGTGGTGGCGACCCTGCTCGATCTGGCCGACGGTCGCGAGCTGGGGGTTGAAGCCGATATGAACGGACAAACCTCTCTGGGCGACGATGTCGTTTCACGCATCACGCGGGTACGCGAGGACGTCCGTAATCTCGACGAACTGCAGGGGCGCGTCCGCGATACGATCAACCGCTTGATCCGCGCGCTGGTCGCCAAGGCGGGCCTGGCCGTCGGCGACATTGTCGATTTGACGGCGGCGGGCAATACCGCCATGCAGCAGTTGTTCTGCGGCTACAATCCGACGGGGCTCGGCGAGCTGCCTTTCGCTCCCGTTTTCGAGCGCGGCCACGCGATCGCGGCGGCGGAACTCGGCCTGGAAACGCATCCGGGCGCGGAGTTGCGCATTTTCCCGCAAATCGGCGGATTTGTCGGCGGCGATACGGTCGCCGCCATGCTGGCCGTGCAGATCGACGAACAGGCGCCGCCGACGTTGCTGGTGGATATCGGCACCAACGGCGAAATCGTGCTGGCGGGCCGCGGCCGCATTCTGACCACGTCCGTGGCGGCCGGACCCGCGTTCGAGGGCGCGCGCATCGTTCAGGGCATGCGCGCCACGCGCGGCGCCATCGAGAAGGTTCTGCTGGAAGACGACGTGATGGTCAATACGATCGGCAATGCCGTGCCGACGGGCTTGTGCGGCAGCGCCCTGATTGACGCCGCCGCCGAAATGCTGCGGCACGGCATGATGGACGAAACCGGGCGTCTGCTAACCGGCTCCGATCTGCCCGCCAAGCTGTCCGCGCCGCTGAAACGGAGAATGGCCGAGACGGACGGACAGCCCTGTCTGGTCCTGGCGGCCGCCGGGGAGTTCGGACCCGGCGCTCCGGCGGTGATGCTGCGGCAAAAGGACATTCGCGAACTGCAACTGGCCGCCGCCGCCGTGCGAGCCGGCATTGCCATTCTACTGCGCAGAATGGCCATGGAAGCCGGAGACCTGGACGCCATTCTGCTGGCGGGCGGATTCGGCAATTTTATTCGCCGCAGCCATGCGCGGCGCATCGGTTTGCTGCCGGCGGTCGCCGGCGAGCGTATTCGCTTTGTAGGCAATGCCGCTTCGCTGGGCGCCAAGCTGGCGCTGCTTTCCGTAACGGAACGCGACGCCGCCGAGCGACTGCGCGACCGCGCGGAACATGTCGATCTTTCGTTGGACCCCGAGTTTCAAAACGAATTCGGCGCCGCCATGATTTTCCCGGAGACGCAAGATCTGTAGAGGAGCGCCCGTACCCATGGTTAAAAATCTGGAAACCTGGACCGTTGCCAAGTCCGAAGAGCTGTACGGCGTCCGCGAGTGGGGCAAGGACTATTTTTCCATCGACGCCCAGGGCCGCATATCGGTGAACTTGACGCGCGACGGACAAACGCTCCCGGTCGCGCTCTACGAACTGGTCGAGGGACTCAAGGAACGCGGCATGCGTCTGCCCGTACTGCTGCGCTTTCCGCATCTGCTCGAAGCGCGCCTGGCCCTGATCAACAACGCCTTCCGCAAAGCCATTCGCGAATCGGAATATCGCGGCGACTATCGTGGCGTCTATCCCATTAAAGTCAATCAACAGCAGCAGGTCGTGGAAGACATCGCGCAGGCCGGCCGGCGCTACCATCACGGACTGGAAGCCGGCAGCAAGGCGGAGCTGATCGCCGCACTGGCCTATATGCACGATCCCGAAGCCTTCATTGTGTGCAACGGCTATAAAGACGCCGAATTCGTGGATTTGGCGCTGTATGCGCTCAAGATGGGACTGCAAACCCTGCTGGTGATTGAAATGCCGGGCGAGCTGGACGTCATTCTCGACCGCGCCCAGGCATTGGGCGTGCGGCCGCGCATCGGCGTGCGGGTCAAATTGTCGTCGCGCTCGGGCGGCAAATGGACCGACTCCGGCGGAGACCGCAGCATGTTCGGGCTCAATCCGGCCCAGGTGATCGATGTAATCGACACTTTGCGCCGCCGTGAAAGTCTGGACTGTCTGCATTTACTGCACTATCATCTCGGTTCCCAGATTCCCAATATCGCCCACATCCGGAACGGCATCGCCGAGGCGGCCCGCTACTATGTGGAACTGGTCAAGGAGGGCGCCCCCATGGGGCTCCTCGACATCGGCGGCGGCCTGGCGGTGGACTACGACGGCTCGCACACCAACTTCGCCAGCAGCAGCAACTACAATCTCGATGAATACTGCGCCGATATCGTAGAGGGGATCATGCAGGTGGCCGATTCAGCCGACGTGCCGCATCCCGTCATTATCAGCGAATCCGGCCGCGCGCTGATCGCCTATTATTCGGTGCTGCTGTTCGATATCCTGGATGTCAGTCGCTTCGAGTCGCACGGCGTTCCCGCCAGTCTGCCGGAAGACGCACCGACCGCGCTGCACAATCTCATGGAGGCGCTCAGCTCTCTAACGGAGAAAAAGGCGTTGGAATGCTTTCACGACGCCATGTTCTACCGCGATGAAATCCGCAACGGCTTCGCGCACGGCGATGTGTCGCTGCGCCACCGGGCCGTGGCCGAACAAATGGTCTGGCATATTCTGATGCGGCTTTCACGGATGGCGGAAAAGATGAAATACGTGCCCGAGGAGCTGCAGAATCTGGCGGATATGCTGGCGGACATCTATTACGGGAATTTTTCGGTCTTTCAGTCGTTGCCCGACGCCTGGGCCATCGAGCAGCTTTTCCCGATCATGCCGATTCATCGCCTCAACGAGGCGCCCGACCGCCTCGGCACGCTGGCCGACATCACCTGCGATTGCGACGGCAAGATCGAGCGCTTTATCGACTTGCACGATGTCAAGCGCGTCCTGCCGCTGCATTCTCTGCGCGAGGGGGAGGACTACGTGCTGGGCGCGTTTCTGGTGGGAGCCTACCAGGAAACGCTGGGCGATCTGCACAATTTATTCGGCGACACCAATGTGGTCAGCATTCAGCTCGACGACCGCGGGCGTCTGGCCTTTTCCCGCGAAATCGAGGGGGATACCGTCGAGGACGTGCTGGGCTATGTGGAATACAATCCGAAGGCCATGATCGAACAGTTGCGTTCCCTGGCCGAACAGGCCGTGCGTCGCGAGCGTATCACGCCGGCCGAACGGCGCGACATCGTCGGCGCCTACGCCAACGGCTTGCGCGGCTACACCTATTTCGAGACGTAAATTTCCGCTTGACGGCGCCGACGGTTTTTGTCAGAAGTGATCGCGCAATTGCGTAGCGCCCCCTTCGTCTATCGGCTAGGACATCAGGGTCTCATCCTGGAAAGAGGGGTTCGATTCCCCTAGGGGGTGCCATGTCTTTTGCGTCGCTTCCTCGCGCCGTCCGTCGCGACGGGAATTACACTCTGTCCGCAGACCATGATGTTGCGCGGAATTTCGATCAAAGGGGGACTCCGTGAAAAAGGCGGATGAGGCCAGGATGCAGGCCTGGCAGGCCTTGCAACGCCACTATGAAACCGTGCGCCATCGTCATTTGCGCGAATGGTTCGCGGACGATCCCGCGCGCGCCGAACGCATGTCCCTCGAGGCCGCCGGTCTGTATCTGGACTATTCCAAGCATCGAGTCGGTTCCGATACGCTGGAGCGGCTGTTCGATCTGGCGCGCGCCTGCGACCTGAAACGCGAAACGGAAGCGATGTTCGGCGGAGAACGCATCAACCGCACCGAGAACCGACCGGTTCTGCACGTGGCCTTGCGCAACCGCGCGAATACGCCCGTGGTCGTGGACGGACGGGACGTGATGCCGGAAGTCAACGCCACACTCGACCGCATGGCGCAGTTCGCGCGTGCCTTGCGCGCGGGGGAATGGAAGGGCCACACCGGCCGACCGTTGCGCAACGTGGTCAACATCGGCATCGGCGGTTCGGATCTCGGGCCCGCCATGGCCTGTCGCGCGTTGCGAGCGCATGCGGATCGCCGTTTGACGCCGCGTTTCGTCTCCAACGTGGACGCCACCCATTTCGTGGAGGAAACCCGCGACCTCGACCCGGCGGAGACCCTGTTTATCGTCGCCTCCAAAACCTTTACCACGCAGGAAACCATGACCAACGCCCATACGGCGCGACGTTGGCTGGTGGATGCGCTAGGCAGCGAAAAGGCCGTGGCGCGCCATTTTGTGGCGGTTTCCACCCATGAAGCGGAGGTGTTGCGCTTCGGGATCGGCGCCGACAGCATATTCGGCTTTCGCGAGTGGGTCGGCGGTCGCTATTCGATGACTTCGGCCATTGGCCTGCCGATCATGCTCTTTATCGGACCCGAACGCTTTTGCGAGATGCTGGAAGGCTTTCACGCCATGGACTGCCACTTTCGCGAGGCTCCGCTCGAACGCAATCTGCCCGTGCTGCTGGCCCTGCTGGGTGTTTGGTACAACAACTTTTTCGGGGCGCAAACCCATGCCGTGCTGCCCTACGACCAGTATTTGGAACGGTTCCCGGCCTATTTGCAGCAATTGGACATGGAAAGCAACGGCAAAGGCGTCACGCGCGACGGAGAACGCGTCGCCGTTCAGACCGGCCCCATTGTCTGGGGCGAACCGGGCACCAACGGACAGCATGCTTTCTACCAGCTTCTGCATCAGGGCGGCAAACTGGTCCCGTGCGACTTCATCGGGGCGCTGCGGCCCGCGCACGCCGTCGGCGACCATCACGACAAGCTGACGGCCAATATGTTCGCCCAGGCCGAGGCGCTGGCCTTCGGCAAGAGCGCGGACGAAGTGCGCGCGGAAGGGGTTCCGGAGGCGCTGGTGGCGCACAAGACCTTCGAGGGCAACCGGCCCAGCAGCGTCATTCTTATGGAGTCTCTCACGCCGCGCACGCTGGGTGCGCTGGTGGCGCTGTACGAACACAAGGTCTTCACCCAGGGGATTCTGTGGGACATTTTCTCTTTCGATCAATGGGGTGTGGAGCTGGGCAAGGTTCTGGCCGGCCGCATTCTGGCCGAGCTGACCGCTCCAGGGGAGCCGTCTCTCGCGCACGACAGCTCGACCGACCGCCTGATCGCCCGCTACCGCGCGGCGCGGCGCCCGGCATCGTAGGCTTTGCGTGACGAGGCGAGACTCTTACCGAGGATGCATGATGTTCGATGTAACGACCTACGGGGCGCCCGGCGACGGAAAATCCCCGGCGACAGAGGCGTTCGAGGCGGCGATAGTCGCCGCGCACCAGGCGGGGGGCGGTACGGTTGTCGTTCCCGCCGGAACGTATCGGAGCGGTCCCTTGCGTTTGCGCAGCCATGTTCGGCTGCACTTGGAGCCGGGAGCCGTTCTGCAATTTTCGGACCGGTTCGAGGACTATCCTGTCGTCTTCACCCGCTTTGCCGGCTTTATGTGCCACTGCCTTCAACCCTGCCTGTTCGGCGACGGGCTGGAAGATGTCGCGATCACCGGACGCGGCCGCATCGACGGACAAGGCGCCGCCTGGTGGCGCGAATTCAGAAGCCTGCGTGAATCGGCGTCGCCGACGCCGCAATACGCCTTCGAGAAGCAGTTGGCCGAACTCAACGCGTCGGTCGATGTCTCCGGCGCAGTCTGGGACGAGTGGGGTCGCCAGTTCCTGCGCCCGCCGCTGGTGCAGCTCAAAGACTGTCGCCGCGTCCTGATCGAAGGCGTGACGATCGGCCATTCGCCCTTCTGGAACACGCACCTGTTGTTTTGCGAGGATGTCACCGTACACGACGTTCGTTTTGTCAACCCGCCGGACGCGCCGAACGGCGACGGTTTGGACATAGATTCGTCGGCCCGCGTGCGGATTTCAGACTGCTCGTTCGATGTCGGCGACGATTGCCTGTGCCTGAAGTCCGGCATTGACGGAAACGGCCGCGAGGTCGGGCGCCCGACAGAAGACGTGGTGATCGCCAACTGCACGATGTACCGAGGACATGGCGGCGTGGTTCTGGGTTCCGATACCGCCGGCGGCATTCGCCGCGTAACGGTCAGCAACTGCGTCTTCAACGGCACCGATCGCGGCATTCGCATCAAGTCTCGTCGCGGCCGCGGCGGCTGCGTCCAGGACCTGCGCATCAGCAACCTGATCATGAGCGACGTGCTTTGCCCGCTGGTCGTGAATCTGTATTACACCTGCGGCGCCCAAGGCGCTCAGGCGGAACGGGCCTCCGCTCCGGACGCCGCCCCCGTCGGCGCGGAGACGCCGAGCATACGGAACGTCTCCCTGAGCGGCGTCACCGCGCGCGGAGCCTCGGTAGCGGCGGCCAGCCTGCTCGGCCTGCCGGAGAGTCCCATTCGTCATGTTACGTTAAGCGACGTGGAGATCGAAACCTGCGACCGCGCCACGCCGGCGAAAGCCGCCATGTCCTTTCATTGCGCCCCCACCTCCGGCGCCGGCCTGAGCGCGTGCCATGTCGAGGATCTGTCTCTGCGCAACGTCCGCATCGCGGCGACCCGCGGACCGGCTCTGCGAATCCGCAACAGTGCGCGCGTTGAAATGGTCGGGGGCGGCTTCAGCAGCGAGGATACGGACGACGCCATCGATAGATAGGCAAAACAGGATACCCCCCGGGGCGGACTGCGCCCGCATCCCGGATCACGCTTTTTCAGCCGGCATTTGGCCGTGACAGGCCCGCCTGCCGCAAGAGAGCGTCCACTTGCGGCGCGCGTCCGCGAAAGGCTTTGAAAACTTCACCCGGATGCCTCCCTCCGCCCAGCGCCAGAAAGGTGTCGCGAAAGCGTCGCCCGGTTTCGCGCAAGGCGGTTTCGTCCTCCAAAGCGCCTTCTTCAAAGGCGGCAAAGGCGTCGGCGGCCAACACTTCCGCCCATTTATAGCTGTAGTAGCCGGCCGCGTAACCCCCGCTGAAGATATGCGTGAACGCGCACAGGAAACGGTCTTCCGGCAGGGGCGCCATGACGGAGAAGCGTTGCGCCACGCGCTGCTTGGCCGCGTCCGGGGCGGCGGGATCGGATGTGGCCGCCAGGCGATGGTGCAACTCCATGTCCAGCGCCGCGAAGGTGAGTTGTCGGCTCATGGCGGAGGCCGCCCGAAACGTTCGGGCGGCGCAGAGTTTATCGAACCAATCGCGCGGCAGCGGAGCGCCGGTGTCGATATGGGCGGTCATGGCCTGTACCGTCGGCCAGTGATAGCACCAGTTTTCCATAAACTGGCTGGCCACTTCGACGGCGTCCCATTCAATGTTGTGGATGCCGGCGGCGCGCGGATCGTCCACAACCGTCAGCAGGTGCTGCAAAGCGTGGCCGAATTCGTGAAAAAGGGTTTTGACCTCCGTGAAAGTCATGAGGGAGGGCCGATCGTCTTGCGGCAGGGTCTGATTGCAGACCAGATACGCTGTCGGCAGATCGATCGACCCGTCGGCATGTCGCCAGCGAGGACGGGCGGGATTCATCCAGGCCCCGCCGCGCTTGTTTTGCGGTCGGCTGTACGGATCCAGGCAGAACCAGGCGAGGGGAACGCCTCCGTCATCGATACGGAAACACTGCACGTCCGGGTGCCAGACGGGCAGCGCGCCGTCGGCACGGTGAATCTCAATGCCGAAGAGGCGCCGACAGAGCCCGAAAAGACCGTCCAGCACGGTCGGCAACGGGAAATAGGGCCGCAGCGCCTCGGAGGAAATGCCGAATTGCGCCTCGCGCATGATCTCGGCCTGATAGGCGACGTCCCAGTGGTTCAGGCACTCGATCGTCGCGTCGCGATGACGGGCAAACTGCGTCAAGTCGTGCAACTCGCGCACGGCGACGGAGCGGGAAGCCGCGCGTAGCGATTCCAACAGCGCGTCCACGGCCGCAACGGAATCGGCCATTTTTTCCGTCAACGACAGGGCGGCATAGCTTGGGTATCCCAACAGGCCGGCGGCTTCGCGGCGCCCGGCGAGGATTTCCAGAATGCGAGCGCGGTTGTCATTGGGGCCCGACGAAGCCCGTGTGATGTAGGCCCGATAGAGTTTTTCGCGCAGGTCGCTACGGCTACTGTGTTCCATAAAGGGCATATACAGCGGCATCTCCAGGGTGATGCGCCAGGGGCCCTGCTCGGTCGTGGCGGCGGGCTGGTCGGCGGCGCGGGCCGCCGCCGCGGCGGCGGCCAGCAGCGAAGACGGCAGACCGGCCACTTCGTCCGGTCGCGTCAGGGTCAGCGCGAAGTTCTTGGACGCATCCAGAACGGCATTGCTGAAAGCGGTGGATTCGCGAGCCAGATTTTCCTGAATGGCGTTGAAACGCGTCCGCGCCACGCCGGTCAGACCCACGCCGGAAAGTTCCGCCTCTCGCAACGCCGCTTCCGCCACACGTTGCCGCACGCCGTGCAGGGCTTCCCGCCCGCCGGCCGTGCAGAGACTTTTCAAATGACGATAAAGGGTCGGGCTCTGCTGCCGACGCAGGCGGAAGGCGACCACTTGCGGTTGCAGGGCCTCGTGGGCTGCGCGCCAGGCCGGCGAATTCATGACGCCCAGCATATGCTGAACCATTCCCCAGGCGAACTCCAGCGGCGCCTCCAGTTCGGCCAGCGGTTCCATGAGTCCTGCCCATGTCGGCTGCGCCGCCTGTTCCAGCGCCTGCAGTTGCCGCTCGGCGGTTTCGACGATGGCCGTAATCGCCGGCACGGCGTCCGGCGCCCGCAAGCGATCGAATTGCGGCGCTTCGCGCCAGGCCCCCCACGGGTTGTCGGCGGTACGAGCGGGTTTCGCGGCTGTCTCGTGCATGTGTCCATCCTCTGTAACAGTAGAGTTGTCTCGACGGAGGCCCTTGCAAAACCCTGGTTTCCTGAGGACAGCCGCGACAACTCGCCGCGTTTTACGAGGCGGGACGCCTCGTATACTATTGGGCACACTCCGTTCCGCAGGGCGTTTTGCAAGAGCCTCCAACTATGTAAACGGAAGAAGACATAATGGTGCGACGCTACTCGCATGTCAAGGCAAGAGCGGCAGGGCGCGACGCGAAACCAGCCTGGACGGACTTGGGCAGGCGGGGGAGTGTTCGGGGTTCAGTCCGGCCTCGTGATGTCGCAGGCTCCAACAGCTTTTTCGAGGGACTGAATATCCAATAGCCAACCAATCCGCCAGAGATTAGGGGAAAAGATTAGGGTCTCGCGCCTTGATCCCTATGAAAACAGCGTTGGCATATCCTATGCGGACAAAGAAACGGTTGACCGGGCCGGGAATATGGGATAGAGTTTCGTATCGTTCCGTAGAGGTGTGCCATGACAGGCGCGCCAAAGCAGGGAGGCTGGCAGAGAGGAGACCGGCAGCATGGCAGACTTGCGACCGCACATGATTTTGATTATGACAGATCACTGGCGCGGCGACAGCCTCGGACGGCTCGGTCATCCGACGGCCGAGACCCCGCATTTGGACGCTCTTTCGGCCGGAGGCGTCACGTTTACGAACGCCTTTACGCCCTGCGCGTCGTGCATCGCCGCCCGCCGTTCCCTCATGACCGGCATGACGCCGAACACGCACGGCATGCTCGGCTACCAGGACGGCCAACCCTGGCCCTATCGCCATACGCTGGCGGGAGAGCTGGCACGGGCCGGATACCAGACGATCAATGTGGGTAAAACGCATTTTCACCCGCAACGACTGCACCTCGGATTCGAGGAACTGATTTTGCCGGCCGACTACGACGAGTGGCTCGACCGTGAAACGGGGCTGGTTTGCGCCCGCTTCGCGCACGGGGTCCACGGCAATTCCTGGATGGCGCGCCCCAGTCCGTTCCCCGAGATGCAAATGGAGGAAACCTGGCTGACCGACCGCGCCATGGACCGTATCGACAAGCGCGACCCGGAACGACCGCTCTTTCTGTGCCTGTCCTTCAACGGCCCGCATCCGCCCTGGTGTCCTCCGCAATACTATTACGATCTCTTCAGGAACAAGGACATTCCCGAGCCGACCGTTGGCGACTGGGCCGCGCCCTACGCCGAGCGCGGGGCGCCGCCGCTCGATGTCAACGCCTGGTGCGGCCGTATCGCGCCCGAGCTGAATCACCGCGCCCGTGCCGGCTACTTTGCCTACCTGGCGTATATTGACGCGCAGATCGGACGATTTACGGAATTCCTGCGCCGTCGCCAATTGCTGAACAATACGATGATCGTATTCACTTCCGATCACGGCGAAATGCTGGGCGACCATCATCTGTGGCGGAAAGCCAGCGCGTGCGACGCCTCTGCGCGCATTCCCTTGATCGTACGTCCGCCCCGCGCGTGGACCGTACGCGCCAACCGGGAGGAATCAGCGCTGGTCGGACTGGAAGACGTGATGCCCACTTTGCTGGAGACGGCCGGCGTTGCCATTCCGCCGACGGTCGAGGGCCGCAGCGTCCTGCCGCGCATGCAAGACGAAAGCGCGCCCTGGCGCTCGCACTATCATCACGAGCATTCGCCCTGCTATGTGCCGGACAACGCCTATCAATGCCTGACATCGGCCGAGTGGAAATACGTGTGGAATCCGATTACCGGCGCGGAATGGCTCTTTGATCGGGTGCGCGATCCCGGCGAAACGCGCGATTTGGCGTCCCGGGCCGAGCATGGCGCCGTTTTGAACTGCTACCGCACCCTGCTGGCGCGCGAGCTGGCCGGCCGTCCGGAAAACCTGTCGGACGGCGAAACCCTGCGTCCCGGCCCGGTTGCGGTTTGGCGCGATCCGTCGTCGAGGCCCGCATGAGCCGGGGCGAAGCGAAGCTGAGCGCGACGGAGCGAACCTTTTTCGAGTCCGTCCAGCGGGCGGCGTTCAGCAATCCTTTTGGACCCGACCGGGAAACACAGGACCGCACAATCTACGCGGGTTCCCGTAGGCAATCGACCGAGGAGCGGTTGCAGGGGGTTTTGCAAACGGTCGCCCGTCGTCTGCAGACGACGCTGCCGCAGCGTCGGCGCTGGAAAGAGTTTGGCGAAGCCGACCGGGCATGTTTGCGCAGCGCCCGGCTGTACGAAAAACTGGGCAACTACGAACGGGTGGCGCAACGCGCGGGGCTGGACCGGCGCACGGCGGCCAAATACGTGAACCAGGCCCTCTCCGCGATGCCTCTTCCAGGGAATAGGGTCAAGAAAAGATCAAGGCGAAAGATGAAGGGGTTCACGCTTTGATCCCGAATCTTTTTCCCTAATCTCAGACTTCCTGACCTCGCAGGAAAATGCTTTGGCACACTTTCAAATTGTGGCACGGGCATCTTGCCCGTGTT
>CAZYAW010000142.1:0-7185 GCA_964646045.1 uncultured Victivallales bacterium | reverse complement strand
TTTTCATCAAAATCCCCTCCCAATAGTAGCCGAGAAGGTGAAAACACCCAGTTCGATTTCGGCATCGAAGGGATCGGCGTTGAGGTTAACGGTATCGTTCCATCGGTCGGCGGCTGCGGCAAGATTGAATCGCCATCCGCGATAGATGATCATACTGATTTCGGCTTCGACACCACCGCCCCATATCCAGTCGCGCTCGCGACGACGGGATTCAAAGGCTATCGGCCCCACCACCGTCGGTTCGACGACAGTATACGCCCTCGCCTCGGTCTCGACGTGGGCGACGCGCGCCTGGGGGGTCAAGCGCAAGGCAACACGCTCACTCAAGTCCACGCTGAAAGTGGGACCCAACCGCAGATCGAACTGACTGACGTCCACCGTCAGCGCCGAGGTTGCAACCCAATTGCGGGAACTGTGGGAGAGCGTTTCGACCTGACGGGAATCCGGCATGTTGGGAATCAGGTAGCCCGGACCATCCAAGGCGCCGGCGTAGGGCGCATCGGGAAAGGGCTGATGCGGCGCGTCATAACGGTCGACATAGCGAAAGGTCTCGCGTGACTCGCGCGCCACGACACGGGAAACTTCAAAATGCGCAGCCTGTTCAGTGAACCAACGCGCGCCGAACGCAACGCCCAGCCCGAACCGACCCCATTGGCGAACCCGCCGCATGGCGGAAAAATCGAGCCCTGGCGACGCGATGCGCTCGCTTTCGGCCCAGGGATCGGTTGGTACGCCTGCAGTCCGCTGGTTCGAGCCGGGATCGGTGCGAAAGGCAACGGACGAACCGTCGTACTGGTCCGCAGTTTCATAGCCCCAGAACCAGGTGTGATCTGGCGCATCCGAGTCCGGATCTCCTGTGCCGGGAAAACGGTAAACGAAACCATCCGCATAGTCGCGGTCGGCGTAGCCGGTCAAGGGCGGCAACGTGCCCGGCTCGGCGGTGTGCCGCGTAAAGCGATGCGCAATGCGAGCCGTGACGGCCTCGCCATGCCAGTCGGCCCGGATGCGCGTGCCGGTACGGTAGGCAGGCCCCGCTTGAAATTGCCAACGCGAGCTTGACGCGACATCCGGTGCATCCGCAAGAGCAAAGGCGGGCAGAAGCATCGAAGCAATCATCCCTTGGAGGGCGAATCTCCTAATGGCTTCGCCAACCCTCACCCCGGCCCTCTCCCAGAGGGAGAGGGTGGACGGTCGGATAGGCAACAAACCATTTTCTTGTTTTTTATGGCAGAAGCGGTTGATTAAGGCACTAATAAGACTTTGCGGACAAGCCGAAAACGCGGCATGAATGATTGATTTAAATCCATTCATTCGCAAACCCGCTTGCATGCCGTCCGCTTGCGGCTCGGCAGGACCAGCCTTCGCTGAAAAGCTACGGCTAGGCATGGCCTCGCCCAGCAGACGCGCATCGAACGGCGTCAAACGCGAATCGAATAGCGATTGCAAACGGCATAAACGATGGTCAATATTGCGCTCAATCATGGCCTTCGCCCTCCAGCAGATCAAGCCGCAAGCGGTAAAAACCGGGTTGATGACCCGGCGGCAAGATGATTTCGCCTTGAGATTCGAGTTGCGTCATGGGCGCGCCGGTATAGATGCCAACCCACTCGGGGCCTTCCGTCAGGCTCGGACGATACTCGATAACCAGACGATAGGCCGCGTCCGTCCCGGCTGTCAGCAGCGTCAGCGGCGCGGGATCGGCCTCCGGGTCGTCTGGATCGAGGGTCTCGACGACAAAACCCATTCGCAGACCGCTTTCCGCCAGCGGTTGCGCCATCGGCCCGAAACCGCTCGCGTCGGGTTCGCCACCGGCGTCAGGCGGAGTCAACTGAATGCGGGTGACCCGCAGGGCCAGTTGCGCGTTCGGTCCAGCGGGAGGCGCAGGCGGACTCCACGCAAAGGTGTGCTCGCCCTGCAGCAGCGGCAGATTCAGCCGCTGAACGCCCCGCATGGAACGGCCCTGCCCCGCGAAATCCAGCGTGTCGGGCTCATTCGGGTCGTCAGGCCGGAGCCAATACGACAAGGCTCCGTTCAGAGGCAGAGGTTGAAACACTCCGACCGCCATGGTGAAACGGTCGGCATCGATTCGTGCATGCACATCCGTATCCGCCGAAGCCACCGCATCGAAGGTCCACCCGGTCGGCAACTGTTCGTTCAGCATCAGGCAGGCATCAAACGGTTCGGCAAAGGCCCAGTGCACTGTCACTTCAACTCGCCGATCATCCGTCGCCTGAATCGACCGGGTAACTCCAGCGTAGCCGCGACAAGAGAACAAGGCAATAAAAGCAAGGGCAAGAACCCACTGGACGCATGCTTTCATGAAAACGCACCTTTGTTTATGTATTTCGCAGCTTTAACGAAACCGCATCTTTATTCGTGGGCATTCGCGTCCATTCGCGGTTCCAAATTTGGGTTGCCCGGCCGCGAGCGCCGTACCTGTCGGCAGGAAGTTTCTCGCTCAGACAGGCGGGCGAAGCTCGCATTAATTGCTTCCTGATTTTCGGCCAGAGCATCTGCTCCGCAAGCGCCGACGTTCCCGACGGCGCTTTCCACGACCCGTGCCACCAGCTCTGACGAGGTCGTGTTGAGCTCAACCGCAATCTCCTTGACACGTCGCATCAGAGGTTCCGGCAAATCCACTGTGTCTCTCGATTGGCAGCCCATTTTCATTAGCATGTGGGCTTGTAGCGCATTGCTATACGCTTTGTCAATATAAATTTACAGTTTTATTATTGGTATTGTCGAGGGAGGTGTTATAGGGTGCAGACCATGAAGAAAGAAGCGGCTCTACCCGTCCGACTGAATGCGGATACCAAGGCGACTCTGAGCAAAATCGCGTAATCCACAGGCTTGACCGTCTCGGCACTTGTGCGCATGCTGGTCAAATCGTTTGTCGAGGAATACGACCGAAGCAACGGAACAATCCTCATCCCGCCACAATGGAAAAACGAGCCAAAAAAATTCCATTACAAATCCGAACAAAGTTGCGTCGCCGATATCGCCAAAGCGGCTGAATCCCGCGCGCCCTACTGACGATTGCCGTCTTCGCCCGTGACACAGGGAAAGGAAGCAGGTCGAACAATCTTTTCCGATCAAGTGTGGCGGTTATGGGCCAACATGAAACGGTTGAGGCTCCGGCAAAACCCATGCCTGTCAAAAGCGGCCCGGGCGCCGTGCCTGCGCCGCAGCGCGGCAGGCAGGCAGGTCTTGCCCGTGTTTATTCGTGGCACGGGCATCTTGCCCGTGTTTATGGAACAAGACTTCCGTTCCGCCATGGGATGTCGCAAAAATCTCGGTTAGATCCCCGCGGTTTTCAGCAGGGCCATGCCGTGATCGTAGAACAGGCCCTTGACAAAGGACCGGCCCAGTCCCAGCCGTTCCACCGCCCGGCGAATCGCCCGCAGTTCCTCGTACAGGAAGGAAGTGTACTGCAGGCGCCCCTGCGTATCGGCGATGGAAAGGCTCCAGGGCGCGGGCGTGATGTAGCTGTACTGATGATTGATCTCGACCGACTTGCCGGGAGCCAGCGCGATGGGCGCATCGGTGGCGTACAGGATCTTCTCCGCCGGCACATGGCTGAAAAGATATTCCATCACTTCCCAGTGGTTCACCATGGCCAGGTCGTACCACAGAAAACGAAATCGGGACAATTGTGGCGGAGAACGCGATTGCCGTGCACCGGGAACTTGGGCCGGGACGGCTCGAAACGGTCTACGAAGTCGTCGTGGCGCGTGAATTGCGAGATCGTGCGCTGACGGTAGAGCGTCAGGTTCCGATACCAAGATAAATATCCGACAAATCCGCCCGAGATTAGGGGAAAAGATTAGGGATCAAGACGCGAACCCCTTGATCTTTCGCCCTAATCTTTCACCCTAATCCTCCGTAGCCATTCACAGTTCACGCTTTTGAAGTTGATGTTTTCCTCTTGACATCGTAGCCATGCGGGTTACATTGCCCGTCGTATTCACGGCCTATGGATGGAGGAAAATCATGAGCAGAACAGCAACGGCAAGAGCCAGGGTGGAACCGGATTTGAAAGAAAATGTAGAGCCACGGCTCCACCGCCTCGTGTGCAACGCCACCGATGCGATCCGCCTTTTTTACGGCCACATACGTCTTCGGCAAGGTCCGGCCTTTCCGGTGGAATTGCCAAACGAAGCCACGCGTCGGACGTTTGAAGCGACGGACAAGATGAAGTGGCGTTCCCTGTTGCGGTATGGGGGATTAGCCATCCTGTGTTTAATGCTGTCCACGAACAGTGTCCAAGGACAGGCCATGATCATCGACCACACGTGCACGGACATTAATAAGATCCCGGGGAATTATCTTGAAAAGTCAAAGACGATGTTCCAGGTTGCCTATGGACACACGTCGCACGGCAGCCAGATTGTATCGGGGATGAAGGCTCTCAGGAAAAGCCGGCCAGATCTTTTCGGATTTGGCCGGGGCGACGGCAAGGAACTCTCCCTGTTTGACAGGACCCCCGGAGGCGATCTGGGCAACCCCGACCGGAAAACCTGGGCACAGCGGACAAGAGAACTGCTTAACGGTGGCGGTCGCGGGCGGAATCTGATTGTTTGGTCCTGGTGCGGGCAAGTCAGCAGTGCGTCAGAAGAAGACATCCGAACATATCTTGACCTGATGAGCGGACTGGAAAAGGAATTTCCCAAGGTCACGTTTGTCTATATGACCGGTCACCTCGACGGTTCCGGCAAAAACGGCAACCTTAATAAACGCAATGAGCAGATCAGAAAGTTTTGCAGGGAAAACGGCAAAATCCTTTTCGACTTCGCGGATATCGAGAGTTTTGACCCGGATGGCAAAGTGAACTACATGGAACTCCATGCCAAGGATAGCTGCGATTACATGGAAAACGGCGTCGTCAGAAACTGGGCAGACGAATGGCTGAAGAGAAATCCCGAACACGGAATCGCGCTTCCCGTGAGCGCGGCGCATAGCAAGCCGCTGAACGGCGCGCTCAAGGGCCGGGCCTTCTGGTGGATGTTGGCACGGCTGGCGGGCTGGGACGGCAAGCCGTATTCAAACAAGTAAGATAGCGCGCCTTCGAAAGGCGAATGCCAACCGATGATTCCGAACAACCGGATGCAACACGACTCCGGCAAGGCTGCGCACGGCCTCTCCCGCAATGCTCAGGAGTAACGTTGGCAGGAGATAAAAGCCGTACACGGTTCTCAGTTCACGCCATTGCATACAAGGCCGTGAAAAGGGTTCATCCCGCATCGGAACATATACCCGCTTTGTCCGTTTACGGCCAAGCCGCCACGGAAAACGCAGGAACATTCCCGACATTTCGAGTTTTCGCATTTTGCCGGGCCGTTCGCCCCACAGAAAATTGCGCGCCAGCGATTCGCCCATCAACTGGTTGGCGTCGGGCAGACAGTACCAGGGCCCGATCAGCAGTCGGCCGCTCCGCACGTAGTCCACGATCTTTTCACGATTTTCGGGACGCACTTCCGTGTAGTCGTCCAGCAGAATCGTCTGTCCGTCCAGATGGAAACAGGTGTAGTCCGGATCGCGATCCAGCAAGTCCAGCAGCGAATCCATCATGTCGACCAGCAACATGCGGATTTCTCGAAAGGGAAGCGCCATTCGCGGTCCCAATGGGTCAGCGAGATGACAACCAGCTCGTTTTGCGTTTTCATGCGAATCTCCCGTGGTTACAAAAAGAGGTTGTGTTCCAGAATGGCCTGGGGCAGACCGCCGTGCAGAACATGGGCGGCCGCCGAAAGATCGTGGCCGGCCGTATCGGCAAAGGGCACCGCCACGCACAGGCCGATACCGGCGGCCCGAATGGCGACGACCCCCGATTCGCTGTCTTCGAAGCCGAGCACGGCGGGAAAGTCGCGCGGCGCCAGGCCCAGCGCGTGCAGGGCGATGGAATACAGGTCGCGGTGCGGTTTCAGCCGGATTTCACTGGAATCGCTGGCCGTTACGACGGCGTCGAACAGGCTGGCCGGCGAATCGAGACGCGCGGCCAGCTCGTCGCAGGCCGGCCAATCGGCCATTTGACGGCGCATGGCCCGCACGACTTCGCCGAGCACAATGTTCGCCTCGTAGGCGATCGAAGAGGTGACCACCGCCACTTTCAGAGGCCGACGCTGGAAGCGGCGACCCAGTGCGGCCAATTTGCGGCGGCCGACGGCGGGCGGCGGCAGGCGCAGGGGCACGGGTGTCGCCGCCCGCAGCCAGTCGTAGAGTTCTGCCGCCCGCGCGCCGAGCCAGCCGCGAATCAGCGTCTGGAACAGCGCCGCGCCCGGCATGGGTTCGATCAGAGGCCGCCCGGCGGTCAGCTCGCGGGCCAGTTCCGGGCCGCGGCCCGCCGCAATGCCCTTGAGAATCTCGTGATAGCGCGCGTAATAGATGTCCACGCAAATCCGCACCCGCTCGTTGAAATTGCGCACGGGCAACTGCGCGGCGTGCTGCGCGGCCAGGCGGGCCAGTTGCGGCATGGCGGCGGCGGTGTCGAACGTTCGGGCGTTCAGCAGCTTACGCCAGACGCGGATGGCGTCCAGCGCCGCGCTCCAGCCCAATGCGGAGAGGGTGGCTCGCACCTCGCGGCGGCGGCCGGGATCCTGGCCTTCCACCAGCGTCCAGGCGGCAGCCGCCAGCATGGCGGGCACCAGGGCTTCCGACCGAATATGCGGGCCATAGGTCTCCACCAGATACTCGACATGCCGCGTGGTGGAGTTGCCGATAATGCGCGGATAGTCGCGTTCCCGGTCGAGGCCGCGCCACGCCTGCGCCGTGAGCCGCCCCGTGACACGGCGCACCATGGTTTCCAGGGAGTGCAGACAAAGCGTTTCGGTGGTGGTGGTGGTACCGTCCATGTCCTGCACAACCGCCGCCAGCCGCGATACCGGACCGCGCAGCGCCGGGGCCAGCGGATACAGCTCCTCGGCCGGGAAAACGTAGGAGGGATTGCGCACCACGACGAATTCGCCCGCCTGCGCGCGCAGCCGGGCGGCGGCCCGAGCCGGGCTGGGGAATTTTGCGGGGTCTTTTTTCATGCTATGCAAGATGAATAAGCGCAGGCCGACTTGTCAACCAAAAACACTGTTAAGAGCGTTGAATCCACCCTTGAGAACACGGCTAAAGGGTTGAAACAACGTATTTGGCGTATTCACGAAATCAAGCCGTCTAATACAAATGTTGAACGGAACCGCT
>CAZYAW010000141.1:0-3520 GCA_964646045.1 uncultured Victivallales bacterium | reverse complement strand
TCCAGAGCCAGAACCCGATCCGCGACGATGACAACATCCTGCCAGCGTTCGCGTTGTTTGGCCTGACGGGCTTCTGTCAGAGCCATTTCAATCTGCGATGTACGATGCCGCTGTCTGGCTTCCGTCACGGCGGCCGGCAACCCGGCCAGGGCTTGCTCGTAGGCTTTGCGGCCCTCGGCGGGATCGCCTGCGCGGGCCGTCCCGATCCGTGACTGGCGCAGAATTTCGTGCCATTTATCGCCGCCGTGGGCTTCAAGAACAGCCTTGTCGCGGTTGAACGCTGTCTCGTAATCTCTTTTGGCTTTGCGGTAGGCCTGCACGGCCAAGGCTCTCTGTCCCGCCTGTTGGTAGGTCGCAACAGCCTCGCCCCAGACCTCGGCGGACTGGGTGAAGTCCCCGGCTTCGAACAATTCCGCGGCTCGCGTGGACGCTCGCCCTCCAGCACCCCAGAGTTCGGTTGCGTCGGCAGCGGCGTTGCCGCCCGCCGCATTACGCCGGGCGGCTTCCATTTTGGAACGTTTAGTCTCAGCGGTGCTGCGAAGTTCATCCAATCTCCGCAGTTCGCGGCTCTGCGCCAGTACGCCGTCGTAGCCCGTAAGGGCCTGGCCCCAGGACCCGCCCTGACGTGCAGCCTCGGCTTCGCGCCAGGTCACTTCGAGCTGGTCCAGCCGTTCGCCCAGGGTCTGCCCGCGTTCGATCTTCATCGCCGCGTCCCGCGCCACGGAGGCTTCCGCATAGCGGCGGTTCGTCTCGCGCTCGCCGGCCAACCCCTCATAGCGCTGTCGCAGCGCGGACGACACGGAGGTCGTCCCTCCAACCGCTTCCAGTTCTCCCAGCACACGCCCGGCTTCACCAAGCTCGCCCGCAGTCAGGGAGGTCTCGATCCGCCGGGTCAGATCCGTTGTCTTTGCACGGGTTGCCGCATCCTGCGCGGCCGCCTCCCGGGCCGCTTCCGTTTCCGCCGCACGACGTGCCTGGTGTTCACGATAAGCCGGAAGTCCAAGGTAAACCCCCGCGCCAACCGCCAGCAGCGCAGCCAGTCCCGGAATCAATTTTAGCGCATGCCGCGTATTTCGTAGTTGCCCTCCCAAAGCCTTCGCCAGCTCGCCGCCGTCCGCATAGCGGTCTTCGGGGTCGTGTTCCAGACAGCGGGCGCAAACCGCATCCCAGCGTTTGGAAATTCCTTTCACCACCTGGGTGACCGGCTTGGCCATGCCCGCCGGCCTCCTGCCGGTCAGCAGCCGGTACAGCATCACGCCGAAGGCGTAGACATCCGTAGCCGTACTAACGGGAACAGCCAGATCGCCGCGCTGCTCGGGAGCCATGTAGTCGTAGGTGCCCAGCAGGGCGTCGGCGCTGGAGCGGCCCGGACTCGGTCCCGAAGGCGATGCGCTGTCGCTGTTCATCGTCGGCAGTTCGCCCAGCGACCGTTCCGCAGCCCGTATCCCGCCCCTTGCATCCCGCATTGCCTGCCCGCCGGAGCCTTGGCGTAGGTGGGTCTGCATACTGCCCAGCGACCGACCGGGCACTTGTCCGCCGGAGCCTTGGCGAAGGCGGATGGACTGCTGGATGCTGACGTGGATCTGGGTCTGCAGGTAGTCCTCGCCCACGGCTTTGGCCAGGCCGAAATCCGTCACTCTGGCGTTGCCGGCCTTGTCGACTAGCACGTTGGCGGGCTTGATGTCGCGGTGGATCACGCCCTGAGAGTGCGCATACGCCAGGGCCTCGGCGATCTGCCGCGACCACTTGGCGACATCGGGTTCCGGCAGCCGGTGTTCGGGCGCAGCCGCCAAGAGGTCGTGCAGAGACTGCGATTTGCCATCCGGGCCTTCCACGTAGTCCATGACGAGAAAATAGCGGTCGGATTTCTCGTCGTGTCCGACATGGTGCACCCGCACGATGCCCGGATGCTCCAGGGTCTGCATCAGTCGGCCCTCGTCGAAGAAGCGCGAGACGAAATTGCTGTCCGCCGTCGCGTCTTCGGGCAGCAGCTTGACAGCGCAGACCACGTGGGTATGCGCGTTCTCGGCCCGCCAGACCTCGCCCATGCCGCCCGCGCCGATCTTCTCCAGAAGCTTGTAGTCGCCAAGTGTCATTGTCATCTTGAACTTACCCCGCTCTCATCGCCTGCCATGCGCTCGCATCATGCGTCTTCACGGTATGCCCGCAGATGTCGCAAAAGTTCGTTTGGCCCGCAAACGCGCACGGCTGGAGCCATGTCATATCCTTCTTCTTCCGCAGGACAAACGAGGAAGGTCCGCTCCGGCCGCAAAATATCCAGCGCCGCATAACCGCCGCGGGTCAGCTCCGGGGCAAGCGCGGCTTTGCACTCGAATGCCAGACGCCTCCCGCCCCGCTCCATGATCAAATCCACTTCCTGTCCGTTGGAATCACGATAAAACGATGCGCGCCAGCGAGGCAGGCTCGATGCGATCTGCTCGATACACCATCCCTCCCATGACGCGCCAAGAACCGGATGCCCCAACAGGGCATTCTGATCTTCCAGCTCCAGAAGACTGTGCAATATGCCGCTGTCGCGGAAATAGAGCTTGGGCGCCTTGACCAGACGCTTCTTGAGATTCGCGTGCAGCGGCGGCAACAGCCGCAACATATAAGTCCCTTCCAGCAGTCCGAGATAATTCCGAACCGTCGTGTGGCTGATCCCGAGCGACTCGCCCAGCCGTGAACTGTTGAGCAGTTGGCCATGACCATGCGCCGCCATCCGCCATAGCCGTGCAATCGTCTCCGAGTAGGCCATCCCCCCGTGCATGGGAACATCCCGTTCCAGAAACGTGCGCGCAAAATCCTCCCGCCACGCCAGACTCTCCGCTTCCGACTCGCTTAAAAGACTGCCCGGAAAGCCACCCCTTCGCCAATGAGTCAAAAAGGCCGGTTGGTCGTCCGACGCAAGCTCCCGTACCTCCTGCCACAGGAAAGGTGTCAGGTGATGATAGCGAATCCGGCCCGCCAACGACTCGGAACTCTGTCTGAGCAAATCCGGCGCGGCCGATCCCAGCAAAAGGAACCGCAAGCCCAGCGCGTCATCGTCCACAAGCGACCTCAGCAACGGAAACAATTCCGGCAGGCGCTGCACTTCATCCAAACAGACCAGCTTGCCGCGCTGCTGACTCAGGAACAGCTCGGGGTCGCGCATGCGTCTTGCATGCGAAGGTCGTTCCAGATCGAGATAGACGGATTCGCCCTTCCATTGGGCGAGCAGATGAGCGGCCAGCGTTGACTTCCCGCATTGTCGCGGTCCCAGCAGGGCGGTCACCGGGACGCAATCCAGCGAGCGCTGCAATGCGCGACTACAGTCACGCTCTACATATTTATGGATTACGCCATTCATAGTTGCAATCTACATAGTAAACAGCAGATAAGCAAGGTTAAATGTCCAGCCGCAGATTTCCTCCCGCCGCCCGCCCGGCCTGCGCCCATGGAGGCCGACGTACAGCCGGAAGGATCCCGACCGATACCGAAAAAACCGAAACTGCATATGCCTCGAGGCTCTTGCAAAACC
>CAZYAW010000140.1:0-8243 GCA_964646045.1 uncultured Victivallales bacterium | reverse complement strand
CCTGGCTGACCCTCCAACGCCTCGGGGTCGGGCAGGAATGCCCGACCTACTTTTCGCTGCGCATTCAGCGTGCACCGGGAGTCTACCTGAGCAGTTACGCCTTGCCGAAAATTTCCGAGCCTTCGCGGACGGGCGCCCTACGGGCGAGATGATTCACCACACCGACATCCCTGAAGAAAAATTTGGGCGAGTGAACGGCGCGCCGTTTGGGTCGGGCCGTAAAGGCCGGCACGAAAGCGCCGATCAATGTGTCTTCCAGTATTTCGTAATAGCCACGCACGGTTGACGACGCCACCCCGCATTCGCGGCCGATGTTGCTGAAATTGGTCGCCTCGGTATCGCCAATGGCCGCGGCGCGCAGGAAGGAAGAAAACACGGGCAGATGACGGGTGAGTCCTTCGGCCAAAATTTCCTCTTTCAGATAAAGGTCCACATACGCCCGCAGGCGATCGACATGGTTGGCATACAGGTAATAATGGGCTAACGGGCCCGAATTCAGCAGTGTTTCCAGATCGAACGTTTCTCCAATTTCCCTGGCGGAAAGACCGAGCAATTCGCGTTTCAGTGCGCGGCCGCCCAGCATGTTGGCGTGTGTGCGTCGGATTTTTCTGGTGCTGGACCCGCACAGGATAAAGCGCCGGTCTTCCTCCTGCATCAGATTTGGAATTTCATCATGCCACAACCATATTACATGCAAATTTAGTCTCAGGCGCAAAATTTACAAAATATGACGTGAAAGAAATCCTTTTTTAGCACGGAAAGTCCAGCGCGGCAGAGTCGCAACCAAAAAACATGTATCTTGCATTATTCGAATTCGCACGACGAAAGGCCCGTAGCGGAAAACGACAAAAGGCGTGTCCCTATCTATGCGTGGTTGATTCTTTTTTTACCACCCGCTCGCGGACTCGCTGGAGAGCATGGAGACCACGGAGAAAGCGACGGCGGGGACTGACCCTGTTTCCTGCGCATTCAAGCGACGGCGAAGAAGCCGGGCGACGATTGGGCGGGATGGTTGTTTTCGCGGGCGGCTTCGGCCTTGGCGGCCTGCGCCTCGTTTTCGATGCGGCTGGCCTTGGCGGCAACCGCCATGTCCTGGGCCGAAGGATCGGCCGGCGCGAGTGCGGCCGCGCGCATGCGGCGCGCCTGGTAGATCGTGCTGTCCGGATCGCCGCTCGACGTATGGATGTCGATGTCCGCCGAACCGCCTACGGCATACGAGACCCCGTCGGGTCCGACCTGATAATCGTACCTGACACGGGTCGCCCCCGCCGCCGCATGGGCCTGCTCGTGCGCGCGAATCTCGCGATCGCTCTGACGCAATTCCTCGACTTGGCGCTGTTCGTCCGCGCTGAGATCGTTTTCCCGCGAGACATTTTCCGCCGCCCGATGGCGGGCCGACTCGTCCCGTTCGGCGATCGACCCGGTTTCCGCCTCGTGCGGGGCCGCGTCGTTCGCGCGACAGTCGGAACAGCGTCCGCAATAGCCGTAATGATCTCGAACCGTATTCTGAGCGCCCCGAGCCGCGCGAGGGGTTTCGAGGTCGGCCTCGCCGTATTCGCGATTCGAGGGGATATAGGCGTCCGCTCTTTGCTCGGCAGGCGGTCGTTCGTTTTCGGTCTCGGAAGTTCCCGCGAGAGGACGGTCGATCCGCCCGAGCATGACGGCGGACTGGCGGTAATAGCCGTCCGGCCCCGTTGCATCGCCTGTTGCGTACCCGTGAACTGTCATTACAAACATCCTTGGCAAAAATCGCAGCGCTCCACCGTATGCTCACTTATCGGCCGTTAAACGAAAAACTTAACCCGCATATGCTCCAATAGCTCCTCGGTGGACTCGATCTTTGCCCAGCTCAATGAAAAACCCCGCGCTAATTCCGAAAGCGCCCATTTCATTTGTTATTCACCACTCGCATGCGGACTCGTTGGAGGGCACGAAGAGCACGGAGAAAGGGACGACGGGGTCACTATGTCCGCGATGATGGATAGAGCCGGACGGCGTTACGGCAGGAGGCGGTAAAGAGGCGGTCAGGGGGTGGGTAACTGTCGGCTTTTGCGGCCGTGCCAATTGACGCCTTCGGGGCCATGCGGGACATGGCCGAGCAGTTCGGGCAGGAGAATTTTCATGGTCTCGGGCCAGAGTTCCTGGAAGGCATAATCCACCTCGGCGGCATGCGGGAATGTTTCCGGATACCAGACGCGTTGGCGGTTGCGCAACACGAACGATTCGGTGTGGAACAACTGGAAGTAGCCCCAGGGCATGCGGTTCCGGCCCGGCATGCGAAACGGCCGCTTACCCAGGATGGCGGGCTGGCGGTCGAACATGCGCAGCCAGTCGTCCGTATCCGTTTCCGGCAGATCGACTCGGGTCGCGTAGTAGAGAGCGTCGCGATGGAAGAGGCGCCGCCGCCATCGTTCGCGCCAATCAGGAAGAAACAGGATATCGGCATCCGTGACCAGCAGCCAGTCGTCGGCGTCCAGGGCGGCCAAGGCGTCGTTGAGCATGCAGCCCTTGTTGAAAGCGGCTTCGTGGTCGTGAATCCGGTCGGATATCGCGACGCGCGCGCCGTTCGCCTTGGCTACACGTTGTGTTTCCTGGTCGTCCTCTGTTGTCGCGATGGCGACAGTTTCGAACAGATCGCGGTTGCGGGGCAGGGTTCGGGCCAGCATATCCCCGTAGCCGACGCAGACCATGGCGGCCTCGATCTTTCGGATCGGCGCCAGGCGCAGACCGGGCCCGACTGCCGTGCCGGACTCGAAATGACAGTCGGACATTGGGGATTGCGGCCCTTCGTGCATGCCGCGCCGTAGGCTTTGCGAAGGCGGGCTCTTCGTGGTTAAATCTTCTTCATTCGCGTTCATTGGCGTGATTCGCGGGCTCAAATCCTTTGCACTCACGTCTCTTTCCGTGTATTCCGTGGTTGGTTTTTCTTCTTTCACCACCCGCTTCGCTGAAGGACACGGAGACACGGAGGTTTGGCCTTTCGGATTTCCATCTGGCTTGGGTATTTCGGATTTCGTACTTTTTCCCCCGATATCTGTCCCTTCATCTGACGGCGTGTCGGCATCGGCCTCGGTGTCGCTGTCGGCAACCATCCATTTGCTGGGTCGGATCAGAATCGTGTCCGGCCCGAAAACCGTCCGGGCTCGCTCGGCCAAACGATTCTCTATCGCGTCCGTGGCCAGCAGAATGGCGGCGAACGATTCCGATTTCCAGGCGGCGGGCGTGCGTACGGGCAAGCCCTCGAACGTGTCGGTGGCGGCCGCATCGTCCGCCACGCCGAGCAAGGCCGGTCCGTCCGGTATGTCGCGAACGGCTGCGAGCAATCGTTTCAGGAAGCGGCCGGCGCCGAGCGCCAGAATGGGGCGCCCGGATTCTCGCGGGAACTGACGGCCCGCCTTGCGCCACAGGCTGCGGAAAAGATCGCTTTCGCGGATCATCGAGCCATCCTCGCGAAAGGCCGGGAATGGATTCGCGCGCAAGTCGAACGCCGTGTCCAGATCGAGCGTCAAGCGGCGAATTTCCGGAGTTGAGCGGGCAACGCTGTTTGTGCCGAGAGTTTGGAGGGACGCGGGCGGGAGGGAACGGAGCCATGCCGGCAACTGGTTCAGCTCGGCCGGGCTGTCGCCAAGGGTAAACAAGGCAGGGTCGGCGTTGTCGGCGACGGGCCGGGGCAGGACGGCGGTGTTGCCGACGGGCACGGGGATACGATCTTGCTGGAGACACAGGCGGAACCAGGCCGGGGCGCAGGGATCGGCGGCCCGGAACGCGACAAAGCGTCGGTTGCCCATGGCTTGGGCGGCGCTGTGTTCGTCGGCAACGGAAACGGGGGGGCTGGGCCAGCCGCTATGGCGGAGCAGGCGGCGCAGCCGATCGGCGGAAGCCGGCGAGGACGCCAGCCAGATCAGATCGAGGCAGAGTGAACGATTCAAGTTCTTAGAGCCTTTCCCGACATACGACATTTGCCGCCTGCGCGCCCTTCTCCGTGTGATCCGTGGTTCGTGGTCATCCTTCATCATTCCGCATTCATCAAGCGACGACGGGGTCTGTCCCTGTTTCCTCTGTGTCCTTTTACCTCTGTTTTTACGCGTTTGTTTCCCCCGAAATGGCTTGCGGGTATGGCTGTGTTTGTGATATGTTGGACTTTTTATGTGAACGGGCTGACAAACGCTCGTGGCAATTCTTGCAGTAACGGCAAAGCGCGAACAGCTATTGTGATCATATAATGCCTAAATCAGTTGAATACGTGGTTGTGCTTGCGGACGATGTCAGGAAAAGGCACGTTCATGAAACGGAGCGAGGACAAGTCGTTCGGTTCATGGTTCAGCTTGAATTTCGACAGGGACTGGAATGGCGCCCGGTCATAAGGTATGACAACGCGCATGGTCATGCGCACAGGGACATGTATCTGCCAAATGGTTGCGCGGAAAAAGAACCGTTGGATTTGGGATTTGACACTGCCATGACCTATGGAGACTGGGATATAAACGAAAACTGGGAAATGTATATCGGCAGATTCAAACAGGAGAAATGACATGAAGCGCTTTGGAGAATTTGTTGCGTTTTTGTCTTCGGAATTTCAGCGTTATCTGATAGAGCACGAGGAAGAGTCCGTTCGCGTGCCTTCCAACGCCATGATCGTGTTTGACGTCGCGGGCGAGACGGACTTCAACAACTGGCATCGTGAAGTCAGCATGAGAAATCGGGAGCCGGGACAGCCCGTTTTTCACGTGCATGTGGGAAGCATGCGTCGCCATGCGGCGATTGAGCAAGTCGAGCTCGATGCCGTGCCCGTCTGATTTGCATCCATTCGCGGTTCAACAGTTCGGTTGCGGGCGCCTTATGATTTCTCTTTTTTCGGGCTTCCTTCGGCATTTCATGCTTCGCGCTTTCCCCTGTTTCTCAGTTTCAAGTTTCGTCATTCGGATTTCGGGCTTTCTTCCCCGTGGTCTGGCCCTGTTTCTTTGCGGTCTTCTGTAGCCGGCCACGGCGGCCGGACTTCGTGCCCGTGCCCACCGTGCGCGGCTACAGATTCACATCAGGGCCGGTTTCCCGGGTCTGTCCCTGTTCATCCTGTTCCTCGTTTGGTTCGCGGCTGCGGTTGTGCGCTATGCCGGGGGAGATTGCCAAGCGTGCCTGAGAAATATGAGTAATCCCTGATTGGGCATCCATTTCGAGCATACGTTGTCGGGCATCACATTGATGCCGTATTGCAAGGATTCCCGGTTATGGCAATGCCATTGCGCTTCACCCACATGCATGCAGAATTCGCACCGTATCGGCACGACCAGTGGCCTGTAGCGTCGAAGATACCGTCGCCACAGTTTCTCCAACCGAGCCTTTAGCCCCTTCCGATCAGTCTCCATGCTTGCAATGCTCGTGTCCCGAAGAAGTGTCTTCTCGGGGAAATGCACGGTGATTTTCATATGCTTCCCTTTTCGATTCAGAAAGATTCGGATTTCCTTCGTGTTTCCGTCTTCGCGCGAGCGCTTCGCTGCGACACGTCGGGCTTTCTCACGGGGTCTGTCTCTGTTCTGGCTGTGGTTAAATCTTATTTGCCACCCGCTCGCGGACTCGCTGGAGTGCACGGAGAGCACGGAGAAAGCGTCAACGGATATTACATACCTGGCGAGTCGGAATCACGTGGCGGCTCGGGGACGATTTTCATAAAGCGTCCGTCGGGGCGGCCCGGATAGAGTTCGATCGCCGGCTTGGTCCCGTCCCATAGCGTGCGGGCGCGTTCGATAAGGAGTCGCGTGATCGGCCCGGGATCGGCGGAGACGACCACTGCGTCGAAGGCTTTCGGATCCGCCGTCTCCGGTTGAACGGGCGTCATCCCTGCGATCGGCGCGGCATAGGCGTTATCGTCGAGCAAGACGCATGGCAAGAATAGCTTGTGCGCTTTCAGCAGGTTAAGCAGCCAGCGCGTATGATGGCCGGCCCCGAGCAGGGCGATGCGCAATCCGGCATCGGTCAGCGCCTGCCAAACGGCGGAGGTCTGGCGCGCCATGTCTTCGCCCTGCCGACGGCGTTCCGCCAGCGGATCGGGTCGGGCCAGGAACGCGAGCATATCGATGCGTTTGTCCGGCGGCCAGGCATCGAATGCAAGTCTTGCCCGATCCCGTCCGCGCAGAGCGCGCGCGCGGATATTGAAAACCGAGCAGAAAGCGGGCCCGCGCAAATCGTCGGGCTCGTCGCCGAAACGCAAGCCCGTCGGCATGGCGCCCTGCGCCTGCCCGAACCCGTTCCGTTTGAACTCGTAGAGACAGCCCGGATTCAGAATCCAGCCGCGCAAGCGGCTGGCAAATGCCGGGTCCAGCGCCGCATCCGCATCCAGGGCGACCACCCAATCTTTCGGCTGCAATGCCGCCAGGCCGGCGTCCAGCATGCGCTTGCGCAACACGGCGCCCGGCGAGGAGGGGCCCTTTCCTCCCTGCAATTCATTGTACGGAACGGACATTTTGTCCGTTGGGTCGGACTGAAAAGCCGTCCCGCGCAAGTTATCCGGGGCGGGGCGACTGGCGTCGTGTTCCGCCACACGGCAGACGCTGGCGCCGTGCAGACATTCCGCATTCATGGCCGGGCCCGGCACGACCGCGACCACGCGGTCGAACTGGCCGACCGCCTCGCGCACGAGGGCATCGAATGCCAACGACATGCGCCCGAGGACAATCGCGTCCATAGCGCGGGGGTAGAGCGAACGGTTCGTGTCGTCCACACGTTGCGTATTGTCTTCGTCCGGCAGATACCATTCGTTGCTGGGCCGGCTGGCCTCCGCGTCGGGTCGATACTCCGTCGCATTCCAGAGCTGGACCCGGTCCCGCGCGACTTTTGGGCTATGGATCGCCTTTAGTTTTTCCATAAGCGTAGGCGAGGCCGTATCCGTTTCCTCGTTGGCCCGGCCTCTGGGCGTTTGCAGGGCCGCTCCGCACAGCTCGCACCAATCGAGCTGGGCGCCGAACTGGTCGGGCGTCCGTTGCCACCAGCCGGGTTCCACCGGCCAGCCGCCCGGTCCGTCGAACAGCATGTCCAGGGCGGCGGCCACCTCGCAAAAAAACGCGCCTTTCGGCGTGATGGCGCTGCTCCACAGGTTTTGGATCCAGCATCGGTCGCGCATCGGGATCCACTCGCTATCGGGGATATTCAAATCCTTGCGCGCCACCAGCAGCGCTTGATGGAGGCCGGGATTCGTGTGATCGTTGATGCACTGATACGGGAACGTGTCCTGAATCAGCTCGAAATGCTCGTAATACTTCTCGCCCAGCGAGGTCCAGAGCCCGCGTTTCTTGCCGGCCTCAAACGCGAGATTTTCCTCGGTATGCTCAACGAAATCCGTCAGGGGCAGCCGTGCTGGCGCGACCGGTTCCGGCGGCCCGATCTGGTGGCGCAGATGCTCGACGAACCGTTCGAATTGCGGGTGGAGCGTAGGTTCCCCGCCCATGATGCCGACCATGCCCGGATGGTCTTGCAGAGAGGCCACCGCCTGCTCGAACGTCTTGAACTCCATAAAGAACGGCTTGCGATGATGCCCGCAGAAGCGTGTGCAATTGGAGCACCGATGCGTACAGGCATTGGTGATGTCGATTTGGACAATTTTCTGATCGGCTGGCGATTTCAAGAGCAACTCCAGTTAAGGTAACGAAAGAAAAAGTATTACCACGAAGGACACGAAGCAAGTTGTTTATGGGAAAGCAGACAGATGTTTGCCCCGCCGTGCAGACGCCTCTGCCCAATGGGTGCGGGCTTCCAGATGGAAAAGCATATCGATTACGCTGTTTTCAGCCGTGCCTCGCTCTAATCCGCCAGAGATGAGGGCAAAAGATTAAGGTGAAAGATTAGGGATCAAGGCGCGAAACCTTAATCTTTTGCCCTCATCTTTCGCCTTAATCTTTCCTTGTCCTCTTTTTCCCGGCAGAGGCATCAGATGAAGGCGCTGATTGGCGAAGTTATTTTGAAGCGCCTGCTTAGCCCCCAGTTTCCCGCTTCTCTCTCAAATCTCTTTCCGTGTATCTTGTGCTTCGTAGCTATAGTGGAGTAGCATCCGCGTTTTCCGTGGTTAAACTTCTTTCTTAACCACCCGCTCGCGGACTGACTGGAGGGCACGGAGACCACGGAGAAAGCGACGGCGGGGTCTGTCCCGAATGGCGCTTAGATAAGGCCTTTTGTTCGCAAACTACACCGTTGAGGCGTGCCATTCAATGACGAAACACCCAAATACCCAAGCCCGAATGAAGCCCGAAACACCT
>CAZYAW010000139.1:0-3048 GCA_964646045.1 uncultured Victivallales bacterium | reverse complement strand
TCCCGTACATGTAGCTGCCGGCGTTGCCGTGCGAGGTTTCCTGAAAGATGTCACCGCCATATACCAGCGCGTCGGCCCCGCCGGCCACGCCGATTTCCGCGCTGTTGCGGGCCGGATCGAAGCGCGCATTGGATTTCCTGTCGCTGCTGGTTCCCACCTCGTTGGTCGCCACGACGGTCGGCCAAACCTGACCCAGATTGGCGCCCATGGAGGCCCTGTTTTCCCAGGCATGGTAATAATAGGCCGTGTGCGGCAACCGCGCTTTGCCGGTACGCGCCGCATGGTTCGCATCGAGCGCCCGCCGGATCAGCGTGAGCTCGTTTCCTTAGTCCGAACCGACGGCGTAGAAACGGCCGACCCATATCCGGAAATCGCTGATATTAGCCGAGTTTTCGGTCTGATAGAAGTTCATGTTCCACAACGGCAAATCCGTGTACATGTTGCGATAGCCTTTATGGTAGGCATGATAGGCGTTGAGCCTGGGCCGCGGCAGATTGCCGATCAGCAGAACGCCTTCCAGCCAGTGGTCGGTGTTGTCGTAGACGCCCTTGATATGCGTCCAAAGATTCAAGGTCGAATCGCTCGGCCGCGTGTGAACCTCCGCCGTGTAGCCTTCCGCGATCAGATCCTGTTCCAGGCGATGCACTTCGTTGGAAATGTTGGGATAAAGCGTGTCGTGGACGACAACCAGAATCAGGTTGCCGGCCCGGTCGTCCGATTCGCGCACCTGGATGCGAGCCAGCGCGACACGGGAATGATCCTCGCCGTCATAGACGGTATAGGTGAAGCTGTCTTCGCCCATGAAGCTGTTGGTGGGCGTGTAGGTGAACATCGTGCCGGAGACCGTAAGGGAACCGTGTTCGGGTGGAGCCGCGATATGCGCCGTGCGGGTTTGACCCGAGTCGGGATCTATGAACCGGGCCGCCTTGGACATGGCCGTGTCCGGCGGGCCGACCAGGCGCAGCCCGTAGGCAACCGGCGGCGTGTTGGTGTTCACATTGAGCGTATAGGTTCCCGTGCCGGATTCGGCCAGTCCGTCGGACACCGTCCATTGGAACGAATCCGTTCCGACAAATCCATGATCGGGCGTATAGCGCCAGAATCGCGAACCGATAAAGGTGTTCGTCGGCACGAGAACGTATTCGCCCTCGGGATTGTAGTCCAAATAACCGTGACTGGGCGGCGCGGTCAGGCGAAACGAAAAGGGCTGATTCGCATCCGGATCGGTATAGGAAAGCGTAATGCTGCGCACTTGGCCCGCCAACATCTCCAGAGCCTGATTGTTGGCGATCGGCGGTGTATTCGCGTTGATGGTGACGGAAACGGTGGCGGTAGCGGATGTCGCCAGCCCATCGCTGACGCGCCAGACGATCGCATCCGTGTCTGCCATGTCGTTGGTAGGCGTATAGAGCCAACTCCGGGTGGAGACCCATTCGTTGGAGACGATGGCAAAATACCCGCCGCGCCCGTCGCTGTATTCCAGCATTCCCTTTTCGGGGGGAACAACCAACTGATAGGTAAACGGCTGATTCCAGTCCGGATCGGTCTGGCTCAGCCAAAGAGAACGGCGCGCCGCGCCGACGGCCACGGTCAGATTCTGGTCGTTCGCGACCGGCGGCGTGTTCGCTGTCAGCACATAGGCCACCGTGGCCGGCGCAGATGTGGACAACCCGTCGCTGACACGCCAGACGAAATCGTCCTCGCCCGGTTCCGTGCCTTGCGGCGTGTATTCCCATAGGCCGCCGCTGTACCATGTGTTGGTTTCGATCGGTGCCCTGTCTTCTGTAGACCAGTCGGACCGATATTCCAGTGTTCCACGCGTGGGCGGTTGGATCAGTTGATAATGCTGAACCTGATACCAGTCGGGATCGGCATGGCTTTGCCACACATGCGTGCGCACGGAGCCTACGGCCAGCGTGTTGGTCTGAGAGGCAAGCGTGACCGGCGTGTTGGATGTCAAATTGATCACGGCTGTCGCCGAGGAAGCATTGTCGTACTGGTCGCGCACTTCCCACACGAAACTGTCTTCGCCCGGCTCCGTGGCGGAGGTCGAATAATTCCACCCGCTTGTATTTACAACCGTATTCGTCGTGATCGGCAGATAGTCGTTCAAAAGGTGATCCCAGTATTCCAGTGTGCCCGTCGGCGCAACAAGCAACTGGAACGTGACCGAACCGCCGCCGGGGTTGGCGTAGCTCAAGTTAATGCCGTACCGTTGCGACAGCACGGCGACGCTGTTGGTCTGGTTGTTGGCGACAGGCCCGTCCGCTCGCGTTTGAACCAAGCTGCCCAGCCAGACGGCCGCAAACAATGCCAGCCATCTTGAAGGATGAAATCTGAAATGCCGAATGCTGGCGAAGCCAGCCTTATGGTTTCCGTTCATGCTTGTTGACTCCGTAACCAGGTTTGCAACGAAGGATATTCTCGCCAAGACACCAAGAACGCAAAGAAACGATTTTGCTTGGCGTACTTTACGGCTTTGCGAGAAAAACTGTTCCCTGTAAAAACACACGCAAAAACGTGTGTCTTTGCATGAAAGGTTCTAATATATACTAGGCCACCCGCCGCCGTTGTCATGGAATTGTCAAGGTTTTGCAAAAAATGCAGCAGTTTTCATGCCCAAAATTCCGCCTCTGAAGAGGGCGTGGAAAAACACCTGCAAAACGGCTTGTTTTCGCAAAATGGCGAGCGAACAGTTATGGGCAAAGGATTGGTCCGTAGAATGGTATGGAGGCAAAAATGCCCGCATTATGCGGCCATGGAAGCCCTGCAAATGGCCGGATCTTGGGACGATTCGCGCACAACCGACGAGATCGTTTCCCAGCTTCGCCAGGAGCGCACCACCCGCCGCGTTCAGGAGGGAGTCTGATGTATCTTCTCGATACGGACACCCTGATCTATTTCCTCAAGGGGCAGCTCTCCGCGTCAGGAAACACGGTTGATGATTTTGTAGCCGTTCACGGGGTTGAGTCGGGTCTATGAGCGATATAAGATCATGGGCGGTCTGAGTATTCGGTCAACGATAGCGGCGACGAGAACGGTTTACGA
>CAZYAW010000138.1:0-15175 GCA_964646045.1 uncultured Victivallales bacterium | reverse complement strand
CCCCGAGGCGTTGGAGGGTCAGCCAGGAATGGCCGACTTACCGAGGCTTCCTGAGCAGTTACTCAGAATCATTGACAAGCGCCTCGGAGAAGAGTATCTTCCAGAGTATTTGCTGACAGGTGTATTAAATTGCGATCAGGGCGCGAGGCCAATGCGCCGTATCGTTTGATATCTGAAAGTCCGGAAGGCGGGCGTAGCCCGGCTTCGGCAAGGGTTCGCGGCTCACTGTTTGTGGAGGAGAAGACGATGCAGCGAGGAATAGCGACGACGGGTTTGGGTCTGATTCTGGCCTTGACGGCGCGACCGGCGGCGGCCTTGGAACGGGGCGAACTTTCGCAGGAGGCGCAGGCGCTGGTTCCGGGCGCCGCCTCCGTTGTGGTACACATGAAAGACGGACGCAAGGTCGAGGGCACGGTTACGATGGAGGCGCACGACCGCATTGCGCTTTCCATCCAGACGACGCCGACCCTGGCCGTCAGTCGCACGCTGTTCCGCAACGATATCGAAAAGATTGAAACGGCCGATATGGCGCCGTATTTCGCGGAAAAGCTGCTGGCGTTGGAACTGGACGGCGAAAGCAGCCGAACGGCGGAGGAATACGCGCGCATACTGCGGTTGTTCGACGAGTTTCTGGCCAAAGCCAAGGGCGCTCAAGCGTATGACGCCGTCCAGGCGCGACGCGACGCCTTTGGCGCGGAGTCCGCCAAGGTGGGGCGCGGCATGGAAAAGATAGGGGGCGAGTGGCTGCCGCCGGTATCGGCCTCCATTCGCAACTTTGAAATGCTTACGGAGCAGATGGAGACGCTGCGCCAACGCAAGGATTTCCGGAGCAACCCCAAAGTGTCGGATTTTCACGAGGGCCTGGCCGCGCAACGGCGCGACGTGGCGCGCAAGGTGCCCAAGACCATGCAGGACCGACTGCCGTTCCTGCTCGAAAAGAAACTGTTCGACGAGGCCGTTTTCGAGGTTACGGCGTTTCTTAAGTTCTGGCTTGCGCAGGTAGTGGTCTCGGAAGGCGCCGCGCACGAGGCGCTGGCCCGAATGGATTTCGCGTTTATTCTGCGCATGCTGGAGCGCGTCATGACCGCCTATCGCGAGGCCGGCATGGGCGCGGACACGCCGGACGGCGCCCCGCGCGAGAAGGACATGGTGTATATTCCCGGCGGTTATTTTCTGATGGGCGAAAGCGGCGACGATCCGCAGAAGGACACTTTCCCGATGCGTCTGGTTTATGTCAGCCCGTTCCTGATCGACCGCTACGAGGTGACCAACGAGGACTATCGCAAGTTCGCGGATCACGTCAAGGCCACCGGCGAATCCTGGTTTCATCATCCGGATACGCGGCCGCTGAAGGATCACAGCGCGCGCGGCTGGAGCGAACCCCATTTGAGCCGGGATCGGCAGCCAGTGGTGGGGGTGGACTGGTTCGATGCGTTCGCCTATGCCCGCTGGGCGCTGGGCCGCCAAAAATTCGAGCGCGGCGAGATGAAACGTCTGCCCACTGAAGCCGAATGGGAAAAGGCCGCGCGCGGTATGGACGGACGCACCTATCCCTGGGGCTCGGAAGATCCCGGGCGCAGCATGGCGAACGGACCCCGGTTTCGCAAGAATCTCGGCGAGGAAATGGATCGCCAGAATCCGCCGCGTCATCCGGAACCGCCCAAAGGGCGTTTCGGTTGCGGCTGCGTAAAAAAGAAGGATCGGCCGCCGCCCCCGCCGACCGTGATTCCGGACGAGACCTGGGAGGTCGACCGCCTGCTGCCTCAACGGGCGTTGCAGGCGAAAGAGGCCGAACGGTTCGAGCCGCCCTGGCCGCAGCGCGATGTCGGTCCTTACGGGGTTTACCACATGGCGGGCAATGCGTCCGAATGGGTTCAAGACTATTACGACGCCCGTTACTATGCGTCGTCGCCCATCAAGGATCCGCAGGGGCCGGGCAAGATGGCGGACGGCAAGACAGTGCGTCCGCGCGTCTATCGCGGAGGGGCCTATCTGGACGGGCCGGAAGCCATGGCCGTCTATCGCCGCGGCTTTCCTCGCAATGCGGCCGAAACGGCGGGGTGTCGGCCGGGCCGGGGACGGGGCGCAATCGGCACGGCCTTCATCGGCTTTCGATGCGCCAAGTCGCTCGAACTGGTCAAACCCGCAAAGGTGGAAACCGAAAGCGCCTTTGCCGATATCACCTTTGAGGACTTGATGAAGGAGCTGGAAGAGGCGGATCGCAAAACAAAGCGGCGCCGTAGATAGTTCGGAGATTTTCAGGCATGATTGCCGTCAGCCATTTGCACAAACGGTTCGGACGTCGGCGGGCGCTCGACGATCTTTCGTTCGAGGTGGCACGGGGCGAAATCGTGGGGTTTCTCGGCCCGAACGGAGCCGGAAAAACCACGACCATGCGCATTCTTTCCTGTTTTTTTCCGGCCACGTCGGGCCGCGTGGCGGTGGCGGGTTTCGATACGCTGTCACAGTCGATCGAGGTACGCAAACGCATCGGCTATTTGCCGGAGAACTTTCCGATCTATGCCGACATGCGTGTGGAGGAATATCTGCGTTATCGCGGCGCCTTGAAAGGGGTGACGGGGCGCCGTCTGCGTCTGCGCGTGCGCGCCGTACTGGAGCAGTGCGGTCTGATGGAAGAACGCCGCGCGGTCGCTGGAACGCTTTCTCGCGGCTATCGTCAGCGGGTCGGGTTGGCCGACAGCCTTTTGCACGAGCCCGACCTGCTGATTCTGGACGAGCCGACTATCGGCCTGGATCCGCGCCAGAATCGTCAGATCCGCGATGTCATCGCCCGTCTGGCCGATCGTCACACCGTGCTGTTGTCCAGTCATATCCTGCCGGAGGTGGAAGAGATTTGCCGACGGGTGATCATTATCGACAAGGGCCGGATCGTGGCCGACGATACGCCCGCCCGCCTGGCCGACCGCATGCTGGGCGGCCAGCGCCTGGTCGCGGAAATAGAGGCGCCGCGCCAGGAGGTCCGCACGGCGCTGGAGGCGCTGGAAGGAGCGGTCTCCGTGGCGGCGGAACCCTGCGCCGCGGACGAAACCTGGTGCCGCGTCGTTTGCGATTGCCGGCCGCAGTCCGACTTGCGCGACGTCCTCTCCGCCCTGGCGGCCCGCAAGCAATGGAGACTGCGCGAGCTGCGCGTGGAGCGCAAAAATCTGGAGGACGTGTTCGTGGCGATTACCGGACAGGGAAACGCCGATGTCGCAGCGGAGAAGAGGGAAGGGGATCATGCGTAAATTCATGGCTTTGTGGAGCCGGGAGTGGGGCTCATTTTTTCTTTCGCCCGTCGCCTATGTCGTGACCGCGCTGTTTTTGCTGCTGGCCAATGGCACGTTCTGGTTTTCCGTGGAAAACAATATCGGACGGGTAGAGTTCATGCCGACCCTGCTGTACATGTCCATGGTTTTGTGGCTGCCGGCTTTGGCGGCGCTGACGACAATGCGTCTTTTCGCCGAGGAAAAACGGCACGGTACGCTGGAGACCCTGCTGACGGCCCCGGTGACGGAGTGGGAAGTCGTGGCCGGCAAATACGCCGGCGCCCTTTCGTTCGTTACGCTGGCGCTGGCTCTGTCGGCGGGCTCCGTTTACACACTCGCTCTGTTCTCGCCCGCCATGGCGCAACCGGACACCGGCGCCATGATCGGCGGGGGGATCGTCGTTTTTCTGATCGCGGCCTATTGCGTGGCGGTGGGGCTGCTTTTTTCGCTGCTGACCCGCAACCAGATCGTGGCGGCCGCCTGCGGCTATGTGGCCATGGTTCTGCCGCCGCTGTTCGTCGGCAGCGGAATGCGCGGACTGCCTTTCGATGCCGAACGGCTGAGTCGCTACTTGGCCGTAGAAGATCATCTAATGGATTTTACCCGCGGCGCGCTGGATGCGCGCCCGGCTGTATTGTACGTGTCGGGCGCGATGCTGCTGCTTTTCTGCGGCACGCGCATCCTGGCGCTGCGCAAGCTGTAGCGAGAGACCTATGTCCAATAACGCACCCGATATTCCGGCGCCGATTGCGCGCGGGCGATTCTGGAGACTGTGCGCTCGCTTCCATGCGGCTTTTTCCATGCTCTTGGCGGTCGCGCTGGCCGTACTGGCGAACGTTCTGCTGGACATGCTGCCGCCGCTGCGGCGCGATATTTCCGACGCTCGCTCGTACTATCGGCTCTCCGAAAAGACGCGCAAACTGCTGGGGTCTTTGGACCGCGATGTCGAAGCCGTTTCCTTTTTCGGCAGAGAACAGGCTTTTCATGCCGACGTGCGGACGCTGTTGCGTGAATACGAGCACGAAAGCGCGCGCAACGGTCACGGCCGTTTTACGGTGCGTTTCGCCGATCCCAATCGCGATCTGGCGGAAGCGCGCGAACTCAAACGGCGCTTCAGTCTGGCCGCGGAAAACATGGTGGTCTTTGCCAGCGGGCGGCAGGTCAAATACGTGTCGGCCAAAGACATTTTCGACGAGAAAAAAGTCATGCGGGAAAGCGGCGCCGTGCGCAGCGTCCCGCTTTTTCTCGGGGAACAGGCGTTTTCCTCCGCCCTGCAGAGCGTCGTGCGGGATAAAGTCCCGATCGTCTATTTCCTGGTCGGTCACGGCGAAGGCGACATTGCCGATTACAGTCGTCAGTCGGGCTACGGGGCGCTGGCCCGGATTCTGCGTCGCGACAATCTGGAGGTGCGCACGCTGGACATGGGGCGGCATGGCGGCGTGCCGGAGGACGCCTCGCTGGTGATCGTGGCCGGCCCGACCCGACATCTGGCCGGCGCGGAAGGGAACGCCATCAATGAGTGGCTGCGACGACGGGGCCGTCTCTTGCTGCTGCTGCATCCGTGGATTCAAACCGGACTCGAGGAACTTCTTGCCGACTGGGGATTGCGTCTGGAGGCGGACTCCGTGTACGATCCGTCCGGCACCATCACGGGGCGGGAACTGATCTTCGCGCCGCTGCCGGTGCACGAGATTACCCGGCCGCTGGCGCGCTTCCATTGCGTTTTCTACGGTGCGCGCTCGGTCGAGCCCCTGCCCGGTCACGACGCGCTGGCGCACAAGGTGCATGCCGACAAGGCGCGCGTCACGGTTCTGGCGCGCACCTCCGAAAGAGGGTGGGCGGAACGCGATCCGCAGCAGACGCCGCCCCGCTACGACGCCGATACCGACCGGCCCGGTCCCGTGTCACTGGCCGCCGCCGCGGAAAAAGGGCCGGTGGAAGGAATGGCGGGCGAGATGGCGCCCACGCGCATTGTGGTTTTCGGCGACGCTCTTTTCGTCTCCAATCCGGCGCTGGCAGGGCCCTCCGACGACGGCGCGGGGTCGGGCGGAAATGTGGATTTGTTCATGAACGCGGTTCATTGGCTGACCGGCGAGGAGAGTCTCATTGCCATTGCTCCCAAAGTCGCCCAGACCATAGAGTTGGGTATGACGCGCGAACGTCGGAATCTGGCCTTCGCCGCGACCGTTCTGGGAACCCCGCTGCTGGTGGCGCTGGTCGGCTTGCTGGCCTGGTGGCGAAGAAGGCGGTAAACCGGCATGTACGGAAAAACCACTTGGAAGTTGATGGCGCTGGTCTGTCTGGCGGCCGGCGCGATTTGGATGATGCGCCGTTCGCGTCAGGCGGACGAGAAGACGGGGATCCGTCTTGGCGCACGTTTGCCGCTTCCCAGGGGCGAGGAGGTGCAGGAACTGACCATCGAAAGCGATGCGTACAGCGTTCATTGCGTGCGGGATCAGGGACGGTGGCGTATGACGCGGCCGGCGAAAGCCGAGGCCGACGGCGGGCGCATCGAGCAGATCCTGAGCGCCCTCGAGTCGTTGATCCCCGCCGATCTGGTGCTGCCCGAACAAATGGCGCTGCGGCAAACAACTCCGCAACATTACGGCTTGGAGCCGCCGCAAGTGCGCTTCACGCTGTTCGACGGTCTGCGTACCTTCCGTCTGGACGTGGGGCATGGCGCGCCGCTGAGCGATCTTCTGTACGCGCGACTGGACCGGCACGAGGCGATTCTGGCCGTGGATCCGGCGCTGTTGCAAGTCACCCCGGCCGACATCGCCTTCTTGCGCGACCGTTCGCTTTTCCCGGCCAACGTGTTGCGCGCCCGTCGTCTGGAAATCCAGCGTCCGCGCGGCGGATTCATCCGGATCGGAAAAACGGACAACTTATGGATGATCCGCGAACCGATCGCCGCTCGCGCCAATCCCAACACCGTGACCGCCCTGCTGGAAACGTTGCGTCAGGCGCGTATTCAGGACTTTGTCTGGGATCGGCCGGTGGAATTGTCGGCGGCGACCGATCCTGCCGATCACGATCTGATGGCCTACGGGCTTACGACGGAAGACGCCGCTCTGGGTCTGACGCTTTGGATCGACGGCGAGGAAATTCCGCGCAGTCTGACGCTGGGCCGCGCTTTGCCCGACGACAAGACGCGCCGGTATGCCCGCCGCCAGGATGCGCAATCGGTTTTCGCGGTCGAAGCCGCTTTGTTGACGGCTCTTTCCATTGAGGATGTCAATCTTTTGCGAGATCCGAGCCTTTTCGGCTTGGCGGCATCGGAAGTCGAACGCATCTCTCTGGCACAGGACAAGCGGCGTATAACACTGGAACGCGAGGCCCGGAGCGGCTGGATGATCGTCGAGCCCGTGCAATGGAAGGCCGACGAGATCGTGGCGGGCAATCTGGTTCAGCGTTTCGCCGATCTGACGATTTTACGATACGCCGACGGATCCCGGACGAACTTGACGGAGCTGGGACTCGATCCCCCCGCCTATCAGGTGAGTCTGGCCACCGCGCGCACGGACCCGTCCGCGCGGCGTTGGCTGCAGGTCGGTCGGACACAGGCCGACGACAGGGCGGCGGTGCGCTTCGCGAACGATCCGCCCGTATTCGGCGAGGGCGCCACGGTAGCCTATGTGGCCGCTCCGCCGCTGCGCTTCCCGATCGCCGACCTCGTCAATCCGCTCACCTTGCGCGATCGGACCATGCTGTCCTTGCTCCCGGAACAGGTGCGCAGCATCGCCCTGACGCGCGGCGAGGCAACGCATCGGCTGGCGCGCAGTCCGGCCGGGATATGGGAGGTCGTCGGAGACGAGCCTCGTCCGATCACGGAAAAGAATCTGGAGCAGATATTTTTCCATGCGGCCCATCTGCGGGCGCTTTCCATTGTGGCTCACAACCCGACCAATTTGGCGCCGTACGGTCTCGCGCCGCCGAAAGTCGCGTTGACCTTCGGATTGACAGGGGAAGCCGGCATTCAGACCAGCCTTCTGCTGGGGCGCGAGGCCGGCCCCGAAAGCGTGTTTGCCATGATTCAGGGTCAGGATATTGTCTTTACGCTGGAGAGCGGCACGGCCCGCGCGCTGACGTCCGTGCCGACCGGACCCGCAAAGGAAAAAGAGCCGTGAGCAAGAATGTCTGGCGAAGACTGTTCCGCAGCGTGCGGCGTACGGCGTTACTGCTCGTCCTGCTGGCCTTGGGGCTGGGGGCCTATGCCGTGCTGGTCGGGATACCCGGTTCTCTGACCGGGAAGCTGCTGCAACGATGGGACTCTCCCGAGCGCGATTTCGTGGTGGAAACCGGAACGGTGCGTTGGCGGCCCTGGCTGGGGTTCGTGGCCGACAATGTCAAGCTGTACCGCAAGGGATCCATTGCGCCGGCGGTCTGCGAAGTCGAGCGGCTGGCGTTTCGTATCGATCCGTGGGAGCGGGACGCCAGTACGCCGGTCACGGGAGACCTGGAAGCCTCCGGCGTTCGCTTGCGACCGGATGTCACGGCTCGCGACGATCGGGAATGGCAAGAGCGTTTTCCTGCGGCCGCGTCTTTGCCGATACGCCGGGCTATGTCTTTCAGTGTCCGGATTCGCGATGTCGAGGGCCTGGGACTGCGGGTCCGCGACGGACGCGCGCGCGTCGTGCTGGAACGCGACTTGCTGCGCGTCGAGGATCTGCGTGCCGATCTGGAGAACGGCCAGAGCCGCGGAACGCTGCACGAGGGACGACTGTCGCTCGATCTGCTGGCGCAGACCTTGCGGGTCCAGGTCGAAACGCGGCTTGATCCCCGCATGTTGCTGCCCCTCATGACCCGCTTGGGCGCCACCCATGCGATGGAACAAGTCGAAACGTTCGATTTTTTCGCCGAACCGCCGCGCTGCCAGGTGACGGCGCGCGCCGGCTGGGCGGGCGCCCCCGAACTGCATCTGGAAACCGAGTTTTTTCTCAAGGATTTTCGCTACATCGGAACGGATGTTCTGCGTGCCGACGGCAAGCTCGCCGTAACCCTCTCGCCGAACGAGCGCCGCGTGGCGGTGGCGCCGCTCTTCCTGGTGCGCGCGGAAGGCATTGCCTCCGCCGAAATTGCCGTGGATGCGCTCCGGCACACGGTCGAATTCGATGCCGCCTCCACCTTGCACCCGCCGTCTGTGGCCCGCATGGTCGGACTGCCGCCGGAGCGTTTTCCCGAGAAGCTGGTTTTCGAAGGCGGCGCCAACCTGTCCGCACGGGGGACCATTCATTATCGGGACATGCAACGCACTGAAATAGAAGGATCGCTCTCCGGGCGCGGCTTGCGGGCCGATTTTGTGCATTTCCATACCTACGCCCTGAACTATCGCATGACCAATCTTACCCACGCGCTGGACAATGTGCGGGGCCGACTTTATGGCGGGCATCTGACGGGGGCGGGCGCGTTGACGACGCCGGCGGGGGGCGCTTCGCCCCCTCCGCGCTTCACCTTGGCGTTCAGTTTGGAAGATGTCGACTTCGACCGTTTTCTGGCCGACGCCAACCCGAAAAAAGAACAGGACTACGAGGGAATTTTTTCGTTGCATCTCGATATGGCGGGCGAGGCCGGACCCGCGTGGACCGAGGCCCTGAGCGGCAACGGCAAAGCCCGCATCAAGGACGGGCGCATGCTGATGCTGCCGATTTTCGGCGGCCTGACCGAAATGCTCTCCCGTTATGTGCCGGGCGTCGATTTCCTGGCGCGGCAGGACTACTTCCGCAGCGAATTCACGATAGCCGACGGCAAAATCAAAACCGACAAGGCTACCATCGAGGGCAATATCGTGCGCATCCAGGGGCGCGGAGACCTTGGCCTGGACGGATCCCTCGATTTTCGAGTGGGACTGCGCCTGTTGCGGGACCGCAATGTTTTCAGCTATATCACCGATATTCCGACCTGGATTTTCAATTTGCTGTTCGAGTTCGAATTGCGCGGCACGGTCAAAAAACCGGAATGGAGTCCGTTCGGACCCACAATGGATCTGCTCAGGAAGCTGGGTCTGAGAAAAGACTGAATCGGATCGTATGAAATTTTTTGTTCGAACCTATGGTTGTCAGATGAACGTGCGCGATTCCGATGCGGCGGCCGCGCTGCTGCAACAGCACGGTCACGAGGCGGTCGGCAACGAGGCCGAGGCCGATCTGCTGCTGGTCAATACCTGCAGCGTACGCGCCAAGGCGGAACACAAGGCGCTGGGCAAGCTGGGTCTGGCGATCGCCTCCAAAAAGTCGGGCCGCGTCAGAATCGTAGGCGCCATGGGCTGCATGGTCGAGAGGTTGGGGCCGACCCTGTTCGAGAAAACGCCCGGCCTGGACTTCGCGGCGGGTACCCATCGCTTGCGGGAAATTCCCGAGATGGCCGAACGCGCTCTGGCCGGTGAATCGGGCCGGCTCGCCGTGGGCCAGACCGATAATCCGGTTCCGGCGGTTTCCGCACACGCGGTCGCCGGTGTCTCCGCCTTCGTCAATGTGCTGCTCGGTTGCAGTCGGCAGTGCGCCTATTGCATTGTACCGCGGGTCCGCGGCCCGGAACGCAGTCGGCCGGTGGCGGAAATACTGGCGGAGCTGCGCGACCTGGCCCGCCAGGAGGTGCGTGAAGTCACACTGCTGGGACAAAGCGTCATGGCCTACGGACGCGGCGGGGCGGTGTGGGCAGGCCATCCGGACTCGCCCGGCGGTTTTCGCGAACCCTTCGCCCGGCTTCTGGAAGCGGCGACCGCGGTCGAGGGGCTGCGGCGCGTGCGCTTTACGTCGGGCCATCCTTGCGGCTGCACGGCGGAACTGGCGCGGGCCCTGCGCGAACTGCCGAAACTGTGTCGGCATCTGCACCTGCCGTTGCAGTCGGGGTGCGACCGCATTCTGGGTCTCATGCGGCGGGGCTATACGGTGGACGAGTATCGTCGAGCCGTGGCTCGCCTGCGCGAAGCCGTGCCCGACATCGCGCTGACCACGGACATCATTGTCGGTTTTCCGACGGAATCGCGCGCGGATTTCGAGGCGACTCGGCAGTTCATGAAGGAAATCGCTTTCGACAATGCTTTTATTTTCAAATACTCGCCGCGGCCGTCCACGCCGGCGGCGGACTGGCCCGACGATGTGACGCAAGAGGAAAAGATGGAACGCAACCGCCTCCTGCTCGATGATCAGAACGTCCGCACGCGAGCGGTCGGCGAGCGCATGGTCGGGCGCACCGTGGAGGTTTTGGCCGAGGGGGTCAGTGCCGGCAATGCGGCGCGCTGGACCGGGCGCACGTCGCAAAACCGCATTGTCGTTTTTGAACCGGTCCCCGCCCTGCGTGCGGGCGACACGGTACAGGTGCGGATCCTGCGTGCCATGCCCCAGACGAGCTTGGGGCGTATCGCGACGGACTTGTCCGAAAGTACATGAGCGGGTGGCAAGAGCCTTCCGGAAAAATCGAAACGAACGGAATGACACCATGATGGAACCTACTCTTTCGCAAACGGCGATGATTTTTGGCGCGGCGCTGGCTTTGTTCGGCGGGGGAATGCTTTGCGGGCCACAGCGCTCGCTGCGCATCCTGCGCGCCTTTCACCGCAATCGCGCGGCCGGCATGGCGCTATCGGCCGTGGATCTTGTCTGGGCCGGATGGCTGCTGCACCAGACGCCGCTGCCCTGGCTCAACGAATACAAGGGCTGGCTTTTGGCGCTGGTGCCGCTGGCCTGGATTCTGAGCGTTTGGCTCATGGACGAGCATCTGGCCCCGCGCGCGCTGGGCGGGTTGTTCCTGTTGGCGCCGACCCCCATGCTGACGGCCGCGCGCATGGCTCCTTCGGCCTGGAGTCTGGCCGTGGTGGTGGCGGCTTATATCATGGCGATCAAAGGCATCATCCTCATGTTGAGTCCCTATCGCTTTCGCCTGGCCGTACAGGCGTGGCTCAAGGATGCGCGCGTCTGTCGCGTCTGCGGGCTGGTGCAGGCGTCGGTCGGCCTTTTTTTCGTTCTGTTGGGCGCAACTGTTTTTTGAAGGCGCGGGGGAACATGAAAATACTGCATATTCTGAGCAACGACAAATGGACCGAGCGAGCCGAACCGGCGGCCGATCTGGCGCTGGGCCAGCAGAAGGCCGGACATCAAATCTCTTTTGCCTGTGGTCTGACCCGCCGTCTGGCGGAAGAGGATTGCGTCGCTTTTCGCTTGCGGCATAAGGGTTTGGAGGCGGACGAACTGGAGCTGACCAAGCATTTTCGCTTGCGGCCCGCGCTGCAGGCCGTGCCCGCGCTGCGCCGCATCATCGCCGAGCGCGACATTGAAGTGGTGCATTGTCACATGCCCAACGCCCACTTGCTGGGAGCGCTGGCGGTGCGCTGCAGCGCGCGCCAACCGATTCTGGTGCGTTCGTTGTATCATCCCGACCGCGACGAGCAGCCGGTTCGTCTGCGCTGGGCCTGCCGTATCGCGACGCACGGGCTGGTGGCGATTTCGCCGCAGGCGGCGGCATGGCTGACCTCGTACCTGCGCTGGCCGTCCGACCGCCTGGCGGTTATCGAGCCCAGTGTCGATGTGGAACGGTTCAGCGCCAAACCGGCCGACGATCCGCGGGCCGTCTTCGGCTTGAGCGCCGACTCGTTCGTGCTGGGCATGGTCACCGCCATCGGGCCGCGCCGCCGTCTCGACATTACGCTCGGGGCCGTGGCCCTGCTGGCCGAGCGCTATCCCCGACTGCGCTTCCTGCTCGTGGGCCGCGGCAAGGTCAAAAGCGTTGTGGAGGACGCGGCCCGCGAACTGGGCATACAGGACCGCATTGTCATGGCCGGCTACTGTCGCGACGAACGACTGGTGCAGGCCTATCGCGCCATGAATCTGCTGGCCTATCCCATGCCCGGTACGGACAAGTCCTGCCGCACCGTGCGCGAAGCCATGGCGGCGGGCGTTCCCGTGGCCGCGTCGCGCGTGGGGTTCCTGCCGGAACTGATTCGGGACGGTCAAACCGGCTGGCTGACGGAGGTCGGCGCTCGCGCGCTGGCCGATATAGTGGAGGCCGCCATGCGGCGCCCGCAGGAGTTGGCCAAGGTCGCCGCCGCCGCCGCGCAAGAGGCGGCACAGCGCTTTTGCCCGCGCCTGCAGGCGGAAAAAACGCTGCAGTTCTATCGCGCGTTACAAGGCGCGACGTCTGCGAAGACGCCGTGAATCGCGATCCGCGCGAGATCTATCGGGCGGTTTTCGACGCCATGCCTTCGCTGGTCATGGTGGATATCAGTGAAATCGCCGAGTTGCAGAGAATGATTCCGATCTGTTCCGTAGGCAAAAAAGTGCGTGACGAAACAGAAAGCTGGTCGCGTCTCGAGGCCTACTTCAAGGAAGAGTGGGACGTCGATTTCTCGCACGGACTCTGTTCCGACTGTCTGGAGAAGGAAATGAATAAATCAAGCAAGCAGGATGCTTGCGCTACTTGCCTGGAAAACGATTATGAGCATGGATTACACAAGGGAAACCGACGCCAGAATCCTGATCGACGAACAGCTTCGCCAGGCCGGCTGGGAACCTGCCAACAAAATGGAAGTGCTCACGGAAGTCACGATTCGAGACATTGTGCGAGAACCTTCTGCGCCCTATGCCGGTCAACCCTCGGCGCAAACGTCCATGGGTCGCGCGGACTACGTGCTGAACAATTCCGACGGCCATCCGCTTGCTGTCATTGAAGCCAAGCGCAGCGCCTTCGATCCCTACCGGGCCAAGGCCCAGGCTTTGCCCTACGCTCGGGAGATCGGGGCGCCATTCATTTTCCTGACAAACGGCGAAGTCATCTATTTCTGGGACTACAAGAACGACGATGCGCGCCCGGTTCATTCCTTCTTCTCGCAGCGCGACCTCGAACGTCTGGTGCATCGTTCCGCACACAGAAAGCCTCTCGCCTCAATTGACATTCCCGACCATTTCATCCGCAGCGGCGAGACGCTCAAGCTGCGTCCGTATCAGAAGGAAACGATGCGCGCCCTGGATCACGCGATCGAACTGGGCAAGCGCCGCTATCTGATCCAGCTTCCCACTGGCACAGGCAAGACCGATGTGGTTTGCCTCTATCTCCGCCGGCTGATCGAAGCCGGTCGCGCGGAACGAATCCTCTTTCTTGTCGACCGCGAACAACTGGCGAAACAGGCCGTCGAAGCTTTGGAAGACCTTACCGGACGAGGATGCTACTGGCTGAAGCCGGGCGTGGTTCGACAGGAGAAAATGATCACCGTTTGCCTGCTTCAGACGATGATCGGCCGCTACCAGGATTTCACCAGCGGCTATTTCGACGTTATCGTAACCGATGAGTCGCACCGGTCGATCTATGGCGCCTGGCAGGCAGCACTGACTCATTTCGATGCCATCCACATTGGCCTTACGGCAACCCCGGCCATGTACATCGAGCGAAACACCTACAAGTTTTATCAATGCAAGGACGGCGAACCGGATTTCTCGTATCCAATCAAAGAGGCCTTCGATGAAGATTTTCTGGTACGCCCCCGTTACGCATCCGGCATCACCGAGTTTATTGCCGAAGGGGCGGAGTACGATCGGGAACATCTTGAACCGGAACAGTACTACCGTACGTGGACCAACGAGGATACCGACGCGAAGATGATGGAGGCTTTCGACACGATTTCCAACCGGGACTGCGCGGAGGTCGCCCCGGGCCTTGCCGAAGGGCCGGGCAAAGCCATTGTCTTCGCCATCAACAAGGACCATGCCACGCATCTGACCCGGCTGCTGAATGCGCGGCATCCGGAACACAAGGGCGAGTACGCCAAAGTCGTCACGTCGGATGTACCGAATGCCGATGAAGAGATTCGCCGGTTCAAGCGCGAGCCATTCCCCAAGGTCGCGGTCAGCGTCGACATGCTCACAACCGGATTCAATTGCCCCGAAGTCCTGCATTTGGCGCTGTGTCGGCGGATACTGAGTCCTATTCTGATTCGCCAGATTATGGGGCGCGGCACACGCACCTGCCCGATGATCGGGAAAAACGGCTTCATTGTCTACGATTTTTTCCGCAACCGCGACCTCCATCCCGATCTTGAAGAGGATGTCCCGCCCGGTGGCAGCATTGGGGGGAGTGGCGAACAGCGCAAGAAACCGAAAGCGCCGCCCAAGGAGCTTATCGAGCTTGGCCGCGACGACCGCTGGCTGGAGGGGCTTGCATACGTGGAAGTCGGCCCCGGCGGCGCCGATCATCGCTATACGAAAAACGATTATGTTTCTTCCTGGGAGCAGACCGTTCGTGGCGCATCGGAGGACGACGCAACACTCAAGAAGATCAAGGCCGGTGAAGACCTGACGGAGCAGGAAGAAGCAGCGCTGGCGCATAAGCTCAACAGTCCCGAGTACTTCTTCAACGAGGACAATCTGCGGCGTGCTTACGACAACCAGAGCCATGGCCTCGTTGATTTCGTAAAAGCCGCTCTCGGCCTGATCAAGCCGAAAAGCAAGGAAGAACGGCTCACCGACGCGTTCTATGCCTGGATGGTTATGCGCGATCTCACCCCCGCGCAGGCCGACTATCTCGCGCTGCTCAAGAACCGCGGCATTGTGCAGGGCAAAGTGGACATGGACGACCTGTTCCAGCCGCCGCTTTCGATTCTCAACGCGGCGGAAGTCGGCGTTGAGTTGTTCGGAGAACCCGAACTCAAACGCATCATTCAGGAAATGAATGACGAAATCTTCGAGAAGCTGGCATGAAGAAGGAAAGTCACAATATAGAGTGGAAAGAATCCTGGCGAGACGACTACATGAAGGCTTTGTGCGGGTTTGCCAATGCGGAGGGAGGGAGACTGATTATTGGCAGGGATGACAAAGGGAATGTCGCCGGTGTGCCGAATACCGAACGCCTGCTGGAAGATCTCCCAAACAAGATTCGCGACTTGCTGGGTGTCATGCCGTCCATAAAACTTAAAGAATCGGCGG
>CAZYAW010000137.1:0-33425 GCA_964646045.1 uncultured Victivallales bacterium | reverse complement strand
GTGATTTCGCAGGCTCCATCAGGTTTTTCGGGGGACTGAATATCCAATATCCAACAAGGAATTTCCAACCGGCCAAATTTTTGCGTATTTGCCTTGGATATTGGATATTCCTTGGCTGTTGGACAGACAAGGTCTAGACGGTCGCGGAGTATCCGGGCGGCATGCGAAAGCCCGCCAGGCGATCGTCGGGCTGCTCTTCGTATTCCTGAATCCAGCCGTCGAATCCGAGCGTTTCCGCCGCGTCGCGTACCCGGTCGTATTCGCGCCGCGTAATGGAGCGGTTCCATTCGTCGGCACGGTCGAGAGCGCGCCAGGCGGGCCGATACTGCGCCATGACACTGACGGCCAGACGCGGACCGACATGGTCGGCCAGCCAGTGCAGATTTTCCACCGCCTCCCCGGCCCGCCCGGGCAACGTCAGCAGGCGGCAGATCGTGCCCGACAACGCCACGCCGTTCTCGTCAAGCCGCAACGGGCCGGTTTGCCGCCACATTTCCAGCAGAGCCCTGCGCGCAGTCGTCACATAGTCGCCGGCGCCGGAACCGATACGGGCGGATTCGGCGCGGGCATAGCGCAGATCGGTCAGGTAAATGTCCGCAAGCCCCTCGCCTCCGCACTCGCGCAACACCTCGACGTTCTCGTAGCCGCTGGTATTGTAAACCACCGGGATGCGGTCGGCCCCGGCATTGACGCGGGCCAGCGCGTCTTGCACAAGGGGCAGCCAGGGCGTCGGAGACACCAGATTGAGGTTGTGCGCCCCGTCGCCGCGGAGCCTCGCGAAAATAGCGGCCAGCCCCTCGACCGTGCAGTCCTCGCCCCGGCCCTCCTGACTCCACGGCCAGTTCTGACAGTACAGACAGGACAGCGTGCAACCGCTGAAAAACACCGCCCCCGATCCGCGCGTGCCGGAAACGGGCGGCTCCTCGCCGCCATGCAATCCGTAGCGATACACGCGCGCGGACTTCCCGCCGCCGCAGACGCCGACGCGACCGTCCGACCGCTGGGCGCCGCAGCGGCGCGGACAAAGAGAACAGGCGGCCGCGCGGATCACCCCTCCTCTTCCTTTTCCTTGGCGGCCTCGGCGATGATTTTCTGCGCCACGTTCGACGGCACCACATCGTAGCGCTCGAATTTCATCTCGAACGAACCCTGGCCGGCGGTCATGCTGCGCAGTTCGGCGGCGTACTTGAACAGCTCGGACTGCGGCACTTCCGCCGTCACGAATTGCATGCCGTCTTCGGCGCCCATGCCCAGAATGCGGCCGCGCCGATGACTGATGTCGCCGTTGATCTCGCCCATGCAATGATCGGGCACCATGATTTTGACGGACATGATGGGCTCGAGCAGCACCGCCTTGGCCTTGCTCATCCCGTCCTTGAGCGCTTTGGAGGCCGCGATTTTAAAGGCGATTTCCGAAGAGTCCACATCGTGATAAGAACCGTCATAAACCGTTACTTTGACGTTCATCACCGGGTAGCGCGCCACGGCGCCGGCCTGCATGCCTTCCAGCAGTCCCTTCTGAATGGCGGGGATGTAGTTGCCGGGAATGACTCCGCCCACGATGGCGTCCACGAACCACTCCTCGTCCTCCGGCGGCTTCGGCTCGATTTTGAGGTACACTTCGCCGTACTGGCCCCGGCCCCCCGACTGCTTCTTGTGTTTGTGATGCCCCTGTCCCGGAGTGGTGACCGTCTCGCGATAGGGCACCTTGGGCGTGTCCAGCACCACCTCCACGTTGCTGCGGCTCTTCATACGCTCGACCGCCACGTCAATATGTACGTCGCCCATGCCGGCAATAACCATCTGATGCGTTTCCGCATTGCGGTCGACCCGCAACGTGGGATCTTCTTCGCAAACGCGCGACAGCGCCGTGCCCAGCTTGTCCTCGTCCGCCTGCGTTTTGGCATGTACGGCCATGTACGTAACCGGACTGGGAAAGGCGATGGGCCGGCAGACAACCTTCCGGCCGGTAGCGCAAAGAGTGTCGTTGACGCCCGTGGCTTTCAGCTTGGGTACGGCGACAATGTCGCCGGCAACGGCTTCCGCCATGGGAATCTGCTTTTTCCCCGCCAGACACAACAGGCCGCCGACGCGCTCCTTCTGACCGCGTGACGCGTTGAAGACCTCGGAATCGCTGCGCAACGTTCCGCCCAGAACGCGCACGAAGGCCAGTTGCCCGACGAATTCGTCGTTGACGGTGCGCCACACGAAACCCGTAAACGGATCGTCCGCCTTTGCGCCGACGGGCTGTCCTTCGGCGTCGGTCGCCTCCACGTCGAGCGGAGACGGCATGAATACGCTCTGGCCCTCGATCAGTTCCCCTATCCCCGCTCCGCTAAGCGGTAAACAGGTGAAAACCGGAATCAAGGCGCCGTCTTGTACAGCCTTTTTCAAGCCCTTGGACAGTTCCTCCTCCGTCAACTGCCGGCCCTCCAGGAACTTTTCAATCAGAGCGTCGTCGGTTTCCGAGGCGCGCTCGTTCAAATCGGTGCGAGCCTGTTCCGCCGCGCCCGCAAGAGATTCGGGCATGTCACGGGCGGTCAGAACATCGATCGCCCGGCTGTGGTCGGGCAGCAGTAGGGTGGCCGGAACGCAACCGTCGCCGAAGGCGGCGCGAATGTCGGCCAGTGCCTTGGCGGCGTCCGTGTTCTCCTTGTCCAGTCCCGTCAGAACGATGGCGCGCGGGCGCTTGAGCCGGTCGCAAAGTTTCCAGGCCTGACGCGTTCCCACCTGTACGCCGGCGGCAGCGTCCACCACGACGAGCGCATAGTCCGCGGCCCGAATGGCGGCGCACGCCTGACCAATGAAATCCGCGTAGCCCGGAGTATCCACGAATACCAATTTAAGCGCCTTGCCTGCGGCTGTTTGGGTCGTGCCGGTGAAGGGTTTGGAGAAAATGGTGTTTTTCCTGGACTTTTCGGCATCCGTATAATCGGCCATGCTGTTGCCGGCCTGTACCGAACCCAGCCGGTCGGAAATCTTGAGCGCAAAAGCCAAGGCGTCGGTCAACGCCGTCTTGCCGCTGCCCTGATGACCCATAATCGCGAAGGTCCTCACGTTTTCCACAGGAGTGTCGCTCATAATGACCCTTCTTTATTTGGGCCCTTCGAGGAACGGCCCGATTCAACCGTAGATATAAAAGTCGACAGTGTAGCGGCTCCCGAATAAATTGCAACGGGAAAAATTTATCTTTCCTTTGCCGCCGCGTTGCGCTACAGCACAGGGATAGATTTCGACGCCAATGCGTCGCGTATTTATTCGCGTATGTTCGCGCTTGTCCCGGCATCTGCCGGACGGAGTCGGATTCATTCGCGGTTCGACTGTTCGGTTGCGGGCGCAGCCCGCCTTGTCTTGTTGGCGACAACGCAGCAAAGGCTTTCTTCGATATGTGGCTGGACGACAATAGAGGCGCAGGACGGCAGTCCCGACCGCTACGGCGCAAGCGGCGCGAAAAGCCCTTGACCCTGCAGGTCAAAATGAATGGCGGGAACCGGAAACGGTCGCAAACGCACCCGCTCGCGCACTGGATGCTGCTGGTCGTCATGGCGGTGGCCGGGTTCGGTCTGCTTTGCTTCATCGCCTTTCAGCTTAACGCGCTGCTGTTCTCCCGCAACCCGATGTTCACCCTGAACCGCATCGAAATTCAGACCGAGGAAGGCGCCTTTATCCAGGCCTCGCTCATCCGCGAATGGATGGAGGAACACGACCGGCACGCGGTCACGGAGGGCATGAATCTGTTCGCGATCGATATCGCGGCCGTACGCCAGGATTTTTTGCGCAAGATCCCCAACCTGCGGGCCATGCGTATCGAGCGTGTTCTGCCCGATACCCTGCGCGTGGCTCTCAGGGAGCGAACGCCTATCGCCTATCTGCGTCAGAGACGGGGCGACGATCTCTTTCTCGACGATACGGGCCACGCCTTCGTCGCGCCCGGCTCGCTACGAGCGGGACTGCCGCTGCTGGTCGAATATGCCGGCGAGGAAATTCGGCCCGGGCAGCGGGGGGACGGACTGTTGCGGGACGCTCTGCTGGCGATCGCGGCCTTCCGCCGCGTCTTTCCCGCCAGCGAAGTGCGCCTGGCGCGAATCAGCGTTCGCGGCGGTTTCCAAAGCCGCTCCGACGCCTTGCGCATGATCTTGTCCAACGGCACATCGGTCGATCTGTGGTGGGTTCGTTCCGCTACCGTAACATGGACGCCGCCGGCCGACCTGGAACGGCGTATGGCCCATTTGGCCCTCGTGCTGCGCAAGGCGGCCAAAGACGGGATCGGACTGCGGTCCGTCAATCTCACGCTGGACGACTACGAGGCCCATTGCCCCGTCGTCGCCCGCTAACACCAAAGGAGTTTTATGGACTGGCCCCCGGTTGTCGGCCTGGAAATCGGCACGTCGAAAGTGGTGGCCCTTGTGGGCGAAATGAGGGAAGACGGACACCTCATGATCACCGGCATGGGGCAGCGCGAGTCCATGGGCGTACGCAAGGGCGAAATCGTCGATCTGACCCACGTGCGCACCCTGGCGCGCTCCGTGCTGGAACAGGCGGAAGAAAACGCGTCCATCACCTTGCGCGAGGTCAACCTGGCCGTTTCCGGAGGCCATATCCAAAGCCTCGTCAGTCGCGGCGTGGCGCCGATTCTGGACCGCACGGCCGGCATTACGGACGAAGATGTCGATCAGGTCATGGATGTGGCGCGCGCGGTGAATCTGCCGCCGGACCGCGACGTCATCCATACCCTCTGCCGCCACTTCCGGATTGACGACCAGGAAAGCGTCATTGATCCGGTCGGCATGGACGGCGCCAAGCTCGAACTCGATATGCTGGCGCTGCACGGCGTTCGCTCGCGCATCCAAAACGTCATCCGCGCCGTCGAGTCCATCGGGTTCGAGAAGGGCGAGGTGGCTTTCGGCGGCCTTTGTTCGGCCCTGTCCGCCTTGACGGAGGAGCAGAAAAAGGCCGGCGTGCTGCTGCTGGATATGGGCGGCGGCACCACGGACTATGTGGCCTATTGCGACGGCGTCACGGCGGAGGCCGGCTCCATCGCGGTCGGCGGCGAACATGTCACCAACGACATCGCGCTGGCTTTCAATATCCCCATGCTGCGCGCCGAACGACTGAAATGCGAACAGGGCTCGGCGCACATCGAGCCGGCGCATGCCGCCCGCCGCATCTCTCTGCCGGCGGAGGTGGGTTTCAACCCCCGCACCCTGAGTTTAAACGCGCTGCAAACCGTGATCCACGCCCGCTGCGACGAATTGCTGGGCCTCGTGCGAGCCCGTCTCGACCGGCAGCGGCTTCTGCCCCTCATTGGGGCCGGTATCGTTCTGACCGGAGGCGGCGCGCATCTGAAAGGCCTCGATAAACTGGCGGAAAAGGTTTTCGGCCTGCCCTGCCGCATCGGCATGCCGCACAACGTCAGCGGCGTGGCGGTGGTCACCGAGGGCCCCGAATACGCCGCCTGCATCGGGCTGATTCAATACGCGTACAAGTGCATGGATCGGGAAGAAGTCGGCCATCCCATTCGTCACTGGTTCCAAGAACTGTTCGGACGCTGAGGCTACTATGCAACATGCAGGCATAAGAATCGTGGGACTGGGGTCCGCCGGGTGCAATGTCGCCGACCGCCTGTTCGAGCGCGTCACGCACCCGGCCTCGCTGGCCGCCGTGCATACCGACGCGCACACGCTCGAAACCTGCCGCGCCGCCGTCAAAATCCAGATCGGCGAACGCCTGACCCAGGGCTTCGGCACGGGCGGCGACATGGAAAAGGGCTGCCAGGCCGCCATGGAGGAAATCGACGTGCTGCGCGCCCTCTTTTCCGACGTGCGTCTGGCCATTGTCGTCACGGGCCTGGGCGGCGGGACGGGCTCCGGCGCGGGCACGGCCCTGATCGAGGCCGCCCGCGAGGAAGGCGCTCTGACGCTGTGCTTTGTCACCCTGCCCTTTGCCTTCGAAGGCGCCGAACGCATGCGCCAGGCCCGCGAAACGCTGGACATCTGGAGCCGCATGGCCGACGCCATCCTGGTGACCCCCAACGACCGCCTGATGGCCTTTGTCCATGAACCCGGACTGGCCAACGCCTTCGACAAGGCCAACGATACGCTGGCCTCCGCCATCGGCGCCATCGAAAAGATGATCGTACAACCGGGTCTGATCCAATTGGATTTCGGCGACATCCGATTCATGCTCGGTCAAACCGGCGGGGCGGGAACCTTCGGCTACGGAGAAGGCTCCGGCCCGGACAAGGCCCGCGAGGCCGCCCGACACCTGATCGAAAGTCCCCTCCTGGAAGAACCGCGCGCGCTGGTGCATGCCAAAAGAGTCTTGCTGAGCATTGTCGCGGGAGAAGATCTGACCCTCAAGGAGGTGAGCGACATTACCCAGGCGCTCTCCCGCGAACTCGGGCCCACCGGCAAACTGCGCGTGGGCACGGCCATCGATCCCCGCCTCGCCGCCCGTGTCGAACTCGCCTTGATCCTCCCGTTCGCCCCCGAATCCCCCCACCCCTCGACGCAACCCGCCCGCGACGAGAAAGACGAGCCCCCTGCCGGCTCGGCCCGTATGCGGCAAACCAGCCTCAAACTCGAAGTCGAGGGCAAAGGTCGCTTCAAAGACGTCGAACCCACCGTACAGGACGGACAGGATCTCGATATCCCCACGTTTATCCGCAGAAAAATCGCCATTCGGCGAGAATAGAGAGGTATCCATGGAACAAAACGACATTCTGGAACTGATGCGCGCATCCGACGCCTTGCTCGAAGGACACTTTGAATTGCGCTCGGGTCTGCATAGCGCACGCTATTTCCAGTGCGCCCAGGCGTTGCGCCAACCGGATGTCGCCGAAAAACTGTGTACGGCCCTGGCCCGTCCCCTGCTCGCGCAACTCCCCGCCCCCTGCGCCGACGCGGTTGTCGCCCCCGCTTTGGGGGGTCTGATCGTCGGCCACGAACTGGCGCGCGCCTTGAAACTGCCCTTTATCTTCGTTGAAAAACAAAACGACAAGCTGGCCCTGCGCCGCTTCGCCATTCGGCCGGGCGAACGCTACATCGTGGCCGAAGACGTGGTGACCCGCGGCGGACGGGCCTGGGAAACCATTCGCATCGTGCGCGATTGCGGCGCCGAAGTAGTCGGCATGGCCATGCTGGTCGATCGCAGCGATGGACAGGTCGCCTTCCCCTGCCCCGTTTTTTCCCTGCTGAAAATGGCGCCCGAAGCCTATCCGCCCGATCTCTGTCCACTCTGTCGGCAGGGCCTTCCGCTAACGCATCCCGGATCCTGAAAACCGTCTATCATGACATTCTCCCCCATATCCCTGTGTCATGGGCATTCTGCCCGCCTCAACCCGTATCACGGGCATCCTGCCCGTGCTAAACAGTGCCACGGGCATCCTGCCCGTGCTAAACCGTGTCACGGGCATCCTGCCCGTGCTAATCAACTACATCGCCCATGACCACCCCTCCAAAAAACCGACCCTGTCCGCCCGCCGCTTTGGAACGCCGTCGCCTCTACTGCGTCCTGCTCTGGTGCGGCGCGCTGGCGACCGCCCTGCTGCTAACCGTAATGAATTGGAGCTGCGGCGCCCTGAATCAGGACGAAGGCTGGTACCTGTACGCCGCCCGCCTCGTAAGCGAGGGCCGCCTGCCCTACCGCGACTTTGCCAGTACGCAGGGCCCCGTCATGCCCTTCGCATACGCGCTGGCAAAACCGTTGACCGTGGGGCTGGGCGTGGCCGGAGGACGAGCCTTTACCGCTCTGCTCGGCTGGCTGGCCGCTCTGGGAGCCGCCGCGCTGGCCGGACGCATGGCCGACCCGGCCCGACGTCGAACCGCCGCCTTTCTGGCCTTCACGCTGTGCGCCGTGAATGTCTATCAGAGCTATTTCACCACCGTAGTCAAAACCTACGCCCTGACCTCGTGCCTGCTGGTACTGGGCTTCACCGCTCTTTCCTGGTGGCGTTCACGAAAAGGCGTGACGGCCGCCTTTGCCGCCGGCATCTGCCTGGCTCTGGCTGCCGGCACACGAATCTCCGCCGGCGCGATCCTGCCCGCCGTCGGGCTGGTCTTTTTGTGGGAAATCGTACGCAAGCGCCGCACGCGCCCGACGGCAACCCTGTGGTCCATGCCGGAAACCCGCGCCCTGCTGGGACTGGTAGCAGGCTCCGTCCTGACCCTGCTACTGATCTTTTGGCCTTTCGCCCTGCTCGCCCCCCGCGCACTATGGTTCGCGCTGGTCGAATACCACGCCGGCCGCCAGACCGCCGGATGGCTCCAGGCCTTGGCCTACAGAATCGGCTTCTTCTCCCGAATCGCACAGGCCTACTTCGTCCTCTTCTGCTTAGCGCTGGCGGCGGGCTTTGCCGCCACCCTGCGCCTCCGGGCCGCAGCGGCGCCCCGCGCGTGCCACGACGCCCCCGCCACCGACCCGTTGCTGCGCTCCGTCCTGCTCGGCGGCATTGCCGTCACGCTCCTGCACCTGGCCGCCGCGTTTCCCTACGACGACTATCAAACCATCCTGACCCCCCTCTTCGCCGCCGCCGTGGCGCTGGCTCTGACCCGCATCCGCCTCCCTTCCCCGGCAATCGCCGCGCCCTCGGCAAACGGCGCCGGGCCGACGCATGGCGCCGACGCCCAAGTACCCTTGCGCCTTTTGGTACTGACCCTCTGCGCCGTCGCGGCCTTTTCATCGCCGATCAATTTCGAATGGGCGCTGGCCCCGCGCGACCGCATCTGGTGGCCGTTACGCGACGAGACGCCTCTTTTTCGTCTGCGCCGCGTCGGTCGCATGCTGCGCGAAATCGGCAACGCCGATCCCGACGCCTATCTGCTGACCCAGGACCCCTACCTCGCCGTCGAGTCCGGCTACCGGCTGCCGCCCGGCATGGAATTGGGCCCCTTCAGCTACTTCCCCGACTGGCCGCGCGAAAAGGCCGCCGCTCTGCGCGTCATGAACCGCGCCATGCTGCTGGAAACCATCGCCGCCGCGCCGGCGCCCCTGGCGGCCTTCAGCGGCTACAGCCTCGCCATCCGCGCGCCGCAGATCATACCGCTGACGGACGCCGAACAACAGGAACTGCAGAACGCGGTCGCGCAAAGGTACCGCTTGATCGCCACCGTGGAGACATTCGGGCAGGCCGACACCACCTTGCGCATCCTGGCCCGCAAAGACCCGTCCCCCGCCTCGCCTCGCATCGCGGATGGCAACCGGGATATCAAAGAATATTTCCTTGCTCCAGGCTACTCAGCCCGGCGACAGAATGCGGATCAAGTTGGAACTACGATTCGTTGATGGACGTGCGCCTGACGTGATCGAATCGAACTTCATTTTGGTTACAAGGCCCGTTTCGCCGATGAACTTTCCTGTTCCTGAAGGACTGCCATCTGATTTTGAATTGGAATTATGAGTGGATCGCATTCCCCGGGCATCAAGCCGTTCATTAGACCTTACTTGTGACCAACCCGGTGTCTGGCCTTGAAAAGCCGTCCGCGGGTTTTCTATGGCCTGACACCATTCGGATTACACCACGAAGGACACGAAGAGCACGATGGATGGTTTTTCACCGTGAAGATAGCGAATGCGGCCAATGTCGCATGCCGGGACGGGATGGCTTAAGATGACTGTCGGAAGTAGCGCAAGCTTCCAGCTTGTGTAATAACAAAACAGGCGAAACGCCTGTCCCGCATATCGAAGTAGCGCAAGCTTCCAGCTTGTGTATTGACAAAACAGGCAAGTGGCCTGTTCCGAACGGCAAATCCGACCGGATATAGGGCCAGGGAAAAGAGGTCCAAACTTCAGACTTCCTGACCTCGACAGAGGATTGGGACTGTTCTTGGGAAAATGAGTTGGCACATTCTAAGTGGCATGGGCGTCCCGCCCATGAAATATTTCGAGATAACACGGGCAAGATGCCCGTGCCACTATTGACAGACATGGGTTTTGCACGAGACTCTCTACTGCGAGGCTTTGGCGAAGGCGGCGGCGTTGCGAAACATTTTCAGCCAGGGCCCGGCGTCGTCCGCAAAAGCCGGATCGGTCGGCGGACGCCAGGACATTTGCACCCCGCGGAAGACTCGCTCCGGGTGCGGCATCATAACGGTAACCCGTCCGTCTCCCGTGGTCAGACCGGTCAGTCCGCCCGCCGATCCGTTGGGGTTCAGCGGATAGCGTTCCGTCGGCGCGCCGCCGTGATCCACGTAGCGCAAGGCGCCCAGTCCCAGCCGCGCAATCTGCTCGGCCGACCCTGTAACCCCGAAATCGGTACGTCCTTCGCCATGCGCGACCGGCACGCCCAGGCGCGATCCGGCCATGCCCCGCAGCAGAACGGAGGGCGAATCCATGACTTCCACGGTCACGAAGCGCGCCTCGAACTGCTCCGAACGATTGCGCGCAAAGAGCGGCCAGGCTTCGGCGCCCGGAATCAGTTCCTTGAGCTGAGCCAGCATCTGGCAACCGTTGCATACGCCCAGGGCAAAGGTTGCGGGCCGCGCGAAGAAGGCGGCGAACATTTCCTTGAGTCGCTCGTTGTACAAGATGGATTTGGCCCAGCCGGAACCGGCGCCAAGCACGTCGCCATAGGAAAAACCGCCGCAGGCGACCAGACCGGCGAAGTCGGCGAGGCGCGCCCGACCGTCGATCAGATCGGTCATATGCACATCCACGGCCGCCAATCCGGCGCAATCGAAGGCCGCCGCCATTTCGACCTGTCCGTTGATCCCCTGCTCGCGCAGAATGGCCACCTGCGGACGCGGCGCGTTCGACGGCGCCGCCGCCCGGTTTTCGAAACGGACCTGAAAATTCATGCCGGGGTCCGCTTCGTCCAGCAGCCGGTCGTATTCCTCGCGCGCGCATTCGGGATGATCGCGGTGCGCCTGCATGCGATAGGTCAGTTCGGACCAGTTCCGATGCAAGACGGAGACCCGTTCGGTATAGACGTCTTCCACTTCGAAAACGCCGTCGTCGCGCGTAGCGCCCAGCTCGTGCAGGCCGTCCGCGAGTCCGTGCCGGGCGAACAGGTCGACCACCGCCTCCCGATTTTGCCGCGACACCTGCAATACGGCGCCCAGCTCCTCGGCGAACAGGGCGGACAACGGATCGCGCGCCGTTTGCGGCAGCCGCACGCGCAGTCCGCGGCGTCCGCCAAAAGCCATCTCCGCCAGGGTTGCCAGCAAGCCGCCATCCGAGCGGTCGTGATAGGCCAGCAGCCAGTTGCGCCGACGCATTTCGACCAGCGCCGCGAAAAATCCGACCAGCCGCGCGGGCTCGTCCAGATCCGGACAAACGTCGCCCATCTGACCAAAGGCCTGCGCCAGCGCCGAACCGCCCAGCCGATCGCGCCCGCCGCCCAGATCGACCAGCCACAAAATCGTGTCGCCGGCCTTGAGATCGGGCGTCGCGGTTCGGCGCACGTCGCGTACCGGCGCGAAGGCGCTGACGATCAGGCTGAGCGGCGACAGCGTCTTGCGCGGTTCGCCGTCTTCACTCTGCCACAGCGTGCGCATGGAAAGCGAATCCTTGCCGACCGGAATGGACAGGCCCAGGGCCGGACAGAGTTCCATGGCCACCGCGCGCACGGTGTCGTAGAGGCGCGCATCTTCGCCGTCCTCGCCGCAAGCGCACATCCAGTTGGCGGACAGTCGGATCTGCCCGATCTCGTCCACATCGGCCGCCGCCAGGTTGGTTACGGCCTCGCCGATCGCCATGCGCCCCGAAGCCGGCGCGTCGATGAGAGCCAAAGCGACCCGCTCGCCCAGGCTCATGGCCTCGCCGGTGAAGGAACGATGCGAGGTCATCGTGACCGCCGCATCCGCGATCGGCGTCTGCCAGGGGCCGACCATCTGGTCGCGCGCCACCAGTCCGGTCACGGAACGGTCGGCGATGGTAATCAGGAAAGTCTTGTCGGCCACCGCCGGCATGCGCAGTACGCGGTCGACCGCCGCCCGCACCGTGACGCCCGTCCCGTTCCAGGGTGCGGGCCGTTCGTCCGTGCGGCGCGCCTTGCGCAGCATTTTGGGAGGCTTGCCCAGCAGCGTCGCGAGATCCATGTCGATGGGTGTATTCTCGAAATGCTCGTCGTGCAGCGTCAAACGGCCGTCGCCGGTCGCCTCCCCGATGATGGCCATCGGACAGCGTTCGCGTTCGGCCAGACGCGCGAAGAGTTCGGCGTCCTCGGGCCGGACGGCCAGCACATAGCGTTCCTGCGCTTCGCAGCACCAGATTTCCATGGGGCTCATGGAGCGGTCCTCGGAATGGATCTTGCGCAAGGAGAAGCGGGCGCCGACGGCGGAAACCAGTTCGGGACATCCGTTGGACAGTCCGCCCGCCCCGATATCGTGAATGCTCAGAATGGGATTGCGGTCGCCCAGCGCGATACAGGCGTCGATCGTCTCCTGGCAGCGTCGTTCCATTTCCGCGTTGCCGCGCTGGACGGAATTGAAATCGAGATCTTCCGCGTTGCTGCCGGTCGCCATGGAGGAGGCGGCTCCGCCGCCCAGGCCGATGCGCAGGGCCGGTCCGCCCATCTGCACAATCAGCGCGCGCGGCGGAATATCGCGTTTGTGAATGTGTCCGCGCCGCACGCAGCCCAGTCCGCCCGCCACCATGATCGGCTTGTGATAGCCCCAATGGCGTCCTTGGGAGCGGGCCTCGAAGGTGCGAAAGAGGCCCAGCAATTGCGGTCGCCCGAACTCGTTGCCGAATCCGGCGCCGCCGATCGGACCTTCGATCATGATCTGGAACGGCGTGGCCAGACGCGCCGGAAAATCGCGAGTGTCCGGTTCCCAGGGCATGGGGAAACCGGGCACCCGCAAATGGGAGACGATGAACGCCGACAGGCCGGCCTTGCTCTTGCCGCCGATGCCGGTGGCCGCCTCGTCCCGAATCTCGCCCCCTACCCCCGTCGCCGCGCCGGGAAACGGCGAAATGGCGGTCGGATGATTGTGCGTCTCGACTTTCATCAGAATGTCGAGCCGGTCGGGTTCGTAGGCGTAGAGCCCGCTCCCGTCGCGGGCCGCCCTGAAAAATTCGTCTTGGAACCCCTCCATCACGGACGAGTTGTCGTGATAGGCGACCAGCGTATTTTGGGGCCGGCATTCATGCGTGTGCCGAATCATGTCGAACAGCGAACGCTCGCCCGCGCGACCGTCCACTTCCCAGTCCGCATTGAAGATTTTGTGTCGGCAATGTTCGGAGTTGACCTGCCCGAACATGACCAGTTCCACATCCGTCGGATTGCGCCGCATGCGTTCGTAGGCCTGAAACAGGTAGGCGATTTCCTCGTCGCTGAGCGCCAGACCCATCTCGCGATTGGCCCGCTCCAGGGCGGAACGGCCGCCGCTCAGCACATCCACTTCGATCATGGGCGGCGGCGGAACATGGCTAAACAAATCGGGTACGCCCGAGTAAAGGTCCTCCGTCATGCGGTCGTACAGATCCGGCAGCGCGGGAGCGGCCCGAGCGGCGTCCAGGACGCGGCCGTCCGCCAGGCGGATGCAATAGTGAACGCCTCTTTCCACCCGAGCCACGTCGCGCAGTCCGCAATTGCGAAAAATGTCCGTGGCCTTCGAGGACCAGGGCGAGACCGAACCCCGGCGCGGAGCCACGGTGAACCCCGCGACGAGCGAAACGTCGGCGGCGGCATTAAGCAACGCGACGATTCCGGCCTGCGCGGTGGCATCCGGACGCCGATGCAGGTCGAGCAGATAGCAGTAGCGCGTCTCCATGCCGGCAACGGATTCGTTCTCCAGCGCCGCGCGTACGCGGTTCAGCAAAGCGGCCAGACGAAAGGGCGAATGCGCCGCTTCACCGCCCAATATCCATGGTTCCATGTTACTCCTCGCTTTGGCCTGCGTAGAGGCTCAGTGCTTGCGAATTTGTCCGGCCCGCGCCAGCGCCAGGGCCTCCACGCTCTGAATCTCGGCGAAGCCCTGCGAGCTGACCGGGTTCAATCCTTCGCTGGCCGCCTCCATCGAGCTGTCGGCCTCGTTGTAAATGGAGGCGGGACAGTCGCGCAGACCGAGAAAGAAGATGTTGCCGCGGTACAGACCCACTGTGACCACGCCCGAGGCGTGTTGCGCCAGACTGCGCAGCGCCTCCAGGGCCGCGGTCGCCACCGGATCGAAGTAGCGACCGTCGTACACCTGGTCGGCCACGATCGCCGACAAATGCGCAAAGAGCTTGGTGGCCCGACGGTCCAGAACGGCCTGATACACGTAGCGCAGACAGGTTCCCAGCAATTCCATGCCCGGCGCTTCGTACACGCCGCGGCTTTTGGCGCCGACAATGCGGTTTTCGAGAGCGTGCTTAATGCCCAGCCCGTTGCGACCGCCAATACGATTGGCCGTCAGCATGGCCTGCAAGGGATCCACGGGCTTGCCGTTGACGGCCGCCGCCCGCCCGTGTTCGAAACGGACGGTGCATTCCTCGACCTCGTCGGGCGCCGCCTGGGGCCAAACCCCCATCAGCGGCTTGACAATAGTGGCGGGGGTCAGCAGGCTTTCCAGATCTTCCGCCTCGTGCGACAGCCCGGCCAGGTTGGCGTCCGTCGAGTAGCGCTTCTTCTCGCCCGTAGTCGCCTCCAGTCCGCAACGACCCAGATAGTCCGCCATTTGCTTGCGGCCCGCGAATTCGGCCAGCAGCCCGGGATCGCGCCAGGGGGCGTAGACCTTCATGCCGGGAGCCAAAACGTTGACGTAGCGCTCGAAGCGCATCTGGTCGTTGCCGCGTCCGGTGGCGCCGTGCGCCAGCACGGTGCAACCGCGTTTGCGCATTTCCGGAATCAAACCGCGCACCGTTACCGCGCGCGCGATGCCCGTGGTGTTCCAGTATCCGCCGTCGTACATGGCCTGCGCCAGTAAAATCTCGCCGCATGCCTCGGCCATGGGCGCCTTCAGATCCACAATGGCCGTTTCCACGCCGCACGGCGCCATCTTTTTGGCCACATCGGCAATGTCCTTTTCGTCCGGCTGCGCCAGATCGGCCGTAAAGCACAGCACGTCCACCTCGCGCTCGCGCAGTTTACGCGCCAGCGTCCGACTGTCCAGTCCGCCGGAAACGCACAAGCCCACTTTTTCGTTCTTCAGTTCTTCCATTCGCATAGCGATCTCCTTGTAGCCTCACTAGTTCTTCGGCATGCTCCGCGCGCGACGTACCAGCAGTTCGGGCGCGCGCGTCAGTCCGCACGGCACCAGCGAGTAGCCATCCTGCCATTGCGAGTTCCTCGTGACGAACTGGCCCGGTCCCGTCCAATCATGCCAGCGCTCGGCATGGTGCAGGGGCCCATGCGAGTTGCGGCGATGGGCCACGACCTCGATCGACAGGGCGTTGGCTCCGGCCCGCAGCAAACCGGTGATTTCCACCTCCTGCGGTTCCCAGGCCACAACGCCCGCCAGCGCGCCGTTGACCCAGACACGCGCCGCCACGCCCCGAAACTCCGGAAGCGCGACCCACAGGCGTTCCCCCTCCTTCAGCACGGGACGAATCGCGCGCTCATAGGCCACGGATCCCGAATAGAAGGGCAGCCCCTGCCCCGTCCAGTCGCCGATCTTCAACTGTTGCGGCCGCGGCCGCAGCGCCACCCGCGTCCCGCGCACCCGCACGCCGAAATCGCCCAGCAGATACACAATCTCCAGACCCGGATGACTCTCCTCGTAATCGCAGGTCAGCGTCAGCTCGTTGACTCCCGTGCGCAGCGCCTGCACCGGTAGCGGCACGGTCCGCAACGAGCGGTCGCACCACCAGCCGTTCTCGGCGTCCATGGACACCTCCACGCCGTTGAGCGTCACCGCGAAGAGATCCGGCCTTTCCAGCCCCAGACTGACCGGCCCGTCCGGCAGGGTCTCGATGTCGAACTCGTAGCGCAGCGCCACCTTTTCCCGGCGGGGCCGTACCGGCTTCTCGCGCGCCCAGGGCTGCACCATTTGCCCGCCACGCCGCTTCACGCCCAGCGCCTCGCGCACCCGTCCGTCCACGCGCAGAATTTCCTCCGCCCCCTGCCAGGGCCGACCGCCTATGCGGTAGGCGGGGCGATCCAGAACCAGCCCGTTGCGATCGGACAAGCGCACGTTCCAGTCCGCATCGCGCAGCGGCGTCCGGCGCACCGTTTGCCATTGGGCGCGGCGCGGCCATGCGGGACCATCAGCCCGCTTGGGCATCACGAAAAGCCGGCTCTGCAAAGCCGCGAAGTCGGTACGAATCGTCCAGGCGTCCTTCTCGCGCGCCGCTTCCGCCGCGAACACCTCGCCCGTCTCCAGATCCAGTTCCAGCGGCTGGCCCGCGCAGCTTGCAAAGCCGCGAATACGCGCGTCGGGGAAGCGCGCCTGCCGCTCCAGCGCTCGCTCGCGGCACTTCAGGCCGCCTTCCAGCAAGCGCCCGCTCTCGGCGTCGGTCGGCAGGCCGGTATTGCAGACGAAAAGATAGAAAGCGTCGGCATCCTCGCGCAGAAGATGCAGCGTGGCGCCCAGCGGCCGCCCCGCCCCGTCCGTCACGGCAATGCGCCGAGCCGCCGCCTCGACCGCCGCCACCAGATCCGGCCCGGCTTCCGAGGTCGTCGCGCAGGTTTGCGCGAACTCCCGCGCCGCCTCCGAAGGTTGTGCATCCACATAGCCGGGCGCCGGCCCCGCAAACACCACCGTGCCGCCCGCCGCCTTGAACTTGCGCAGCAACGCCAGAGTGGTCGAGCGGATGGTCTTGAGATGCGGCACCGTCACGGCCCGGTATTCCGCCCGCCCGAGGCGCAGCCGGACCCGGCCCTGCCGGTCGCGACCCGCGCGTCCGTGCCGCGCCAGCAGATCTTCGTCCCCGTAATCGAAATCGACGCCCGCCGACAGCAGCGTGTCGCGCAAGTCCATCAGGCGCCGATCCATTACGTCCATTTCCGTATCGTACTCCGGATTCAGCTTGAAGGTGACCCACATGCTTTCGATCGGATGGATCACCAGCAGATCGCGCACTTCCTTGCCGCGCGTCATGGCCACGTGCAACCGCGCGAAATAGTCTTCCACCTTCGCATACGACTCCCACCACGGACTCTGATAGAAAATCCCCGCCGGATAGTCCCGCTTGGCCTCCCCTTCCATCGTGTACCAGGCCAGGTGCTGACAGCGCAGGTTGATCCCCAGCGCCGCCTGCCAGTCGCCCAGCGCCTTGTGGCCCGCAAACGGAAAATCCCATCCGGTGCAGCCGTAGGTCTCCGTCAGCCGCCACTGACGGCCGAACTGGCGCGCCACCGAACTGACGCACTTGGCCGTGTCGTACTCGCGATTGCACTCTCGCAGCAAGTCCATGCCGGGCGCCTGCATGTATTCGTAAAAGCGCATGGCCGCGCCCACATAACACGTCTGACTGGCCAGGGTTTCCTCGGTCAACACGTGACCGGTATGCATCAGTCCATTCTTCTCGCACCACTCCCCGATCTGGCGCGCGAAGGCGTCCACGAACATGAAGGTCAGGCAATCGTGGAAGTGCCAGCGCGCCTGCGAGATTTCGTGTCCGTCCACGTCGAAGAAAACCTCGACCAGACGCGGCAGCAGATCGTAGCCGTAGCGTTCGCGAAACACCTGCGGCAGTGTATCCGTCCAGGAGACGAACGGATGAGTTTGTCGCGATCCGGTATAGGCCAGCGAAAGGCCGCGGTTGGGTTCATCGGTAAAGATGCCGGGCACGCTGCGACCGAAGGACTCGCCGCATGCCTCGCGATAGCGTTCGTGCGTGACGCGAATGAATTCGGCCACCGCCTCACGGTTGAGCGTGTCGAGGTAGGTCTGCCCGTTGTACCAGTCGCTGCATTCAGCCACCTGCACGTCGAAACGCAACAACGACTCGTCCGCGCCCAGGCGCACCTCGGCTCCGCGCGCGACCGGCCGCACCTCCCGCGCCGCGCTTCCGGCGATTCGCGCCGTGAAGGACGCCACGCTGTTCTCCGCCCAGGCCGGCCCGCAATGCGCGCGCAGTTCCGTCACCTGCAGGCGACGCTGCCGATAGGCGGGATTCTTCGTCACCAGCCCGCCCGCCGCACCCGACGGCCAGCGGTCCTCGTCGTAGAGCCAGGCCTTCATGTCCAGCTTTTGCGCCTCGTCTATGCAGGCCCGCACGCACTCGAACCATTCCTCGGACAGATACGGCGTGTCGAGACCGACCCGCGAATGCATAAAAAAGCCCCCCAGGCCCATGCGTCGCATCAGGCGCACCTGGCGCCGCAGCTCTTCCGGCTGCAATGTGCCGTTCCACGCCCAGAACGGCGCCCCGCGATAGGCGCACCCGGGATTCTCAAACTCCTTCAGCCAAGTCTTCTTCATCGTTTCTCCCTTAAAAAACAGCCTTGCACCGTTCGACGACCTATGGCAACTTGAAAAAAGAAGGCATACTAACGATTGTGCGTGACGACCGCAAACAAGAAATCGCATGCGCGGGTGATATTTACGGTTGAGTCTTCGCCACACCGTCTTTCCATAAAGGAGAGAGCCACCGATGATCCATAGTTCCCGAGGGGCCGGACGCTGGTATCCCGGCGACCGTCATACGCTGAGTTGCATGGTCAACCGCTATCTGGAAGACGCGCGAGTTCCCGACACGGGCGAGCCCGTGCTGGCCGCCGTCGCCCCGCATGCCGGATACCGCTATTCCGGTCCCGTAGCCGCGCATGTCTATCGCGTCCTGCGCGACCGGGCTCGGGCCGGATACGCGCCGGAGACCGTCGTGGTTCTCGGAGTCTCGCATCGCGCCTCGTTTCCGGGCGTCGTGCTGCTGGACGGCTCGGCCCTGGCCACGCCGCTGGGCGCGGCGCCGCTGGATCATGAAGCCGGCCGTTTCCTGGTCGACAGCGGAACCCGTATCCGTTTCGACTCCGCGCAGCATGGCGACGAGCATTCGGCCGAGAACCAGATTCCCTTTCTGCAAGTGGCGCTGCCCCAAGCCAAAACGGTCGTCGCGCTCATGGGCGATCTCGACGATAGTACCGTCGACGATCTGGTGACGGCTCTGGTCGCACTGGCCGACCGCCAGTCGCTGCTGCTGATCGCCAGCTCCGACTTGCTGCACGATCCCGACTACGTCAAAGTTGCCGCAACCGACCGCCGGACGCTCGGCCATCTGGAGCGTATGGATGAAGCGGCGCTGCTGGACGCATGGAGCGGCCCGCACCAGACCTGCTGCGGACTGGGGCCGGTTCTGACCGTTCTGCGCTACGCCGCCGCGCGCGGCGTGACGCGGGGCGCGACGCTTTGCTACCGCAACAGCGGCGACGACTTTCCGGAGAGTCGCGGACAATGGGTGGTCGGCTACGGCGCCGTGATTTATCCTGCGCCCGGCATTTGAAATGCGGCAAACTCGGCCGCGGCCGAATATAGGTTTATCCGGGAATTTCCTGAAGCCGCTCATTTCCGCCTGAGAACGTGTCGAATCCGCAGACGTGACAGGCGGGAGAAGCAATCTTTTGTTAATGGTACAGCGCCTCCTGAATTTTGGCGTCGGGCGACAAGGTGCTCGGGAGCCCGGACAGGGACATCAGGTTGTCGGTCAGAACCTTGAGCTTGTCCGCGCTTTCAACCGAGAGCTTCAGCATATCGGACTGTCCGTCCGAGACGGGGCCCAGGCCGCCCGCCGCCATCATCTCCAGCGAGCACTGAATTACGGCCAGCGGCTGGCAAATCTCCTGCGCGATTTCCGCCAGCGTTTCGAACAGTTTCCGGCGCGGCATTTCGAGTCTGCGCCCCGACTTGACCACGTGCCGTTCCGCCTCCTCGACGACCGGCGTGTCGATGCGGGCGGTTTGCACCAGTTTTTCGATTTTGAGCTTGGTTTTGGCGACAAGCCGTTGGACTTCCTCGTCGATGCCCAGCAAGGTTTGCTTCACGACTGCGGGCGAAGCCGCATCCCCTGCCGCTCCCTTCGAATGCACACTGGCGTGAATATGGTCGAGCAGTTCGGCCAGCCGTCCGACGACCGGTACGCTCCGTGCGTTGTCGGCCGAATCCGGGTCGATCCCGCTTTTCGCCAGAAGTTCATACCACCCTGCCAGCGTGAGCCCGCCCTCGGTCAGGCGTCGTTCCAATTCCGTTTCGCTCAACTGGTCGAATCCCTTGGCCTTCATGAAACGCAAAAGGCGGTGTTCGTTCTTGTCGGCCGCGCTGCGCTTGCCCAGATATTCGGACACCAGCGCATCGATGCGCAATTCGTCCGCCATGCTTTCCACCGCCTCGTCGATGCGGTTTTCGTCAGCGGCGTCCAGTACGCCCGAGATCTGCCGGATCCGTTCCTTAACTTCCTTTTCCAGAAGCTCCAGCGTCTTGATCAGATCCTTTTTGCCCTTTTGCGTTTTCACGGACTTGTCTTTGACCAGCAGCTCGTACATGCGCTTGAGCGAATCCACAATCAGCACGGTCAAATCTTCGTCCTCGGATTCCTCACGATGGCGGGATTGGGCCGCGTCGACGACGACTTCCCCCATTTTCCGCGTGTCGGACGCGAGGGCCTTCATGCTTTTGACGGTTTCGCTGTCGCCCGCCGAATCGGGGCGCCTTAGGAAATCGAGAACCGAGCGAATATCGTCGAGAGCCGCGCCTCCCGCGCCCGAACCTTCCTTGACCACCACCGTCTCGTCCTCGGCCACGCGCTTGTAAACCACCGATTGCGCCTTGACATGCTGCAATCCGACGCTCTTGATCGCGCCGGCCAGCCCGCCCAGCAACTTGAGATCCTCGGGTCGGGCGTTGAGAATCTCCATGAGATTGGAAAACTTTTCCTGATCCAGCCCCTTGCCCATCGTGAAATTGGAAAGATCGCGATCCGCCATATGCTTGGCGAAGGCGGCCGCCAGCGGATTCCTGCGATCCACGGCCACCGTGTTGACCATCACGGCGTCGTCCGTCAAGTGCAGCGACAGCTCGCCAAACAAATCGAGCGCCGTTGAAACCAGTAAAAAACAATCGTTCACGGATTTTCGAGTCACTCCGTGGTTGATGCCGTACAGGAAAACGTTGCTGAACACCAGACCCAGCGCCCGAATCAATTCCTCAGCGTCGTCTTCCGACAATGACGAGCCTGTATCATTCCGCATTTCATTGGCGTCGCCCATAACCCCTCCTTGTTGGAACACAGTCTACCTCTTGCGAACCCTCGGCATGCTCCGCGCGCGGCGTACCAGCCGTTCGGGCGCGCGGGCCACGTTTGAAAGGCGGGGATACTGTAAGAGACCCCATTATGAAAGCCTCAGCTTGACCTGCATTTTTTCGATCAGGCGCATGTGGCGCTGTTCTTCGTCCTTAAGCGACTCGAACAGTCTGCGCACATCGTCGATCTTGCAGCGTGCGGCCATATTCGCATAGAACTCGAACGCCTGCCGTTCCTTGGCCAGCGCCATATCGAGAATATCCATCGGTGTGCTCAACGGCTTGGTCAGAGGCATTTCCGCTCCTTTCTGATATTTTACTTGTCACACGCCGATACGTATGTCATTTTGCCGGCCAATCTTCAACTGGTTTGTTCGGGCCCATAGCTCAGTTGGTCAGAGCAGGGGACTCATAATCCTCTGGTCGCAGGTTCGAGCCCTGCTGGGCCCACCAGCCCCCCCCGCCCCGCTCCTACGCGACGGTCTCCTCGTCGTAGAGGGTGAAAAAGTCTTTGCCGTCGTAGAGTCGCGTTCCATGATCTCGACCATCCTTCGGCACAAGGCGTCAATCGGGTCAACAAGGTCAATAAGGACCCCATCGCAGCCCGCCCGAGAATGCTGGATGCAGCAGCGACTTCTTCAACGCCTCCAACGCGTCTTGCTTGCGGGCGTAACCAGCGGTCAGGCGCCGGGCAATGAATATTGAATGTCGTCCGCTACATGCCCGGGGAAACGGGCGTTTCGTCAATTCCAAAGCGTCGCGCAAACGTCTCGGTGTTCCACACGTAGCGTTCCAGGGCCGTCCGGCGGGCGATACGGCCCAGGCGCCGCCGTTCGCCGGCGTCGTTGACCAGGCGCGCCATGGCGGCGCTTAACTCGCGCGCGTCGCGAAAAACCAGGCCGCCGCCACAGTCGATTTTCTCCATGAGGATCGGGAGCCGGTTGACCAGCGTCGGCAGTTGGGTCAGCATGCCCTGCACCATGACCTGCGAAAACGTTTCGCGCATGACGCGCTCGTCGCGGGACGGCACGATCATAACCGCCATGCGGCGGAAAAAATCGGGCATGGCGGCGGCCTCCATCCAGGCGTAGGTCCGAATGCGCGCATCGCCGAAATCGGGCGGCTGCCGAAAGGAGGCCAAGTGCAGCTCGCAACGGTGCGCCACGTTTTCCGGCAGCATACGAAAAGCGGCCACCGCCGTATCGGCGCCTTTCCAGGCGTTGTCAAGGTCGCCGGCCACGCAGAAGCGCACACAACCGTCTTCGTCGGACGGTACGGGCGGCGGATGAAAGCGGTCGGCGTCGCCAATGCCGTAATACACGGCCACATCCCGGAATCCGGCCCGCTCGAAGCGCCCGGCTATTTGCCGATTGACCGCCACCACGGTGGACGGCCACATCTTCTGCGCGCGCAGGCTGCGCCAGGTCGGTTCGCGATGCGCGACGAGCACGCAGCGCGGCGCGGCCCGTCGCAAACGCAGAATCGCCAGATGGGAAATCAGACGATTGGCCACGTTGGCCAGCAACAAGGTCGAATACCGGCGCCGCGCCAACGACCAGGCGCCGCGCAACGGCAGAATCTCAACTCCGTCCGACGCCGCCGTTTGCTCGATCGGTTGCGCCCAGGTGGTGTGAGCCGGTACGGCTACGCTCATATTCAGCGCGGCCAGATCGCGAATCAGGTTGAGGTTGAACAGTTCGACCCCGCGCGGTTGCCCCCGTCGCTCGCCCATTAGCACTTTGTCGAGAAAGAGGATCATGGCGCCCCATCCGTCGCGGGTATTGCGAGCCGGCGAGATTTACCCTTTGGCACGCAAGACAGGAATGAAAAACAGATTCAGTTTCGTCCCGGCGGGACTCCGTTCATAACGGAAGAAGCGATACAGGAAAGTGATGCGCTTGTACTCCTCGCCCTCCCTGCGATAGGTGATGTACGGAAACGATTCCACGTCCACCCGGTCGTCCGTGCGCTCGCGTCGCCACAAAATTCCCAAGAGGCTCGACCGCTCGTGTATCCGGGCTGCGGCGCCGTCCTCCGTTGGCGGCTTCGTTTGCGAGCGGCGCCGATACAGATAGGCCAGGAAAGAACTGCGGCGGTCGACTTCGCCGGTGGCGCTGTTTTCGTCCCGGGCATAGCTCCACAAGGGGAAAAATCCGTTGCGCACAATGCGGAATTCGCCCTTCTGCGAGCCGCGGCCCGGATAGGGAATGCGCGTCTGGTTCTTGTACCAGCAAGCCGGCAGCGACCAGAACGACGGGCCGTAGAGGCCGGGCCTCTTTTCTCCGTTTTCCTTGATTTTCGGCCGTTCGTTGCGGTATCCGAACAGCGGGAACAGACCGGACGAGATCCGCTGCGCGGTTCGGCTGTATCCGCCCCACAACATACGCAGCGACGTGCGGTCTTCCTCTTCGTGACGGGCATAGGAATACAGCGGAAACAGCCAGCTTCCGGCGCGATTACCCGTCCGCACGCCGAAAAGCGGGGTTAGAGGATAGTAAAAACCGTCGTTGCGGCCACGATTCCATCCGAACAGGGGCGTATAGACTTCCTTCTTGCCCCGATAGAGATAGAGCGGCAGCAGATGGCCTGACGGCGGATGCGCTCTGTGGCCCCAGCGATTGCGAAACAAGCCGAGCAGAGCGAAGATATCCCGTTCCGTTGCGCCGATTGTGGCGCCGCCCAGAACGGGCGGGACCAGCCACACGTCGGATCCGCGACTGCGCCAGCGGGAGACCGGCAGCGAAAGGAACGTGTTCGCCCGACGGTCGCGGTAGTAGAGCGGAAAGATGTGGTGCGCTCCGGCCCGTTCGCCCCAACTGAAATGCGCCAGCGGACCCGCCAGCCACAAGTCCTTGCGCTTTTCCGACGATTTCAGCCACGACAGCAGCGGCGGCACCAGCGTCGTGCGCTCGCCCTGCGCGTTCGACCAGGAGGCGGTCAGCGGCGAGACAAAGGTGCCGTCGCGGTTGTCCCAATAGTAAAACGGCAGCAGATGATGCGACGCTCCTTGCGCGTCCCAGTTCCGATGAAACAGCGGCGCCAGAAACCACTGGTGTCCCGAGGTCGCGTCGCGCGAGCCCCAACTGGCCAGCGGATAGACCAGCCATCCACGCCCCTCGTCCGTTGTGCGGAATCCGCCCAGCGGCGTTACGAACAGCGATCCGGCGGCCGAGCGGTGCCGATAATACAGCGGCAGGACGGTATGCCAGCGAGTGTCGGTAGCGCGCGCATAGCCGGTGGAGAAGAGCGGGGTCAGCGTGCGGCCGCGCTCCGCGTCGCCCGACCGCCAGAATAGCAGCGGCACGGTTTTCCAGGAGGCGCCATCGGCATGGCGCCCCGCCATCCAGAGCGGAGAAAGGAATGTTCCGCTTTGCGCATTGCGGTAATACAGCGGGAAGACGTGGTGCGCCCCGCCCCGCTTGCCCCAACTGAAACGCGCCAGCGGACCCGCCAGCCACAAGTCCTTGCGCTGCTTCGACGATTTCAGCCACGACAGCAACGGCGGCACGAGTGTCGTGCTTGCGCCCGAGGCGTTCGACCAACGGGAGACCGGCAGCGAATAGAAGCGGGAACCCTGCTCGTTGCGGGAACGGTAGTAGAGCGGAAAGACGTGATGCGACCCGCCGTCGGGCTGCCAGCGCGCGCCGGCCAAGGGGCCGAGCACGGCGACGCCGCCGCTTTGTCCGTCGCTCGCCCCGCCCGAGAAGAGAGGCAGCGCCGCCCAGGTCAACTGGTCGCCCTTCTTGCGGAAGCCGCCCAGCAGGGAGCCGAACGTGCGTTCCGCGCCGTAGCGCGCGGTAAAATAGAGCGGCAGCACGCCATGCCAACCGTCGCCGTTTTTGCGGGAATGCGCCGCCGCCAGCGGCGAAAGGAAAAAGGTGTTCTCACGGTCGCGCATCGACAGGAAAAACGGCAGGAAGGCCATATCCGTTTCGCCGGTGGCCGTCGTGCGCGCATAGTGGCCCAGCGGCCACAGGAAGAAGCGGTACACGCTTTGATCCGCGATTTTCGTGTAGCTCCCGATCAACGGCCAGGCCCGCCACCCGACCCGATCGGTTCGGTTGCGCACATGGAAGATCGGCCAGACGATATGCAAGTCGGACCCCCGAGCGTCCTTCCAGTAGTTCCAAAGCGGGATCAGCGAGCTGCGGCCGCCTTGCGCGCCAAACGGCCGGCCCTTGTGCCAGTAGAGCGGAAAGGCGGTGAAATAGTTCGCGCCCCAGAAAAAAGGGAAAACGCGATGGCGTCCGCTCCTCGTATCGAAACGCGCCAACGGCCACAAAACGTTGTACACCGGTTCATTGTTTTTGAAATCGTACACCGAGAAAAGCGGGCGCAACGCCAGATGATTGTCCGTCTTCTCGAAAAGCGGCCACAACACGAGCAGCACCGGCTGTCGATAGTAGAAGAACGGCAGCAGGTTGACCGGCTCGATGTCCGGCGCACCCGCCGCCGTGCGCGTTCTCGCGTCGTCGCTATAGAAAGGCGTGCCTTTGAGGCCCGGTCCGGCGCAGCCCCACTGCAGAACCAGACAAACCGAACATACCCACCACAACGCGCTTTTTCCCATGCCGCCCCTCTTTTTATCGTCGTACTATGCTCCCGCGTCCGTGCGGACAATGCAGTGGAAGATGACGGGCCGCGCGGGGAAAAGCAAGCTCAATTGCCGAGAAAACGACAGTACGGAGTTGACATCCGGCGGCGATGCGCCTAGTCTAGCGATTTTCTGTGGAACCTCGGGAAAGGAAGAAAAACATGGCGCTCAAGATTGTCTTTGCGGGCGCAGGCAGCAGTGTCTTCGCCAAAAACATTATTGGCGACTGCATGCGTCGCGAACCGATGCAAGAGGCCCACTTCGCCCTCTACGATATCGATGCCGGGCGCCTGCGCGAATCGAAGAGCATGCTCGCCACGCTCAATGCCAACATCAACGGCGGACGCGCCACAACCGGGTGCGCCTGGAAATGATGCTGCAAACTGGATGCTACATCACGGAAAGTTCCGAGCATCTGGCGGAGTACCTGCCGCACTTTATCCGCGCCACGCATCCGGAGCTGATCGAGGAATACGACATACCGCTCGACGAATATCCGCGGCGCTGCCTGGCACAGATCGAGGAATGGAAAAAGATGAGCGCTGAACTGGTGGGCAACGCCGATTTGACCCACTCCTTGACGCACGAATACGGATCTGTCGATCGACCAGATTCGCCGGCTCTGCGACGACCTGATCGAAGCGCACGGCGACTGGCTGCCGAAATTCCGCTAAATCGCGATTATATATGACCTCCATCCCGAAAAGAGTTCGTTTCCAGAAGGCGCATCTGCCGCCGGGCACCCTGGTGTACACCGGCCAACGCCGCGGCGAAAAACAGAGGATCACGTTCTTCGACTACAATGCCGCCGGATTCGAGGAGAAAACCCTCGCGGACGCGGAGTCCTGTCGGGTCTGCAAAAACCGTCCCAATGTCGCCTGGATCAACATCGACGGATTGACGGAAACCGATACGATCGCAAAGATCGGAACGGATTTCGGCATTCACCCGCTGGCGCTGGAAGACATTTTGAACACTTCCCAGCGTCCCAAGTTCGAGGATTACGGGGATTATCTCTTTATGGTCGCCAAAATGATCGGGCTTGAAAACCGGGACAGCCTGAAAATCACGACGGAACAGGTCAGCTTCATTGTCGGCAAGAATTTTCTGATCACATTTCAGGAACACGCCGGCGACGTATTCGAGCCGATTCGCCAGCGCATTCGCCAGGGCAAGGGCCATGTCCGCAAGATGGGGGCCGATTATCTGGCCTATACCCTGATCGACGCCATCGTCGACAACTATTTCGTCATTCTGGAACAGATTGGAGAGGAAGCCGATTTGATCGAGAGCGAGCTGCCGGCCCGCGCCGACGAATCGCTCATGCATCGCATTCACGCGATGAAACGACGCATGATTTACCTGCGTCGCTCGATCTGGCCCTTGCGGGAAGTCGTGGGCGCCCTGCAAAGAAGCGAATCGCCGATCGTTGCCAAGCGTACGCGCCTCTATATTCGCGACCTGTACGACCACGCCATTCAGGTGATCGACACGGTGGAAAGTCTGCGCGACATCGCCGGCGGCATGCTGGACACCTATTTGTCGGTCATGGGCAACCGCATGAACTCGGTCATGAAGGTGCTGACCATCATCGCGACGATTTTCATCCCGTTAACCTTCATTGCCGGAGTGTACGGAATGAACTTCGAGAACATGCCCGAACTGGCACGTCCCTGGGCCTACCCCGCCGTGCTGACGGCCATGCTGCTGATCGCGCTGGGCATGCTGCGCTTTTTCAAACGCAAGGGCTGGATATCCTGATTCCGTTCCCCGCCCGAGGACTCGGGAGTGAAAAATCGCAAAACTCCATAAAAAAGTTGACATCGACCCCGCCAATTTTCTATCTTGTCGCGTTCTTATGGACGGATTCTCGTGCGGCGCGATCGGCATACCGGCCTGCGAGAAGGCAGTTTGCGGGGAAAACCGCGTTTTGCGGTTTACGCTTGCGCCTGGCGTCCTGCGGAAAAATCCACAAGGAAGGGAGAGTGATTTAGCATCGTGATTCAAATTCGTTTGAAAAAAGGGGAACCGGTAGAGCGCGCGCTGAAACGGCTGAAAAAGATCATGGACAAGGAAGGTCTGATGAAACAGCTTCGTTCCAGCCGTTATTTCGAGAAACCGAGCGAACGCAAACGCAAGAAATCGGCCCGTGCCAGAAGTCGTCTGGCCCGCGGTTGAGCGGATTCACCATCGAAAAGAGGCGGCGCCCCGGGGCGTCGCCTCTCTTTTCATGAATGCCGAACTTGCATTGTCAACGCGGTGGAACACGGGCCGGCACGGTAACGGCGAAGCCTTGATCGCCGAAATTCTGGAGTTGGGATTCCGCAAGGTTGAGTTGGGTTACGATTTGACGCTCGATCTGGTGCCGGGCGTACGCGCCATGGTCGCCGACGGCAGCGTTGCGGTCGGCAGCGTTCACAATTTCTGCCCTGTCCCGCCGGACATGCCGAACGGTCATCCGGAACTCTTCGCGCTGGCCAGTCCCGATCCGCAAACGCGGGCGAACGCCGTTCGCCATACCGCCAACACCGTGCGTTTCGCGGCGGAGATGGGCGCGCGCGTGGTGATCGTTCATGCCGGGCGGGTGTCGATGCGCAACCGTACAGTCAAACTCGCGCAACTGGCCGAACGCGGCCGACGCGACAGCCCTGCCTACGAGCGAACGTTTGTCAAAGCCGTCGCGGAACGCGACCGGGCGCGGGATCGGCACCGAGACGCCCTGTACGCCGCACTCGACGCCCTGCAGCCGACCTTGGCCGCCAACCGCGTCGCGCTGGCCCTGGAAAATCTGCCATCCTGGGAGGCCTTTCCGTCCGAACCGGAAATACTGGAACTCGTTCGGCGCTACGACAATGGATCGCTACGTTACTGGCACGATTTCGGTCACGCGGGCATCCGCGACCGTATGGGGTTTGCCGATTCCGCCGTCTGGCTCGACAAGCTGGCCTTCGGCCTGGCCGGCTTCCATATCCACGAATCGCGGGGAACACGCGATGTTCACTCCTTGCCGCCAAGCGAAAAAACTGTTTTTTCGGCTTTGAATACCAGACCGGACTCTGATACTCTGCTGGTTTTCGAGCCGAGTCCGAACGCCGATCGCGAATCGCTACGGCAGGGACGGGCCCTGTTTGATCGCATGGCAATGCCGTTATCGGCGGCAAACTAAGGATGATTTTATGCAGAAGAAAGCTTTAATCACGGGCATTACAGGCCAGGACGGATCCTATCTGGCGGATTTTCTGCTCGCAAAAGGCTACCAGGTAACCGGCATGGTGCGGCGCGCCAGTACGGAAGCTTTCGAGCGGATCGCCCACATCAAGGACCGGCTGATTCTCCGGCAGGCCGATCTGCTGGACGAACTGTCGCTGATCCGCATCATGGAGGATACGCAGCCGGACGAGATATACAATCTGGCCGCCCAGTCCTTCGTGCCCACTTCCTGGGAGCAACCCATCCTGACCGGCGAGTTCACCGCGATCGGCGTAACCCGCATGCTCGAAGCCATGCGCCGCATCTGTCCCGGGGCCCGCTTCTATCAGGCCTCCAGCAGTGAAATGTTCGGGAAAGTGCGCGAGATGCCGCAAACCGAGGAGACCCCCTTCTATCCGCGCAGTCCCTATGGCGTCTCCAAGGCCTTCGGCCACTACATCACGGTCAACTATCGGGAGAGCTACGAACTCTTCGCCGTTTCCGGGATTCTGTTCAACCACGAAAGTCCGCGACGCGGCCGCGAATTCGTCACGCGCAAAATTTCCGACGGAGTGGCGCGCATCAAACTGGGACTGGCCCCCGCCCTGGCGCTGGGCAATCTGGACGCCAAACGCGACTGGGGCTTTGCGGGCGACTACGTGCAGGCCATGTGGCTCATGCTGCAGCAGGAGCGGCCGGACGACTATGTCGTCGCCACCGGCATCGCTCATTCCGTACGCGAATTCTGCCAAATCGCCTTCGATCATGCGGGCCTGGACTGGCGGAAACATGTGACGCTGGATCCGGCCTTCGTGCGGCCGGCGGAAGTCGAGCATCTGCTCGGCAACAGCGCCAAAGCGCGTTTGCAACTCGGGTGGGAACCCCGAGTCGATTTCGAGAAACTGGTCAAGATGATGGTAGACGCCGACCTGGAGCGACTCAAGCCATGCGCACACTCGTAACAGGCGCGGCCGGTTTTGCGGGACGGCACATGCTGCGCGAACTGGCGCGTCACGGGCACGAACCGTACGCGCTCGACGCGCATATAACGGAGAACGACCCGCCCGCCGCCGCAGCCGTCTTTGAAAACGATATTCGCGACCGCGCCGCCCTCGAACGCATTGTGGCGCAGGTGCAGCCCGAAGCCTGCATCCATCTGGGCGCGCTGGCCTTTGTGCCGTCCGGCGACGTGCAGCCGGAAACCATGCTTTCGGTGAATGTCGGGGGTACGCTGACTCTGCTCGAGACCCTGCTGCGCATAACCCCGTCATGCCGAACGCTGGTGATTTCGTCAGGGCAGATCTATGCGCCCGAAAACGGTTTGATTCCCGAAACCCGACCGTCGGCTCCCGCCAACTTGTACGCCGTTTCCAAGGCGGCCGCCGATCTTACCGCCCTCGGCTTCGCGCGACGTTACGGTCTGCCCGTCATGACCGCCCGGCCCAACAACCACACCGGACCAGGCCAGTCGACCCGTTTCGTGACGCCCGCCATGGTAGAACAGGTGCGGGCCGTAATGAAGCGCGAGGCGCCGCCCGTACTGCATTGCGGCAACTTGCGCAGTCGGCGCATCTTCTCCGACGTGCGCGATGTGGCGGTCGCCTATCGGCTGCTGATCGAGCAGGGCGAGCCCGGACAGCCCTACAACGTTTCCGGCGCGGAGAACGTGGTCCTTTCCGATCTGCTCGACCGCCTCTGCGCCATGGCGGACATCCGACCCGCTCGGCAAACGGACGAATCGAAATTTCGACCCGAGGACTGCTCGCCCGAACTGGATACCGCTAAAATACGCGAGCGCACCGGATGGTCGCCGCGCATTCCGCTGGATCAAACTTTGCGGGACATGCTGTTCCCGGAAAACGAGCCATGAAAAAAAAACTGCTTTCCATCGCGCAGCTTCTGCTGGGAGTCGGGCTGGTCGCATGGTTTTTGAGCCGTCTCGACAACACCGATCGCATTCTGGAAGCCTACCGCACGGCGACGGGCAACACGCACTGGCTGGCCCTCGGGATCCTCATGTTCGGCGTCTGTCTCTCGTTCTGCATCCTGCGCTGGAACCTGCTGCTCAAAGCGCAGGGTTTAACGGTACCCATCCGGCGCGTCGTTTCGCTCTACTTCGTCGGCCAGTTCTTTAACTCCTTCATGCCGGGCTCCGTCGGCGGCGACATTATCAAGGCCTACTTCGTCGCCCGCTGTACGCACAGCAAAAAGACGGAAGCGATCGCCACCATCATGCTCGACCGCGTCATCGGACTGCTCGCTCTGCTGGCCATGACGGCCGTCATCATGATGCTCGCTCTGCGTTTCTTCCTTTCCACTCCCGAAACGCAAGTTGCGCTGGCCTTTAACCTCGGCTTGCTGAGCGTCGCCCTGATCGGACTGGTACTGGTCTTCCGTAAAAATATTTTCGAGCAGTGGGGCCTGTTCCGCCGGTTGAGCGAACGCACTGCGGCGGGCGCCATGATCAACCGGCTCTACAACGCCTTTCACCTCTGCTTCCGTCAGTCGGGCCTGTTGACCCGCGCCGTGCTGCTGTCGCTGGCCAATCATCTGTCGCTCATCGTCTGCGCCTATTTTTTGGCGCGCGCCCTCGAAATCAATCTCACGCTGCTGAACTGCCTGACCATTTTCCCCGTCATCAACGCCATCGCCGCCATCCCGATCACGCCCGGCGGACTGGGCACGCGGGAAGGAGCCACCGTGTTCCTGCTGGGCGCCTTCGGCGTCGCCAACGCTCCCGCCATTGCGCTTTCGCTGCTCCTCTATGCCGTCATTCTGGGCTGGAGCCTGGTGGGCGGACTGGTCTACGCCACCTACTTGTACGGTCGCGACAAGAGTCTGGCCGAGGCCATCCGCTCCGCCGTCGAGGAGAACGCGGAGGCCGACCTCCCATGAGCCTGGAACCCGTTCGCGCCATTCTGCTGCTGGGTCCGACCGGATCCGGGAAAACGCCGCTGGGCGACCATCTGGAGAAGCACGGCGTCTGGGGACGGCGCTGCCGTCACTTCGATTTCGGTCGCGCCCTGCGCCAAGCCGTCGCCGGTCGCGACCGCCCCCCTGTCTGGACGGAGGACGACACCGCCTTCGTACGCGCCATGCTGGAACAGGGCGCCCTGCTGGAAGAAAAGCATTTTCACATCGCCGAGCGCCTGCTGACCGCGTACCGGCAACGCCGCTCGTCGGCCCGCGCCGACGTGCTGATTCTCAACGGCTGGCCGCGCCATGTCGGCCAGGCCCGCACCGTGGATCGTACCGTCGCCGTCGGTCTCGTCGTGCGCCTGGCCTGCGACGACGAAGCCGTCCGCGCCCGCATCGCGCGCGACACGGGCGGCGACCGGCGGGACCGCCGCGACGACAGCCCCGCCGCGATCGTCCGCAAACTGGAAATCTACCGACAACGAACGGAACCCCTGCTGGAACACTACCGCGCCCGAGGCGCCGCCATCGCGACCCTGCTCTCCGACGGCGAAACGCAAGCGGAGGACGCCGCCCGGCAACTGGCGCGGACGCCGGACCCCTGGCGCGCGGACGGATGAAGAAGGAGAAGGAAAGCATGACCCTGCAAGTCAATGGCGAAATCATACCCGAAGAAGCCGTGGAATACGAACTGAAACGTCTGGTCAAACTTTACTCCGAGCATCTGAGCCCGGAAGAACTGGAACGGCAAATGGATGCGCTGCGCGTCAAGGCGCGCGAGCAGGCCGTGGGCGCCAAACTGCTGATGCTGGAAGCCCGCAAACTCGACCTGCGCGTATCCGAGGAGGATGTCGACCAGCGACTGGCTAAAATGATCGAGAACGCCGGCGGCGAGGAACGCTTCGCGGCCATTCTTCAGCGGCAGAACCTGAGGCGCGACAGCGTCCGCCAGAACATCCTGGAAGGACGCCGCGTGGATCTGCTCGTCGAGCGGATCGTGTCCGGCACGCCCGATCCGACGGAAGCGGATTTGCGCGCGCATTTCGAAGCGCACATGGAAGAATACAGCCTGCCCGAACAAGTGCGCGCACAGCATATCCTGATCAAACCCGGCGCCGGCGACGCCGAACGGGCTGTAGCGCAATCGCGCCTGCTCGAAATTCGGGCGCGGGTCGAAGACGGCGCCGATTTCGGCGATCAGGCCGCCATTCATTCCGAATGTCCGAGCGGCAAGAATTCGGAAGGCAGTCTCGGCTGGATCGCGAAAGGCAGTTTGCTGCCGCAGATTGAAGAGGTTCTTTTTTCCATGAGCACCGGCGATCTCAGCGACGTCGTGGAAACCCCGCTGGGCTTCCATCTCTTCATGAAGACCGGTCGCGAAGACCGGCGGCGCCCCGATTTCGAGGATGTACGCGAGAAAATCCGCGACTTCCTGCGACACGCCGCGCGCGGCGAAGCCATTGCCGCCTACGTGCGCGAACTGAGGGAACAGGCGAATGTTTCCGAAACATGAATTTTTTGTTTGTACTGCCGCAACGGTTCTGATACTTTCTCGGCTTTCCATCCAGAAATCGGGGCGTAGCGCAGCCTGGCTTGCCAGGGCGTAGCCGCTCCGCAACAGACGTAAAGAC
>CAZYAW010000136.1:0-2802 GCA_964646045.1 uncultured Victivallales bacterium | reverse complement strand
ATTGAAATCGGATTGCCTTATGGACGAACGACTTGCGAAGACAGAGTTTTATTTGATTGCGGCATTGCTGATTCTGGCCCCCTGGCTGTTCGGCGCCTGGGAAATGTGGTGGTTCTGGCCTTGCGCGCTGGCGCTTTTCGCGGCTACGTTCGTGTTGGGCCTGCGCTTTCTGCAGCGCGGAACTCCGGCCCTGCGGGCCGAGGCGGCGCATCGCTCGTACCGCGCCATTGTTTTTTTGCAATGGGCCTATGTTCCTTTTCTGGTCTACGCTTTCATCCGCTTTTTGCAGGCGCCGGTGTTTCTGGATGCGCAACGCAGCTTTCTGCTGTTTTTCACGCCGTTTCTGCTGGGGCTGCATATTTTGTTCGGGTTCGACGCCCGGCAGCGCTCGGCGCTGTTCTGGACGCTGACCGCGAATTTGTGCGCGTTGGGCCTCTACGGGATATTGAATCACTGGATCGACGGCAGCCGGCGGGTTTTGTGGCGTGCCGGATACGAGCAGTACGCAGGGCGCGCTACCGGATCGTTCTTCTGTCCGGACCACTATGCGGGGATCATGGAACTGGCGGTTTGCATGGGGATCGCCCTCGTGACCGATCGCAGGCGCGATTTGCGCATGCGGCTATGGGGCCTGATTCCCGTGGCGATCGGCGGGACGGGCGTGGTCATGAGCCAGTCGCGCGGCGGCGGATTGACCCTTGTGGCGATTGCGGCGGCGACGGTCGTCTGGGGCCTGGGCCAATGGCCGGCCCGGCGGCGCTGGATTCTACGAAGCGGCGTGGTGGCGATGCTGGTTTTGACCGTGGCCATGTTGTGGGGCAGTCGTCACCCGTACGCGGTTCGCTTCCGGGAATACGGAGCCTGGCGCAGAATCGAGCGGGTCTGCGAGCCCGGCGGCGGCGCGCTGTTGATGGAAGACGTCAAAAGAACCAGTCGCGGCCGCATGATCGGCGGGGCCTTGCGAGCCTGGCGCAGCGCGCCGGTTTTCGGGATCGGACCCGGCATGCACCAGCATGTCTGGTTCCATTTCGGACCCGGTCCCGACGGCGATCGTGCAACCGCCCGCTGGCCCGTTCTGGTCAATACCGACTTTCATTCCTACGAAGTGCATAGCGACTGGGTGCAGTTGCTGGAGGAATACGGGGTCGTCGGCTTTGCGCTGTTTCTGATTCCGGCGCTGGCCCTGTTCCTTCATTTGCAGCGGGCGTTGCGACGCGAGACGAGGCGACGGCGCGAAGCCGAATGGCAGTCCGTACCCGGTGAAAACCACGACCGTCTGTTGACCGGACTGCTGGCCTGGGTCTGCATGGCGTTCCATTCGCTGGGCGATTTCAACCTGCAAATACCCGCCATTGGCTGGACGTTGGCCGCCCTGCTGGCGCTGAGCTTGAAGAAGAGACGTAAGGAAGGACCGGCTTCCGCATGAAAACCTACCGGGTTGTCAGCGATACGCATTTGGGATCGCGCCACTGCCGCGCGCAGGCGTTGCTGCGTTTTCTGGACGGGCTGCCGGCGGACGCGACGCTGGTTCTGAACGGCGACGTTCTGGATCATTGGCGGCCGCTCCCGCCCGCGCATGCGGCCGTCCTGGATCGCCTGCGTCGCGAATCCGCGCGAGGACGCGAGATCGTCTGGATTCACGGCAACAACGACGCCGACTATCGTCTGCCGCAAGCGGAGTCCATTCGCATGGCGTCCTGTCTGGAATTGCCGATCGCCGGCGGCGTGTACATTGCGCACGGGCATGTTTTCGACCGCATTCTGCACGGCAACCGCCTCCTGACACTGCCTTTTCGGGTTTTGCACGGGGCGCGGCGTCTGGTCGGCGCGCCTTCCGTGCATGCGGCGCAGTACGCGCGCCGCTGGCATGCGCTGTACGGGTTGTTCAAAAATCGTATGGCGCGCCAGGCCGCGAGGTATGCCCGCGCGCGAGGCCTGACGACGGTTGTATGCGGACATACGCACTATCCCGAAGAGCAACGGCTGGAGGGCGTCCACTATCTCAATAGCGGCTGCTGGACGGAAGACCGCTCGTTCTACGTCGAAATCTCCGCAGAGGGCGCCTGGCTCAAGCCTTTTTGCGACGACAACCCGGCGCACGCAGAGAAGTGAAATATCCGCAGTCATCCGGTGGCCAGACGAGGCTCTTGCAACCCCCCTTGCGAACGTGTCATGGGTAGGGATGTTTCTCCGAAACGTCCGGGACGGTTCGGAAAGCCTAACGGCCGGCAGGGGGGTGCCAAAGATTGAAGACGACTGAAAAAAGCTTGCGTTTTTTTGCTCAGAAGCGCATATAGTCAAGCAAGTCTATTGTGGAGTCTCTATAGGGGCGAGGACTTTTTTGCGGGTGCTTCGACGATGAATCCGATACGGGAGAGGATGGCTATGAAGAGAGGACTGGGGTTGGCGATGGGGTTGGCGATGGGATTGGCGATGGGATCAAACGGGGCGGAAACGGGAAAAGCGCCGGAGGCGCCGGAACAGACGATCGCGGTGGAACTGAAGGTGCCGGACCCGGCCTGGCAGGTTTCTATCGAGGCGATATACGAGGTGGACCAGGTCGTGTGGGTCGTCGCCAAGTTGAAACGCGACCCCGAAGTCATGGCGCCGCAGGTGATCGCCACGGTCAAAGCGGAAATGAAAGTGCGGACCGGCGATCCCGCTCTGCCCGTAAAAGTGTTCGTGCACGGCAAGACCTGGGGCTGGGAAAACGAGGAGGACTACACCTTTATCGACGATTTGAGCGCGCTTGAGAAGGAAATGAAGGAAAAGGGGCGCCGGATATGGCGCCGCGCCGCGGAT
>CAZYAW010000135.1:0-2978 GCA_964646045.1 uncultured Victivallales bacterium | reverse complement strand
CGTGCCATTCAATGACGAAACACCCAAATACCCAAGCCCGAATGAAGCCCGAAACACCTAAGCCCAAAACAAGGGAAACACGCTTTTTCGGTATTTCGGATTTAGGATTTCCTTCGGGTTTGGGTATTTCGTCATTCGTCATTTATGGCGCGGTACCAGGGCTTGTTGCTTGTCCTAAAACGTCGTTAACTAAGCGCCATTCGGGTCTGTCCCTGATTTTATCTGTCCCTGTTCCTCTACACGTTTAACGGTTCGACGACCAAATCGCGCAAAGGCATTCGGTTCTTGCGTTCGGAGAGAAAGGCGCAAACATCGGCATGTTTGAGACAGGAGGGAAAGATGTTGCCGGTATGAAGCTTCATTTTTTGGACGATATACAGTTTGTTGTCCTGCAACGGTCCGTCAAGGATATTGCCCATCGGGACATCGAACACGATGCAACAGGGCGCCAAGTCGCCCTTGATCGAGACCCATGCGCTATCCAGCCATGTGCACCAGGGGTGCTTCCATGGCGGAAGATTGGACTGATCGGACGCAGGCTCGGTTTTTGAATGCGGCTCGGCCTTCGAGCAGGCCGATGCGGGTGCGAGCGCGGATTCGGGCGGCGGCGCGGGCGTCTCGGGTTCGGGCGCGCCCGCCGTGTTCGGCAATGGCGGCGGAGTCAGTTTGAGCGGCAACTCGAGTCTGATCCTGTGTCGGGCGGCTCTGATTTTGGCTTCGCGAACAGCATCGGGCCAATCGGGATTTTCGGTGGCGCTGTGGTTTTCCGGGTTCGGATTGATCAGCGCCTCGACAAAGACTCTGAACGCGCCGACGGACGCGGCGTAATCCACAAGATCGGGAAGTTCCTCGATGTTGTCGCTCATTTCCACGAGCGATATCGAGATATGAGGGCGCCGGGCGCCGGTTTTTCTTTTGAGTTCGACAAGTTTTTCGATATTGGCGCGCACGCGCGCCAGCGAACGGCGACGAATGGTCCGGTAAGTGTGTTCCGTGGCGGCATCCATGGAAAAATTCATCATGCTGACCGCGCCGTCCCGGACAATGACGTGCGCGGTTTCGTCGTTGAGCGCCAAACCGTTGGTATAGAAATCGATGCCGCAGCGGCGGGCGGCGCAAAGGCGGATGATCGCGCACAGGTCCGGATTCAGCAACGGTTCGCTATTGACGGCGCTCAACGTGATGCGAGAGACGGTTGGCGCATGGCGCAGCGCGGTCTCCATTTTTTCGATGGTCCAGTATTGGAACGGCAATCCGCGCCCGGCCGAACACATGCGGCAATCGCAATTGCAGGCTCCGTCCACCACGCCGATATTGAAAAATTCGGGCATGTAGATCAGCCAAAGGAACTCGCGCATCCAGGGGATCACATCCGTATACTTCATCACCACTTGTTTCATGGCCCGCAACCGGTCCTCGCGCAACGTGCCGGACTCCGACATGTCACGCAGGGTTTCCGCGAATGCCTGTGGCGAATCGATATTCATAGCGTTCATCCTTGTTTATTGTTCAATCGATAAACGCCGGTGCGGTCGCTTTCTTCCTGACGCTCGCCACATAGGCGCAATTGAGATTGCCCATGCATTTTCGGAACAGCTTGCCCTGCATCAGGTCCATTTTGGCGTTCAGATAGGGCTGGTTCCTGTACAGCGGGCTTTCGAGAATGTTGCCGATCGGTTCTCCCACATTGCAGCATGGATGGATTGTCCCGTCCATATCGATATGCGCGTCCAGCAGCCACGGACAACAGGCGATGGGCGCGCCGTTGTCCGCCGCTTGCGCCTGACCCTGATTGTCCGAACGCGGGGCGGCATGGGTTGTCTGCGAATGGGCTGGGCCATCCGGCCCGACGGTCGGTTCGGCGGCGGGTATCGGTTTTTGTTCGGCACGGACCGTCGTCCGACCGGCCGCATGATCGGCCGGCCTCGCATCGGAAGGCCATTCCAGCCGCACGCCTGTTTCCCGACTGACGGCGGCTGCTTCGCGGAGCGCGACGGGCCAGTGCGGGTTCCTGAAAAAATCGCCGGGCGAATAGTTGCCCAGCATGTGGGAAAGCAGCACGCGTTCCGCCTGCAGCTCGGCGGCCAGCGCAACGAATTGCGGCAATTCCTCGATATTGTCTTCCATGCCGACCATCAGCAGCGAAACGAGCGGGTGAGCGGACTGGTTCGCGCGTTTCGCATCGCGCAACGCGCGGAGTTTGCTCAGCACGGATTCGAGCGGGGCCTTGCGGATGGCACGGTAGGTTTCGGGTCGGCAGGCATCCAGCGAAACATTCAGACGCGACGGCCTCGGATCGGCCGCCATGCGCTCGATCAGCTCGTCGTTCAGCAGATGTCCGTTTGTCACGATATCCCAGAGCGCGTTATGGTTGCGAATCGCATGCAAATTCGACGCCATGTCCGGATTCAGCAGCGGCTCGCTATCGCCGGCCACCAAGGTGACCATTTCGGTGAACGGCGCGTGCTTCAGCATGGTTTCCAGGGTTCGGCTCGTCAGGTACCGGAGTGTGCCGCGACTGCCGCCGCACATGCGGCAGGCCAGATTGCAGCGGCCGGCAACGGACATCAGGCTCAGCCGTCTGGGCATGAGCAGCACCCAGAAATACTGGCCGACATCCGGCCGATCCTGATGAGCGAGGATCGTTTGGGTCACCGTTTCGCGCAGACTGCCCTTGAACGCCCGGCGCGCCAGCAGCTCGGCCACGGTCTTGTCCGGATTGGCCAGAAACACATCTTGCAGGGTCGGATTCATAATCTATTCGCCTTCAGCGCCATCCCGGAGGGGATGGGAATGATGAAATGGTGGAAGATTGGAATGATGGAATTACCGTAAAACGATGTGCCCATTGGCGACGGCAGGGTCTGTCCCGAATGGCACTTAGATAAGGCCTTTTGTTCGCAAACTACACCGTTGAGGCGTGCCATTCAATGACGAAACACCCAAATACCCAAGCCCGAATGAAGCCCGAAACACCT
>CAZYAW010000134.1:0-2593 GCA_964646045.1 uncultured Victivallales bacterium | reverse complement strand
CCCGTGGCACGAGGGCGGAACATGGGCGGGACGCCCATGGCACGTGATGATAAAACATGGGCGGGACGCCCATGACACGAGGCGAAGCATGGGGGACGGGCGCGGGGTTAGCGCTCGGCTTCGAAGGCGATGATGACGCGGGAAAGGTCGGGCTGGTCTTGGGGGCGGGCGAGCGGGAACAGTTCTTGCGCGGTTGCGAGTGAAACGCCGTCGGCGGCGGCGGGCATGGCGGCGATGTAGATTTCGACGAGTTGAGCCGCGTTGCGGTGCGTAAGGTTCACGCCGCCGAACCCTTCGGGCTGTTCGACGCGTCCCGTCTTGATCCGCAGGGGTCGGTCGAAGCGTCCCTGCCAGGCGGCGGGCGCGGCGGCGGTTCCTTCGATCAGAACGCGCAGTTGCGTGCCGTCCTCGTTCCATTGGACCGCCGCGCGCGAGCGGGCGATTTTGCGGCCGTCCTCCGCTTTGGCGTTTACCGCCGCAAAGCCGTTCAATTCGCACTCGACGACATGCCGATGACTGTCGTCCGGCCAGAGATGAAAGGTGTCCCGATTATCGTCGCTCGACAGGAAACCGTCGAAAGGGGCTACGATCAAGTGCCAGCGGTCGGGCGTCAGACTGACGCGTTGGCGACGGGAGAGGCTGCCGAACCACAGCGGAACGGTGGAAGGCGGGCGCCGTCCGGACGAGTCGTCCGACGGTTCGGCCCAGCGAACGCGGGCGTAGAAGATCAAAGCCGACGCGTCCGCGATGCGGCGTCCGTCCCAGTTGATGCGAAAACCGTGCGCGGGCTTGACAGGCCGCAAGGTGACGAAGAGGCTTTTTCCCTCGAACGGCGCGACGTTGCGTACGTCCGCGACGCGGCCTTCCTCGAACTGGGGGCCGATGGCGCGGGCGGGAAGCGTACCGAGCGTGGCCGTGCGCGTTTCCGCGGCGTGTTCGCCGCCCAGCGCTCCGGCGCCCTGCCCGAAGAGGCGCAAACGCACGTAGCGAACCCCGTGCGACGGCGGCGGGGCGGCGTGCAGGCGGAAGACGTTCGACAAGGTCTCGGGGCCGTCGATTTGCGGACGCAGCGCCCGCAGACGCGCGGCGCGGTCGAGCGGGGGGCGGCCCGCCGGCCACAAGCGTACGCGCCGCAGTCCATTCATCAGAATCGGCACGCGCACGTGGCCCAGTCCGCGTTCGTTTCCGGCCTCCGCCCGGATGCGTTCGGGCTCGATGCGCAGCGGGTCGCCGTTGCGCCAGCCCGGGAAGTCCACGCCTTCGATCAGGCCTTCCGTAGGGCCATGCCAGGGGACCGGCAAGAGGAGCGCGGCGCTGCGGCCCCGGTCTTGCGAAGAGGCGAAGAGCACGGCTGTCGCCAGTTGCGGACCGTTGAGCGCCGCCGCCCAGTAACTGTCGGCCAGCGCCATGTGCTCGTCGGGCGTCACGGTGCAGGGCAGGCGCCGTGCCGCGCCCTCGCCCAGTCCGAACAGGAGCGCGACCGAATCCCAGGCCGGCGACGGGCTGCCGAAAATGTCCGGAAAGAAATCGCCGCCCACTTCGTCGCTTTCCATGACGAGAGCGTCGCCGCCGGCCATCCACCATTGGATCATCGTTTCCGCCGCCATGAAACCGTTGCGGCGCTGCATGAGCACATCGCCCAGCGACGGCGGCATGAGCAGCCTGACGCCGCGCGGCGGCGGAGGGGCGCCCTGCCGCAAGGCCGCCGCGCGCAATCCGCCGAGGTAGCGATCGATTCTGCCGCCGGAATATTCGACGTAGCGCGCGACGAAGCGGTTGCCGGTGGCCGCGGCGAGATCCGTCGGATCGATTGAGTCGACGGTATAGACGCGCGCGTCGGTCACCGCGTGCCGGATGCGGCGCGCATCCTGCTCGCGGCGCACGATCCACGCATCCGCGACGGCGCCGTAGCGCCGCGCGAACCAGCGCCAGCTATCCTCGTTGGCCCGCCCGTCCGTCGCGTCGATGACGGGCATCATGCCCCTGCGCAGGGCCTGGCCGATGCTCGCGTCCCAGGCCTGCCGGACCGCAATTCCCTTCTCACTCAGCGCGTCGGCGCCGGACGTCTGGAGCAGGGTATGGCCCTCCACGTGCCAGCGGCGCCAGATTTCACGGTCGTTGAAAAGGATGCGCAATCTTCGTTGGCCGTAATAGTCCGAGTATTGGCCGGGCGGGCGGGCGCGGCCCGTTACGGCCAGGCGCAGCACGAGGTGCGCGCGCGGCACGTCCTCCAGGCGCACCACGAACGACTGGCCCGGCTCGATGACCTGGGGAAAGGCTGCCGGCTCCCGGATCGACACCACCTTGCCCTGTACCCGCCCCGGCCTGGCGTCCGACAGCGCGGCATACTCGTCCTCCGGCAAGCCGTTCAGGACGCCGGCGCTCCAGACGCGTCCGCCGGCGGTCTGCGCCAAAACGATTTGCGGCGCTCCGCACAAAAACAGGACGCCGGCCATGAAGATTTGCGATTTTCGCATAACCACCCCCTTGCGCGGCCGGCCCCGTTGCGGCGGCACGGTTCGCGTAAGGCATGACTTATGCGCGATTTTTGCGGCGGTTGTCAATGCCGGAGTCGCGGTTGGGGTTGGGGTTG
>CAZYAW010000133.1:0-8312 GCA_964646045.1 uncultured Victivallales bacterium | reverse complement strand
CTACGATCCGGAGCACAAGGTCGTGATGCTTTCGCACCGCATGGAGAAATACAGCCGCGTCTGGCTGCTGAAGCTGGACCGCAAGACGGCGAAGATGACTCCGATCGTGGACCCGAAACCGAAGCCGAAACCGAAGCCGCAACCGAAGGCGGCGGACGAGAAGAAATGAGAAAGGAATCGGTGTAACTACTCAGGTACACCTTGTCTCTGAGAACAAGGTCCAACAGCCAACCAGCCGTCGCCTGCGGCTATGGCGAGGCACAGCAAGGACCATCCAATATCCAAGGCAAATTGGGTCGGTTGGAAATTCCTTGTTGGCTATTGGATATTCATTCAGACCCTCGAAAAACCCGATGGAGTCTGCGCAATCACGAGGCCCGAATGATTGCCGATCACTGATTACTTTTTACGGGCCGGGTATAGACTCATTTCATGTCCAGAATGGCGCGGCGAAACGACAGTGGACCTTCCGTCCGGTCGTCGAGCAGTCCGACCCATTCGTCCCAGTCCGTGGCCCGCCACAGCACGCGGACCGCAAGGTCGCCGAGAGCGCGTTCGATTTCGCCGGGGCCCGTGCCGGGCCGACGCAGAAGGGCATGGGATCGGGAATGCGAAATACGGGTGGCCGCCTCCAGATAAAAACGGCTTCCGTCCGGCGCCACGCTAAAGGCGAATCTCCCCGGGCTGTCTCCTTGGGCGGGTCGAAAAGTCGTTCGTGTCATTTCATTCCATTCATATCCCGCCGTTCCCAGGCCGACGTCCAGCGCAATCAGGTCTGTCGCGCCGGGGCGCGCAAGCTTGCGCACCAGGTCGGGCCTGGATATTTCGAGAGCGATCCAGACCCGGTCGGGCGGTTGGCGTCTATGACGGCCATGAATGGCGCGCACGGCCCAGCGTCCATGGGGCGCATCGCTGAACTCCGCGTCTTGCCACTCGTCGGGAAACCCGTCCAGAAATGCCGGCCCCTTGCCAAGACAGGGGGCGCGCGTCATGTTCTTTGCCATTTCGAGGATGTTCCAAAAGGCCGTCTCGTCCGTCGCAATGCCGTTGATCAGCGCCATGCGCTCGGAGACGGGATGCACCGAGGTAAAATGGGGGAAGATGGCCTGGCGAATGTCCGGAGAGCCTTTTTTTTGCAGTGCGAGCCGCACGGGCAGGGGATTGCCCCAGGCTCCTTTCAGTAAAAAACTGTGCATGACCGTGTTGCCGAGCAACGCCGACGCGGCCCGCCCGAAACGGGCGTGTTTTTCGCTGCCGAACAGGATGGGGAAGGTCTCGGTGGCGCCTTCCTTGACTACCGGCGCCCCCGTGCCGCTGAAATCGAGCATAACGCCCCGACCCGTGCCCCACTCCATACGCAATCCGTATACCACTTGGCCGGCGATCGCCCAGTAGGGCAATTCGTCTCTGATATTGGCTGTCAGCGTATAGCCCTGCCGGGTTTCCGGACGATAGAAAAAATAATGCCTTTGGCGGTGTTCCTTCATTTGGGCAAAATGCAATATGCCGTTTTTCACGCCGAAGCGGTCGAATATCGGCCAATCGTTGCGGAAGATGCGCGGCCACAGTTCTCCCTCGCCCGGAATAACGAACTGCTCGGAACCTGCGCCCCCCCACATCTGGACGGTGCGGGAGCTGTTCACCGAACGCCATACCCGGTCCGAGCGATAGGGCTCGGATACCGTCAGTTGCGTGCCGTCCGGTCCCCGCGTATGGACGGGTATTAACTGCCTGCCGTCGCCGGCTACGGCGAAACGTCCGTGATGATTGAGCGTGTCGGGTCGGATCGTCCTGGCGCTCTCGCCATTGTTGTCGAATCGGTACAGTTCGGCTTTCGGCTTGGCTTCGCGTCGGTCGTGAACGCGAGCGTAGAGCCGCCCGTTCGAGGGCGCAAGGCCGCGCACGTTCATGCGCCGCGCGTCCGGCCAGGCCGGCCAGCGGTGGGTCCAGCGGCCCGTATGGCGATCGTAGAAATCCACAGCCCCGAAGTGCAGCACGGCCAAACGTTCTCCGCAGCGAAACATGTGCGCGCGCCGCATGAGGGGTACGTCCCAACGTCGCCCCGACGGCGTCATATAGGCTGCATAGTCGCGTCGATACTCCACAAACCCGTCCTCCCATATCGCCGGATGCCACGTGGACTCGTTGCCGTCGTCCATCCACTGCGGCATGCGTCGGGCTCCGATCGGCGCTCCGATCGCCGCCGCAGCGGGGGTGAGGGACGCGCCCGTGCCGCGGCTCCATACGCCGAACAGGCCGGGATGACGGCGGCTGAACGCATACACGCGTCCGCCGCCGGCGGCCACGGGCACGCTGTCGGCAACGCGCGGGTAGCGCCCGACCTCCTCGCCCCGGGCGTTGAATACCAGAACATGGCGCTCATTGTAGAAAGCGCAGCCGTCGGCCAGCTCCTGTAGCACGCGCAGGCCGGATTCCTTGTGCTCGGCGACGAGGGTGTAGTCCTGCAGGGAGTAGAAACGCACTTGGTGCGTGGAAACCACGGCGGCGACATCCCGGCCCGCGCTCGCGGTTTCACGAAACAGGGTGGCCGTGTCCTCGAAGACCACCTGTCCGTTTTCTCGCTGAACCAGGGTCAGCGCCGACCCGTCCATCGCGGTCAACAAAACGTTGTCGGCGCCCACTACCGGCTCGGACAGCAGGCGCGGCGCGGCCTTGATCTGCGACTCCTCGCGCCGATAAATCCGCAACCAGATCAATTCCGCGCGCCGCAAATCGAAGGCGGCCGCTATCCCGGAATGCGGTTGCAGATAGGCCGTATCTCCGGCTACGACCGGCGCCGGCATGTTTTCCGCGTAGGACACGTGCGTGTAGCGGTTTTCGTATCCGCCCCCGCGAGCCGGCTGCTTGGCCCACAGCGGCGCGGCGGCCGGCTCCCATCCGATCAGATAGCGCGCCTCCTCCCGGCCGCTTCGCGCGTTCACGACGAACAGCATCGTCGGCGCGCCGTGATGTCCTGTGCGCAGGCCCTGTGCCACGACTCTGCCTTGCCACTCCGCCGGATCGCCGGTCAAGCGCGCTCCGTGCGGCACATAACTCCATAGCGGGGTCCCCGTCTCGCGATCCAGCGCAATCAGCGTTTGCCCGCGGTCGGTCGCATAGCGGCCCACCACGGCGGGTCCGACCGTCGCCGGCCGACTTGGAGCCCCCGCGAATTTGGGAGGATACGGATGATTCCATATTGTCGTCGGAGGGAACCCGCGAGCCCACACCACGCGATCCTCCTCCATACAGACCATCCCCACGGACGTCTGGGCGTATATCCGTCCGTCCGCCACCAGCGGCCGGGAGAAAAACTCGGGATCCGGTCCGCCCATCGAACGATAGGTCTGCCGACTCTCCATCTCGAAGGCGCCCTGCGACAATTCGACGCAGCCCAGAAAATTCGTCGCCGTCCGATCCGGCGTCAGATCCTTCGTGTCCAGTTCGGGAATCGGCAAACCCGGCCTCGGCGCGCGGCGGTCAAGGGAGATCTTCTCGCGCAACCGCGCGGCCGCCTCGGCATCGTAACCGCCGCGCAGGCGTACGGCCTTGGTATAGCTGTCGACATAGGCCGAATAGGAGTCTGCGTAGTCGGCAAAGGCTTTCCTGTACCACGTATTGACGCCGTCGAAAAGACGCATGTCGCTCCGATTCCGGATCGCGTGTTGTCCTTTGTTCTCCAGCGTGTCGCGAATCAGGCGATGCAAATCTTCGATCTGTCCACGCGCCGCATGGGCGGCGGCCTTGTCCAGGGCCTGCTGCGTATCGCGTTCTTCTATGGCCGGACCGTATTCCTGTGTGGACATGTTGTGAATGGCATGGCGCAACCCCTCCACCCAGCCGGCTTTGTCGGAAGCGAGCGCGATCGCTCGGTCCAGCGCCTGCTCGGCGCCCGGCTTGTCCCGGGCCAGAATACGGGCCCGGGTCTTCCATACTGCGTAAGAAACCGGATTCTCCTTCTCGAAACGTTCCCGATGATCTTCCAGAAAGGCGAAAACGCTTTGCGTGTCGCCTTTCAGGCCGGCCGCATGCAGAAACTGATTGCCGATCCGCACTCGATCCGCCGGTTTTTCCGCCAGGGCGACCGCCGCGGAAAGAGCCGCCAGCAGGCGACGCGACTCGTTCGTGCTCAAACGCGGGATTCCATGGTCGAACCAGTTCTGGATATGTCGCCAGTTCGCCTGCCCGCGAGCGAAAAAAGGCGTCAGCCAGGGACCGGTGCGGTAGTCGGTCGGCGAGCGCGGGGCCATATTCCACAAGGTCATGAACCATTTCTGGTCCGGGACGGAGCCGGTGCGCTCGATGAATTCCGTTGCCGGTCGCCGGTCGTTTTCCCGGCTCGCCCAGGAGAGCGCGGTGTGAAATATGTTGCGGCGCCGGACTTCGTCCTTTGTTTTTTCGAACAGACGCACGGCCAATGTCACGGCCATCGAACGCCGCTCCGCCGGCAATCCGCCGCGCAGCCGCGAAAGCAGGGCCAGCGCCTTCTCCGTATGGGTTTCCTGCTCCACGTAGCGAACGAGCCACGCCCCTTCTTCCTGCGCATCGAGTGCGGAATTTCGGTTCAGTTGCGCTTCGAGCAGCAACATCGCTCCGTCCGCATCCGGAGCCGCCTTGCGGCGGTCGAGAAAGGCGAGCGCCTCCGCGATCCGGCCCTGTTGCAGCGCCGTGTTCGCGTATTCGCTCGCGATCCGGCCGCGGGCGCCCGCGTTCTGTTCCGCCGCGAAGCGGGCTTCGATCGCTTTAAGATCGTCCGCCAGCCCCGGTGCGCTTCCGAGAAAACCGAAAAAACATATTGCCGTCAGCCACGTTCTCATAAGTTATCCTATAGGCGTGACAGGAGCGATCCGTCAAGATATCTTCCCGTGATTTGTGAAGTTGTTTTTGCGCGGGCCCTTTGGCCAAACCTGTTCGGCGGCCTGCCGGCCTGCCTGCGTACGCAATAAGGCTGGCCGCCGTTCTTGCCGGCCTGTTTGCGACAGCGGCGCCGAGAAGGCTGCCGGACCTTCGACTTCCGATCTCTCAGGGTGCGGGCGACAGTCGGCCTATGCTTTTCCGACCACGCCCCGGCATTCCCAGAGACAGCCGCTGCGGTTCGGAGAATCCGTTTCGGCCACGTAGGCCGTGTCGCCGACCAGCGCCATGTCGTGCGGGCGGTAGCAGGCCGTGCCGTCCGCCGCCGCGACGTGACCGAGTACCTCCAGCGGGCCCGTCTGGCGGTCCCAGCGAAAGAGGAAGGTATGGCCGTTGTCGCCGCCGACACCGTACAGGAACCCGTCGCGGCCCACGCGCAGGGCCGGAGCGCGCGGGTAGGGAAGGGGTTTGCCGATGTAGTCCAGAGCGTTTGATCGGGGATCGAGACGGTATAGCTCGCCCAGGCCCGTGGTCACGTACATAAACCCGTCCCCGCCGTTGACCAGGCAATCCACCGGGCCCGCTCCCTGGTAAAGCACATTGCTGGCCTGACGCGCGCTGGGTATCGTGCAGCCTTCGGGAAACGCAAATGCGTTGACGACGGGATCGTAGCGGAAGAAGTCGTGCTTCAGTGAAGCGGTGCCCCATATCCCGCCGCCGTCGTCCACGTCGCTGATATGGAGAATGCTCTCCACGCAGTGCGCTCGTACGAGGCGCTTTTCTTCGAGCGACCAGGCCGCGAAGGATTGCGACGGCTCCAGAAAGGCATAGAGCATTTTGCGGACGGGATCGTAGACCGTGGCCTGAATATAGTTGCCCTGCATCGGAATGCCGATCGTGTCGAAGCGTCGCGCCGCGATGTCATAGCGCATCAACCGTCCCCCGGGCGCGTCGACGTACACGGAAATCGGGTTGAGCGAGGCCAGGCCGAAATACAGCGCGTTCTCGTCCGGATCGAACCATAGCCCGCGATGAATTTTCATGTCGTTGTCTTCGGCCACGGTCTCGAAGCCCAGGTTGTCGAAGGCGCCCGTCTTCGGATCGAAGGCATGCAGCACGTTGCCCATGCGGTGCGTCTGTCCGCAGTACAGCGTCTCCGTGGCCGGATTCCAGCACAGGCTGGTGAACCAGCGGCGTTTCTCCCGCATCTCCTGGTTGCGCTTCGTGACCTGAACGAAGGTTTCGTCGAGATTGTTGCGATCGGTGAGATCGGATCGGTAGTCGGTCAGCACGTGATACTTTGCGTTCAGTCGTTTTGCAGTGGTCATGCAATGGTCTCCATGTTGTTTTGCCGTCGCCGCAGGCGGGCCGGGTTCCCGCAACGGCTAAACGGCTTTGCCCGGAATGCCAGTCGGAAGAAAGAGTACGATAATCCCGAACGCGATGCGTTCGATCGGCGACACAGGATGATATTATACATGAAGGCGATATTCGGACGGGGAACGGCCTGTCATGCGGCGGAAGACCGTGGCGAAGTACTGCGAGGAGGAAAAACCCAGTTCCATGGCGATATCCGTCACGGATAGCTCCGGACGGTTGCGCAGCCATTCGGCGGCCAATTCGGTCTTGCAATGCAGCAGGTGCTGAACGGGCGATTCGCCGACCTGTTGCCTGAATTTGGCGCTGAAGCGGGATTTCGACAGTCCGGCGATGTTGGCGAGTTGATCCAGGGTCGTCAGGGACGTTCCCCTGGCAAGCATGAAATCCCGTACCCGGGCAATGTCGGGAGTCATACCGGTGGCCTTCGCGTGCGCGGAGCAGGCGACCAGCGCGAGCGTCCATTGCAGCAGCGAGCACGCGATCGCAATGCCGCTCAGCGGATGGCGATGCGATCGCAGCAGCGCGAACAGGGCCTCGGTTTCCCGTCGCAATCGCTTGTCGCATTGGAAATGCCGGTTCGGCAAGGTCTTGAGTTGGCGGACCAGAGGTTTCGCCTGGGCCGGTGTCAGCAGGAGAAAGCGGCCGGAGCGTTTGGGAAGCGCGATGCGCAGCGTGAACAACGTTCCCGGCTCCACCGGGAAATGGCCGCTGCCGTGCGATTCGTCGGGGTACGTTATCAGCGCTTCTCCCCCGTTCAGCGTATAGTCTCGCCCCTCAATTCGGTAATGCTGTCGCCCGCTTTTCAGATATCGGACTTCCATGCAAGCATGGCTATGCTCGACGAATCCGCCTTGCGCCGCGAAAAGTCGGTAGACGGACGCAACGGGAATATTGTGGAGGCCCAATTCGCTTTGCAGATCCCACCAGTGCAGGCGTGAATGTCCAGGCAGCATTTCCATGTCGCAACCACTATCGCATTCCACTCGACTTGTCAACGCGATTGACCGGGAACGGAGCACGGGTCCGCGGCGCTTTGCGAGGCAAGTCTGTAACGGCCCGGGCTGACGCCGGCGAAACGACGGAAGACGGCGCTCAGGTATCGCTCGTTGGCGAATCCGCACTCCGCGGCGATCGCCACGAGGGTCAAGTTGGTGTGAGAAAGCAGGGATTTGGCGGCTTCGACGCGCATGCGCTGAAGCAACTTCGACGGCCCCGCCCCGAAGCGCCGCCTGACCACATGCCGGAGGTAGTGCGGGCTGATCCCGACCTTGGCGGCCAGCTCGCCGGCCGTGCCGAGTTCGCTGTAATGACCTCGCATCAGGGCCATGGCCTGTTCCGCATAGCGGTCCGCCGCTGCCGTCAGGCATCCCCGCCTGCTGCGAAAGGCCGCTCCCAACAGTTCCAGCAACAGCGATCCGGCACGCAGATCCAGGGCGGCGGACTCCGCGGCGGAGAGATCGTGGTGCGGCAGAGTGAGTCTGTCCAGGTCGTTCAGCGGCGCTTCGGATACCATGGCGTCGATCTGAAGACAGGGCGGCGCTTCCTCCGCGGCGCCGGCGGGCAACGGCCAGCTCACGTAGACGCACCAGTCTTCGCCGGGCGTGTTCATGTGCTGCGTATGCACGACGCCCGGCAGCGTCACATGGAGCGCGCCGGGGGCGAAGACCTTTTGCGTGCCGTCGCACAAGTGTACGATTCCACGACCTTGGCGGTGATAGACGATCTCGAACGCATCGTGCGCATGGCTGGGTCCTGCGACGGGCGAGGCATGCCGGAATCCCCCTTCCAACCTCGGGCCGCATCGCCCGCCTTGCGCGGCAAGACGATCCGCAAACTGGTTCCATAGCTCCATGCCGGAACAGTCTGCCGTGGAAACCCGAAAGACGGAAGTTAAATCGACCTCGGTTATTCATTTGCAGCACAGACAGCCTAAAGGCTGAACTACGAACGCCGTCTTATCGAGCATTGCGAAAAGTTTGTAGTTCAGGCTTTAGCCTGTCTTCCGCACCGTTTGAGCAATAATGAGAACTGCTCCGATGCGGTAGCGGTAGAAGCCGAACGCGGCATCGTTTTAATGT
>CAZYAW010000132.1:0-2516 GCA_964646045.1 uncultured Victivallales bacterium | reverse complement strand
GCAAAGAGTCCGGCGAAGATGCGGGTGTAGAAATCCGCCCGCGTCGCGGCATCGTGAATCAGCCACTGATCGCCCCACCCGTAGTCGCGTTCGTACTTGGACCGAATCAGCCCCGCTATATGGCGAGGATGCCAGTTCAACGCGAGCAAGCCGCGAACCACCAGTTCGATCGCGGCGGGCTGCATGAGGAGGTCGTTCGGAACGGACAGGATGTGCGCAATGCAAGGGGGCAAACGTTCGATCGGCATCCGGTCGTACGTGCCCTCCCACGCATGGGGCGGGTGCTGAGGCTGCTCGTAGAACCGATCGTGGAACCGGCGCAGAGGGGAATTCGCATAGTCGCGGATCAGTCGGTGCGTTCCGGACGTCGCGTCCGGGATGCCGGCGGTGGTCTCGGCCGCAAGGCGTACCGCCGCAGTCGCATTCCGAGTGGCTGCGAAAACGCTCTCGAAGTCTTTGTTGTGCGGGGCGACTACGGTCAGAAGGCCCCCGCCGCCCGCTTCGTCTTGCGAGGGGTCCCGCGCGCCTTTTTTCAGGTAGGCTGTGAACGGCGCCCGAACAACTCGCAAATAGAGCGGATCGCCGTATTCCGACACGTCGATCGAGACGATTTCGCGCCCCCGCTCGCCGGGTCCCACAGCGACGGCGGTGATCTCTACCGGCAGAGACGACGCCGGAGCGGCCTCCGCCTTGATGGTGTCGGCGATATATTCCAGGACAAGGCCAAGGCCGGCAAAGGCCTTCCCGTACGCCGAAGATACGGTTTGGGAAAGCGGGAGGCCGGGAGAGCGATAGCGGGCGAGCAGCGTGTCGTTGCAGCGGCCAAAGTCTGCCAGTTGCCGGAACGCGGCGCTGCCGCATTGGATTCGCCATGTGTAGTGATGCCCTCTGCCGGTGACCAAATGCAGCGGGTGGATACCGTAGCGCGACAGAATCCGTTCCGTCGCGAGTCGGGCCGGCTTTTGAACACGAAAGCTGCGAGCCGGGTCGAGGTAGGGCTCGCGCTGGAACTCGAAATTGACGTACTCGATGTCCAGATGGGCAATCAACGACTGTCGGTCCCACAAGGAACGCGCCAGGTCGAGGTTGTTCCGCAGTAGCGCAGGCAGACGATCCGGCGGGCTAACCGTGTCCATGCGAGGCCAGCCGCCGTCCGGTTGAGCCAGATAGACGCAGGTGGCCGGATGCCCGTTTTCGGCGCCGAGATACTCGGCGATGCGGCGGCGCACATGCGGCCGGGCATAGAAAGTCTGTATGTCGTTGCCCGTCACCATCGTCTCCGGTTGTGTAGCGGTCGTCTGTGGCAATGCAAGAGGAGGGCGCTGCGCACGATGAAAACCCTGACATCTTCATGAAGGGCTGGTAACCGGGGAATCTCTGACATCCGACTTCGAAATCTCGCAGGGAGCGGGCCGGGCGTCCGCAGGAGGGCAATCGGCGTTACGGGTGAAAGCGGCTAAGGCATATCGAAGCCCGAAATCAGGCGAACCCTTATAGGATGGCTTTCGGAGGTTGCCTACGATCCGGAAAAGCTTAAAGGGCGTTCGTCTGAAGCTATGGGATGAGAAACGTCAAGCGCTGGTCGGTTTCGAATGAATCGTCGACAGAATCTTTGCGGCTCGGCAGATAGCCGGATCGTCCTTGCTGTCGAACGCCCATCGAGGCACTTGCTCGCCCTGGGGAAATCGCAAGTCCAATCTTCCGGCATTCCCGAAATTGGCGTTGAACCGGCGGACGCCTTTTACTAGGAACCACAGAGAACCTATACCCTGAATGTTGGAAAGAGGGTCAAGCAATAAAGCGGAAAAAAGGAGCGCTGTGAAAATTCGTATGCCATTCCAGGCCGGAGCCGCGGGGCTGCAACACGTCCCGGGCATGTTGGTTCTGATCGCGCTGCTCGTCGCCTTCGCGCTCCTGATCGCCAGTCGCCGCAAACTGGATGCCGGCGTCTTCCGCATGGTCGGACTCTCGATTCTGGCGACCATCGCTTCGGAACTGGCCTTCACGCAGTACCTCAACGTCTACGGACCGGCCAACATGCTGGGCCATCTTTTGAAAATCGCGGCGTTCTATTTCATATACCGGGCGATTGTACTGAACGGCTCATGCGACCGTACGACGTGCTTTTCCACGACCTGAATCGGGCCCGGCAGGAATGGGAACGCACTTTCGACAGCATATCGGATCTCGTCACCATTGATGTGACCATGTTGAGAGCCGTGCAGGATCTGGAAAAGGAATACGCGGTACAACTGGCGAGCGAGCAATCGGCGACGAACACGATCCAGGCCATGAGCGAGGGCGTGGCGCTGCTGGAGGCGGACGGCACCGTTATCTCCGTCAACCCGGCTGCGGAACGGATGACGGGAATAGCGGCCGCCGACTCGGTCGGTCGGCCTCTGGGCGATCTGCTGCCGGACATTCTGAAAGGAGCCCACCTCGCGGCGGCGCAACGCGGCCTGGATATCCTGCGGGCCGGCCGCGTTCCGGAATTGCCGCCCCTGTGCATCCGGCGG
>CAZYAW010000131.1:0-2643 GCA_964646045.1 uncultured Victivallales bacterium | reverse complement strand
TCATCGCCACCGTGGAACAATGGTGGGCGAACCCGCGTGCGACGGACGGTTTGTGGAAGGAATGGTGCGTTCGCCGTTTCGGCGCAGTGGCCGCGCCGGCGGTCGAGTCGATCCTCAAGAAGAGCCGTACCATCATCGTCAAGGGCTTCAGCGCGGGAGGTGTGCCGCTTCTCGATCACAGCACGCTCCTTGTTGGCGGCTGGCAGCCGGCCCGTCTCTACCGGGCCTGGGACGTCTTCGCCCGCCCCGGCGAGGCACTGGTGTCCGACAAGCCGTGGAACGAACTGTCTTGCGACGAGATCCGTTGCCGGCAGGTAAGCGCCCATGGCGTCGAGCTGGAGCACTACCTCCGCGACAGCGGGGAGGCCATGGCCGCGGCTCGGGAGGCGCTGCGTGAGATCGAAGCGATTCGCAATGTCCTGGCCCCCAAGGATTACGCCTACCTGACCTCCTGTTTTGCCGATGCCATTCTGACGATGGAAGCCGTCCGCGTGACGGCGTCGGCCGCCCGGGCGTCGGCGCTGTGCATGCAAAACAGAACCGAAAAGACCCTGCACGCCCTGGAGGATGCCTGCCGCGCGATGGAGACCTGTGCCGACCGGATTGAAGCCGAACGAGGCATCGACTTCCGCCGCACGCACTGGTTCATCAAGACGCGCTGGAAGGGTCGGGAATACAAGGGGGGCGGTGTCCCCATCGCGCTCCGCGTCATCGCCGCAACCTACCGGAAATGTGCGCAATGAAAGACAAACAGGAATCACCGCTCGAAAGCATCGAAGACATAGATCCCAATTTCAAATCTGAATGCGTGAACGGCAGGGATCTCGCGTTCCACGATGTCAGGAGGTTCCCTTTCGGCTTGAGCGGCTTTCCCTGGTTCAGCAGGGAAGGGCTGTTCTGCCGGTTGCCGAAGGACTCGATTGAGAAGATGGATAAAATCCGTGGCGGCGCCTGGCACACGGCCGGTGGCATGGTCCGGTTCCGCAGCGATTCCGACGCCATTGCCGTGAAGGTCAGGCTCAGGTCCGCGGGTGATATGTCGCATATGCCGAGAACCGGCAGTGCCGGCGTGGACCTGTATCGCGGCGCGGGGGCGGACCGGGACTTTGTTTCTGTCGCGTTCCCTCCGGCCGGATCTACGCAATACACCGTCCTGCTGGTCCGGGACGAACAAGGGGGGATGCGGGACTGGAGCTTGAATTTTCCGTTATACAACGGAGTCGAATCCATGCATCTGGGTGTGGATGCAGAGTCCACGCTCGCGCCGCCCGATCCGTTTTCCTGCCGTAAACCGATCGTGTTTTACGGCAGTTCGATTACACAGGGGGGGTGTGCCTCGCGGCCCGGAACGGCATTTGCCCACCTCCTGTGCCACTGGCTTGACGCGGCCCAGGTAAATCTCGGGTTCAGCGGCTGCGGGATGCTGGAACCGATCATGGCCGAACTGATCGCGGGCCTCGATATGAGCGCGCTCGTCATCGACACGACGAACACAAGCCTCGAACAGAAGCAAGCTCGGTACGAGCCGTTTTTCCGGGAGATCCGCGAACGCCGACCGGACCTGCCGGTCGTGCTTGGATGCCGGGCCGATTACAAGCACATAGCACAGCATGCCGCGCGCCGCCAAATCGTAATGGACACCTTTGGGAAGGCGGAGCAGAGAGGCGACAAACGCACATTCTTTGCAGATATCGAAAAGGCCTTCGGCAAACACTATCAGTGGTGCACCGTGGACGGAGGCCATCCCAATGATCTCGGCTTCATGCATATCGCCGAGACCTATTACCCCGTGCTGAAACGCGCCCTGGGCGAATGATATTTCTAACGTTGACATGATAGACGAGGGGCAGGCCTCGAGTACTGTTGAGAAAACATGACAAACACTAAAGCCCCCAATCCGCGAGTCTACCCCGTTCCGACCGAGGAGGTCCCGGCCGGGGACTATGAACTGACCGTGGCGGGAAAGCCGGTCTTCACCCACGCGGCACGAGTCTCGGCGTATCCCTTGAACGAGTTCGTGCCCGATCGCCAGCGTCCCCTGGAGCAGACGGAGCTTGCCTCCTTTGCCGCGTGGGACATGGCCGACCGGGTTGATGTCGAGGTGCTGTGCAAACGCCCCGTTGACTCGGTTGTCGTTCGGCCCCGTTCGGCCGGGATCGCGCCATCTGTCGACGGCAACCGGATCCGTTTCCCCGTCGACCGCCCCGGGCAGTACACCGTGGAGGTGAACGGTTCGCATCAGGCCCTGCACCTGTTCGCCAACCCGCCCGAGAAGGACGCGCCGGACCGAGCGGACCCCCAGGTCCTGTATTTCGGCCCCGGCGTGCACTGCGCCGGTATCATTCGCATGCAGAGCGGGCAGACGCTCTACCTCGCCGCCGGCGCCGTGGTCTACGGGGCGGTGCTTGCCGAACATGTGACCGATTTGGCAATCCGCGGCCGCGGCATTCTGGACGGCAGCGCGTTTGCCCGTGCGGCAGTCGCAAGTCTCGTCACGCTGCACGATTGCCGGAACGTCCGCATAGAGGGCATTACCTTGCGAGATTCCGGCGGCTTCACAATCGCGCCTGCCGGCTGCCGCGACGTGCATATTTCGAACGTAAAACTGATCGGGCACTGGCGCTACAACAGCGACGGCATCGA
>CAZYAW010000130.1:0-6822 GCA_964646045.1 uncultured Victivallales bacterium | reverse complement strand
GCGCGCGATCCAAGACGGTCAAATAGAGGCGCCGCGCCTCCACCCAGTCGTCCCGGGCCTCGACAGCCTGCGCCTGTTCGTACAACTCGCGCACATCGGACGCCGGCTCTGGAGATGTCGGCGCATCGTCGGGAGCGGGGAAAGACTCGCCGGGGCCGGTCGCATCCGTCGCTTCACTCCGGCGAGCGACTTCCTCCGCGCTCGGGGAGATTCCTTTCTCGGGCTCGGACGCCACTTCCTCGCGACGGCAACCGAAGCGCGACAACAGCCACACGCCCAGCAGCAGAACGATCAGCAACAGCAGCCACGGCTTACGCGACGGCCTTCTGAAATCGTCGAAGTCCTTGACCCGCATGTCCATGGAGACACAATCCCGTCCAGCCGACAACAGCAAACCAACAGGTCGAAACCGGAGCTACTCGGCTGTAAAATCCATGTTCCCCGTTTCGCCGGCATCGTTGTACCAGGTGGCACGCATAATACGATTAATCAAAACGCCTTCGCCTATGCCGTCATCGGCAGCCGAATAGGTGCCCTCAAAGACCCCGACGATCTTGATTCCGGAGCCTTCGGCTTCGAAATTGGCGACCAACAGTCCGGAAACCGCGCCGGTATCATCGCCGCCCGGAGCCTGCACGGATCCCATTTTGCCGGAATATTTCATGCCGGACCCATCGGTGATATCGAGAATATGACCCTGTTGATTGACGGTCAGGCGGCGAATAATCCTGGCATCCTCCGGCTCTTCCGGCGAAGGCGCCTGCCCTTCGTCGCCCACGTAGTAAATATAGGTGGCTCGCACCTCGGCTCCCGCAATCGGACTGCTCAAAAAAGTAACGGAAAACGCCCCGGTATTGTAATTGATGCTGCCCGTCCCCCCCTTGTCTCCCGTTAGCGTACCGTTTCCGGCTGCGTCTTCGAACGATTCGTCACCGTCCGTAACGCTGAGGGTTCCTGGATAAAGCGGCGGCTTGGTCAGCGTACCGGCAAAGTTGGCGGCAATGCCATTGCCCACGCCTACGGCCTCCTCTTTGAGAGCCAGCCCTTCGTCCGGCGAAATCACCACTCCGCCGCCGGGGATCACCGTGATGCCGGGCGAGCGATAAACCCCGCTGAAGTTGACCCAGGAAAGGCGGTCGTTCCACGAATCCTCCGAATCGAAGGCATCCCATTCGCACCCGGTCATGCCGATGACCGCCAACGTCAATATGCCCGCCCACCAATATCTCGCCTTGTCCATTGCGCGTCCCCCCTGTTCCGTCAACGTCACCTACGCATTTAAAGTAGCATGTACAAAATTCCGACCGTTCCGTCAACGCCAATTTCCAAAAAACAGCAGAGGCTCATGCCACGCGGCTTGCGGACCGTAAATCACGGCCAAGGAACACAGGCGGGCCGCCCATCCGCGATCCGCGCACTTTCGCAAGTGCGCGATCTTCATTGGACCATAAAGCGAGCAGACCCGTTCCACGGCCGGAACGGGTCTGCCGTGCTCATACTCCGTCAAGCGTATGGCGCATTAGCGTCGTTCGGGAACGCTCACGCGCAGACGATAGTAGCGACCGCCGCCGACAACATTGTCGTCCACAATGGCGGCCTTGCCGCTCTTGCTGCCGGACACCACCTCGCTGGTGGTTCCCGCCCGACTCCACTGCGGATCGACCAAACTGGGCGAAGACTCCAGCGTGAACTCGATCGACAGGTTGGCCACGTTGGCATAGGTATTCCACATCACCACAGCACGCCCCGAGGCATCGATGCGAATGCTCTCGATCTTGACCCGAGCCGTATCCGAAGCATCGTCAGGGCGACTGCCGGCGGCGATTTCCTCCAGATCCGAGACCTGATCGCCGTCGCTGTCGGTGACGTTCGGATCCCATCTCAGACCCAGCGTCCGTTTCGCGCCCAACGGAATCCCGTACGCATCCGTATGGTAGGCATACGGATCATCCAGTCCGGCCGCAACCGCTTCATCATAGGTGAGACCGTCACCGCTTACATCATAGGACCCGATATCGCCGCCGGCATTGTCGAGGGCCACGACGGTGCTTCTCTCTGCGTAATCGTCCAGATCTTCTTCGGTGGAGGTAATCAACATGCCGTCGCCGTCCAGATCCTGCAGACTGTCGGGCAAGCCGTCGTTGTCGGTATCGCGATCCAGAACCACGAGCCGAATATCGCGCACCACTTGACGACCTTCCACTAGATCGTAACGCGCGACCTGGTAGTCCGTGCGGAAGGGATGACGCGATCCGCCAAATTCTACGCTGCGGCCGATCCCGTACGGCTCCCATACATCTTCCTCGCCATTGTCCAGAGCATCGACAAAAGCACGCAGATAGTACCGTCCGCTCCGCAAGCCCAGTATCTTGAACTCGCCTCCCCACGTTTGCCGATTCCAGACGACCACCGCCTGGCCCTGCGGCGTACCGTTGAAGCTGGGCGTACTGTAGGCTCGCACGATCAAATTGGCGTTGGTGGAAGGTCCGTAGTAGTGGACCCGCCCCATCAGCGCCGGGGCTCCGTTGCCATCCGGCGCCGGATCGGCAAGATTGACCTGGAACTCGGCTTCCGGCGTGGACGACCAGTCGCTGAAGGACTCAACCCCTCCGGCGATCGTCCTTCGCTGCGCCCGCACCTGCCAGCGATAGAGGCCATTGGTCCAGCTTCCCTGCCCGAACATCTCCGGGAACTCGAAACTATACTCGCCATCCTCGTTACGCCACGGGGCCGACACGGCCTGCGACCAGACCCAACCGCCACCGACCGGACCTACGCGCACTTCGAACTGCTGCGCCACACCTCCGTCGGCACCTCTCCAGCGCAAGGGGTGGAGCGCGTGACGTACGATCCCGCCGCTCACAGGCGAGACCTGGGTGACGGCCGGCAGCGTATCGTTGCGCACGCTGAAATGGATATTATTGCCGGAAAAGGGCGTACCCACGGACGCATGAGCCACCGTGGCTCGATAGTTGTCGGGCGGCAGGCCCTGGGTGAAAATCAGCGCCGGTGAAGTCCAGCCGGTTGCGTTCATGTAGTCGCTCTTGCGGAAAACCGTGCGATTGGCGCGCACCGATGTGGCCAGAATTTTATTGTTCGCCCCGTTGTAGATCTCCACATAATAGCGATCACTGACGCCCGGGGTCGGATCGAGGCCGGTCCAGGAGAAAGCCGGGAACCAGGCTTCGTGAATGCGATCGGTCAATCCGATCTCGACTCCTTCCATATCGCCCCAGCGCATGGTAATGGCCTGATGCGGCATTCCCGGCGGCATGCCGGACGGCATGCCGGGCGCAAAGGGATCGTCGCCACGCCAGGCGAACAGGTAAAGATCGCCCGCGCGCAGGTTGCGAATCTCGAACGACCACAGTCCGGACGCCACTTCGGTCACGTCGGCGACGCCCACCGGCGGTCCGTCCATCGTTTTGTTGCGGTAGGCCAACACATGGACATCACCCTCGGCCTGACCGTGATAGCGCACGCGGCCTCTCAGCGTCGGCTGCGGAGCGTCGGCCGTATCCGTAGGATCGGTACCGTGCCGCAGAATGACACGCGACCCGTCGGGCGCATTGGTCGTTTCCAGATACATGTATTCCTCGATATTGCGCCACCCGTCATCGTCCGGGTCGCCATCGGCGTCATAGTAGAAGCGGGCCATGTTGCCGTGCAGTTCTTCCCACCAGTCCGGCAACTGATCCATGTCGTCGTACAGTTCGCCGACCATCAGGGTGTTGGTGGCCGGGCGGTGGAAATAGTCGCCGGCCTCGTCCGGTCGGTCGCGCCAGGGCCGATTCACCGGATCGTAACCGAACGTATTGAAATTCAGCGGGTCCAGGGCCACGCCGTAGTCGCGGAACACCATATACTCGTAGAGGCTGATCAGCCCGTCCCCGTCAGGATCCTCGAAGGCAATACGCTCGCCGGTCGGGTCCATGCGGAACCACATGTACCACCAGTCGGGCACTCCGTCCCGATTGGAATCGAGGCTGAAAGATGTATCCTCGGCCCAGTCCCAGACATTGTCCAGATAATGAGTTACGTATTTGGGATCGTTGTGCATGAAGTACACGGTCGGATCCGTGAAGGTGCCGGCGAAGTCGAAATCGAGACGTCGCATGAAATCCTTGACCTGTCGTCCCGCGAATCCGCGGTCGGTGCCGAGATAGGTGCCGTCGTCCATCGGGAAATAAGCCGCCAACTTGTAACCGAGCACCATGGCCGGCGTAACGCGCACGGGTGCATTCAATTCGGAACCGGCTGTTTGCACGGCGTCGCCATCCAGGTTTCCGACGATCTCGGGCCGAACCTTGTCGATGGCCTCCATGCGGTCGGGCAACGGATCGCCCTCCCCCGGCAAATCGTCGAAGTCGAAATAGGACACGAGACTGGGCGTATAGGGCAGCGTCTTACTGTGACGACGAGCCTCCACCTCCTCATCGGTCGAACCGATATTGAAGACGCGCAGTTCATCGAGAGCCGCCAGACCGTTGCCGGCCAGAAAAGCTCCTTCCGCCGTCGCGAAGGTCGCCGCGACGTTATCCGCGTAGAGGAGCGGCTCTTCGTCCCCGGCCAAAAGGTGCCATTCGATGGTCCAGTTGCGCAAAGCCAACTCGGCCGGCGTCATGTCCAGAGCCGGCAACTTGCGCACCGTATCGATTTCCATACGATTTTCCACGCGTCCGTCCACGCGCAACACCAGTTCACTTCCGCTGAAGGACAAGGAGGCGAAATGCCATTCGCCGTCCGCCACGAACCGTGTGGGCGAACTGATGTTCACCGTCGCCCAGCGCTGTTCGAAGATGGGCACGTCATGTTCGTTGTAATCCACCGCGACCAAAGCCCGGAAGGACATTTGTCCCTCCACGACGCCGATCGCATTGACGCCCAGCAAATAATTGAAGAGGATGTCTCCGTTATCCGCTTCGCCGCCCGAGCGACCGATCACCAATCCGCTCCCGGTCGTACGGAACCACCCTTCGACGGTCCAGAAGTCGAGGTTGACGTCGTCATCCAAGGTCCGCTGCAACTGACCGGCGTTGGGCTCGAGAATGCCGAGCACGGCCGCGTCGCCTCCGTAGTGCAGTTTCTGATGGCGCAAACGCTCGATCTGATCGTCCGTTCGCGGCACGTTCCAGATCCGCACCTCGTCGATATCGCCCACCAGCCCCTCGGCCATGACCAGCGGACCGAACTGTTCGCCGGTGGCCGGATACGCGCCCGTCACCTGGCGCGTCAGATGGTCGCTGCCGACGAAAAGATCCATGGCGCGCTCGCCGGCCGTGGCGCCCTCTGCCAGGCGCGCCGCAATGCGGACCCACTGATTGGTCGGCAGGACGCTGTTGGCCGTCAGAACGTATTCCGAGCCGCCATGCGTTTCGAACATCATATAGGGCTGGTTGTTGGTGTTGACGCCGACCTGGAAAGTCGTGCGACCGTACGGGGCGCTATGGCGCGAGACGAGCACGACGTTGGTCCCCGTCACCGAAGGCCACTGCAGCAGACGCACACTGACGTCGATCGTCCATTCGTCCAGATCGAAGCGCGAACCAAGCGGGTCCTTGGCCGCCACATCGCCGTCGACTTCGATACGGCCTCGCCCCGTCTCATTGCGCACATAACGCATAACGAAAGGCATCAGCGCATCGCGGGCGTTGAATCCGCCATCGATCTCCTCCTTGTCACGCAAGCCGTCATCATCCGTATCGACCCGCAACGGGTTCGTCTTATGCACATAAATTTCGTCCCAGTTGCTCAGTCCGTCGCCGTCGCTGTCCCACTGTCCGTCCGACAGAACGCGGGCGGGGTCCAGCGAATGCGTATTGTGGGGATCGCTGCCGAGCAGGAACTCCCAGTAGTTGTTCAGGCCGTCACTGTCCGGATCCTCGAGACCGACCGATGGACCGGCCGGATCATACCCGTGCCGGGTGTACCAGTAATCCGAAATGCCGTCGCCGTTCGAATCGTAGGCTTCGATCGCCGGTCGGCCGGTGTCCCACAACGGCACGTCCAGGTCGGCCCGCGCATTCCACAGCGGAACCAGTCCGGCGGCGTCGCGCCAGCCTTCGGTCAGCGAAGTATCGCTAGTGAAATAGCCCGTTTGCGAGGTGTACATGCGGTTGCGATAATGCGCCGTACCGAATTCACCCGGTTGCGCATTTTCCGTCCAGAACGGCGAAGAATGGACCACGCCGTAGCGATAGGCCACCACATTGCCGAAACGGTTGACCAAAGGTTCGACCGGCACGTGCGAAGGAGTATTTTCGACATAGGGCACGTACTTGTGATTGGAATACTGGCGACTGCGGTCGGGAGCCTGCCGCCACCAGGGAATACCGGGGTAGGTCCCGTCGTCGGGTTGCGCGTTGAGCAAAGCGAATCCGCTCGGAACGATCGTCTCGTAGGTCGGATCCGGCAGGTTGTCGAAGCTGTAGTGATAGAGCACGACCGGCGGCAATTCGCCCCGTACCTGCCAGTACGGCATATCCGGCGGCGAGAGATCCGGCAGCAACGCCTGAGCGGTTGCGAAATCGACCATCGTCGCCTGAACATCGTCCACAGAATAGCGGCGATTCACGTCTTCACGGACCTGATCGTGCGTACGAGCGCCGGACCATACGCGCAACTCGTCCACCCAGCCCTTGAAATGCGAATGCAGAGAGGGCGCGGGTACGCCCAGCCCACCCAGCGTGCCATCCGGATTGCTGTCGGCGGCGCCCACGACAATGGGAGCGGTCAGACGAATAGGCGGATTCCCGTCGATAACGCCCGTGGCCGGAATCAACCGCGTCCCGCGGCGGGCCGCCAGTTCACCGTCGATGTACA
>CAZYAW010000129.1:0-6883 GCA_964646045.1 uncultured Victivallales bacterium | reverse complement strand
GCATACCCGGGACGGTCGGCGGCGCCCTGCGCATGAACGCCGGGGCGCATGGCGGTGAAATCGGCCGGGCCGTCGCCTGGATGCGCGGGTATGCGATGGACGGAAAAGCGTTTCGCCTCTCCGGGCGGGACGCGGCATTTTCCTATCGTTGTTGCGAGGCGTTGCGCGACAAGATTGTGGTCGAAGCGGGCCTGCGAGTGACCGCCGGCGTCGCTGCCGCCATTCGCGAACGGCGGCAGCGCTATGCGGAGGCCCGCGCCTGGATGCGTGGACGGCGATCGGCCGGATCGGCTTTTCTCAATCCGGCGGAGGAGTCCGCCGGGCGTTGCCTGGAGCGGGCCGGCCTGAGAGGAGCGCGGGTCGGCACGGCGAGCTTGAGCGAGAAACACGCCAATATTCTGGTGATGGAATCCGGGGCGAGCGCGTCGGACGCGCTCGCGCTGCTGGCGCAGGCGCGTGCGGCGGCGCTGGATCGGTTCCATGTCGATCTGGAAACGGAAATATGCGTTTGGGAACGAACATGAAAAAAGGGCTTCCATTTCGTAAAGTGGCGGTATTGATGGGGGGCGTTTCCGCCGAGCGGGAGGTCTCTCTGCGTTCCGGCGCCGCCGTTGCGCGCGGATTGGCGGAAGCCGGCTACGAGACCATTGCGCAGGATGTACGGACGCGGCGCCTTTCTCTGCCGGCCGGCGTAGAAGCGGTTTTTCTGGCTCTGCACGGAGAATTCGGAGAAGACGGTCAGATTCAGTCGCGGCTGGATCGCATGGGTATGCCCTATACCGGGTCGGGGGCTCGGGCCAGTCGTCTGGCCTTTGACAAGACCCGGTCCAAACGCGTCTTTGTCGAAGCCGGCATTCCTACTCCGGAATATGAAATACTGCGTCAGGGACAAGTGCGTACGCTGCCGTTGCCGGTAGTGGTCAAACCGGCGCGTCAGGGTTCCAGTATCGGCGTGCATCGCGTGTGCCGCGAAGACCAGTGGGACGCCGCCCTGTCGGATGCGCTGGCGCACGGTCGGGATGCGGTGGTGGAGCGGTATGTGCCGGGACGGGAGTTGACGGTGGGCCTGGTGGGCGACCGGGCGCTGCCCGTTGTTGAGATTGTGGCCGACGACAACTGGTACGACTATCAAGCCAAGTACGCTTCCGGTCGAACGCAGTATCGGAAGCCGGTCGGATGGTCCGAGATCGCGCAGCGTGAATGTCGGAACCGGGCGTTGGCGGCCTATCGCGCGCTCGGGTGCCGGGGCTTCGGGCGCGCGGACTTTCGGGCAGCCGAAGAAGGCGACCCTCTTTTGCTCGAGATCAATACCCTGCCGGGTTTTACGGAAAGCAGCCTCTTGCCCAAATCGGCCCGACTGGCCGGCCTTTCGTTTTCCGCGTTGTGCGACGCCATCATGCGACTGGCCGCTTGCGCGCCGACGCCGTAACGGGGGCGTTCGAGCCGAGGCAGGGGAAGAGCCAAAAAACGGTTGTGCGAAGGCCCGGAAAATTTCCGTTTTTTTTCTTTGCTTTGCAGTTCGGATTTGTTTATGTTCCGTGAATTGTTGGGTAGCGTCTGGTTAAGGCTCCGAACGAAATCGGCAGGGACGGCATAGGTGTTCAAGGCGGGGGATGCGGTTATGAAACGAAAACCTGTGTTTCGAAGCAACCGGGTAACCGTCTCGGTTTGTCTGGCGGCGGCCTTGACTTTGGGCGGGATTGTTTTCGAAAAGGGGGCGATTCGGGCGTGTGCGCAGAGGCCGGCAAGGAATCCGGCGCCCGATGCCGCCGCGCCGGCACGGGAAGGGAAGCTGCCCGAGAATGCGCTGCGGATTCGCCGCTTCAACGCCCTCGGCGCGCGCCAGAAGGTGCGCACGCCCAGCGATCGCACCAGTTCGCGCCCCAGAGAATGGGTGGAAATCCGTACCGTGTACGATATGCGCGAGCCCGAATGGATTGACGAGATCGTGTTCCGCTATCACGTCATGACGATGATCATGGAAGGGGCCGAGCGGCGTTACTCCTTGTTTCAGACGACAGTGCGCTACGCCGACATTCAGCGGGGGGTCAATCGCAACAGTACGGTGTTTTTGCGTTATCCGGCCGTCGAACGTTTTGGCGAAGTGGTGGCCGCCGGCGTCGAGATTCTGTATGAAGGGGAGCCAATCGCGGAAATGTCCGAGGAGGATGGCGGACGATTTCCCGTGCCGGCCGGCGAGAAATGGTATCGCAACCCGGTTGTGCTGGACAGTCCGTCGGTGACGCGTCGTGCAGGGTATCTGCTGAATCGGGCCCAGTCGCCGTGGAAGCATGTCGCCATGGACGATTACGAACATATCAAACCGTAATACGGAGCGCGTATTGTGTTTGAGCAAGATCGCATCTTGACCCTTAACATCGGGGCGGGCGCCGTCACGCTGGCGGAGTTCTGGGCGGAACCCAACGGGGTGCCGACGTTGCGGGCCTACGGCATCGGCAGCCTGGACATGGATCCGGAAAACGAGTCCGGCGACTCCGCCTATATTGTCGCCGCCATTCGCGACTTGCTGTCCGAGCACGCCATTCGTCCGGCTCCCGTGTATATGACGGTGTCCGGTCAGGCGGTCTTTTCCCGTTACGTCAAGTTGCCGCCGGTGGCTCGCGACAAAGTGGCGCAGATCATCCGCTACGAGGCGGAGCAGAATGTGCCGTTCCCCTTCGACGAAATGGTGTGGGACTATCAGTTGATCAGCGAAAGCGGCGAGGGCGACCTCAGCGCCATGCTGGCGGTGGTGAAGACCGACATCGTCATGCGCCTGACCGATTGCGTCATGGCGGCGGGACTCGAACCCGAGATTGTGGATGCGGCGCCCATGGCGCTGTACAATACGCTGCGCTACAACTATCCGGATCTTCAGGGCTGCACGATGATCCTGGATATCGGAGCGCGTTCCGCCAATTTGATTTTCGCCGAAGGCCCGCGCATTTTCAGTCGCAGCATTCCCGTGGCCGGGAATGCCATTACCAACGAGGTGATGAAGGAGTTCGATGTTTCCTTCGCCGAAGCCGAAGCTCTCAAGCAGGCCCATGCGTTTGTTTCCTTTGGCGGGGTGTATGCCGGCGCCGACAACGAGACGGCCGACCGCATTTCCAAGGTGACGCGCAACGTGGTGACGCGTTTGCATGCGGAAGTCAATCGCTCCATCAATTTCTACCGCAGTCAGCAGGGAGGGCAACCGCCCTCGTTGACGCTGCTGACGGGCGGATCCTCGGTGATCCCCCATCTGGACACTTTTTTCAGGGAGAAACTGAAGGCTCCGGTCGATTTCCTGAATCCGTTCCTCAATGTTTCCGTCGACGAGAATATCGATACCGAACGCGTCCACGGCGATTTGCACCGGCTGGGCGAAGTGACGGGACTGGCCCTGCGCCGATCTTTGACCTGTCCGGTGGAAATCAACTTGCTTCCGCCGCAACTGGCCGTCATGAAGAATCGGCGGAAGCGCAAGCCTTTTTTCGCGTTGGCGGGCGCCGCTCTGATTCTGATCGCTCTCTCCTGGTGGCTTTACTTTTACAGAATGGGCGACATGCGACGGGACGCTCTGGCCAGAGTGGAAGAGCGCGTGAGCGCTTTGACGCGGGCGCATGCCGACTTGCAGAGGGCGCTGGCGCAAAAGGGCGATATCGAGGACGACGCCGCAATGATCCTGAATGTCGTAGGCAAACGCACTCAATGGGTCGAGATTGTGCGAACCATATACGACGGATTGCTGGACGGCATGTGGATTGCGTCATTGCGTCCGCAGAAGGATTCCGCGAATACGCGCATTGTGGCTATTGAATTGACCGGCAAGGGTTTTCACGACAAGATGAGCGAAGCGCAAACCGACGAGAACACGACTCCGCTCAGCGTTTTCCGCGACCGACTACGGACCTCGCCGCTCTTTTCACAGGAAACCGAACTGCGCAAGACCCAGTTCGGGAGACCGACATGGGACTTTACGTTGTGGCTTGTTCTCGGCGAACCGATCTCTCTGGAGTAGAGTGATACGGCGCGCTGCGGTCGTTGCGCACTCATGCGCGCACAGATAGAGAGCGCGCGGAAGCGGGATTTGCGGAGAGTTTCGCATACGGAATGGCTATGAGATTGCATCGAACAACATTGTGGCTTTCGATCGCCGGTGGAGCGGCCTTTGCGGTTTCCCTGGGGCTGCTGTGGCGCGAAATGCGGATTTTTCGCGAGGCGGGACGGGACTACGAGCAAAGTCGACGTCAGCTCGAGCATTTCTACCGCATGAACCCCTTCCCCTCTGCGGACAATGTCGTCGTGGAGAAGGAGAATGCGCAGACCATTCGGCATTGGCGCGATCAGATCGTTGCCGCCTTAGTGGAGGGTCAGGCGCCGGTCCGGCCGGTCAATCCGGCTGTATTTCAGAAAATGTTTTCTGAAAAGCGCGCGGAGTGGACGAAGGTTGCGGAACAGCAAAAGGTAGAACTGCCCGCAGGCGGCGGCTTTGCTTTCGGCTTCGAAAAATATGCCGGCGGGGAACTGCCGGACTCCAAGCACTCCGACCGGCTGGCCGAACAGTTGGCGGTGGTGGATTTGCTGTGCGGCATGATGTTCGACGAGAACGTCCGCTCCGTCACGAGGATCGGTCGCGACGAGTTTGACGTGGAACGGAGCGCACGTCCTCTGGGCGCTTCGGCCCGGCCCGCGGTGGGCAGCGCCGACAAACATAAAGATTCACTTGAAAAGTTTCGCGAGAAATCGCGCTTTACGCTGGAGTTTACCGCGAGAGAACCGACCGTCATACGCTTGATCAATCGGGTTTCCGGCCATCCCGCCTTCATGGCGATTGTCAGTCTGGAGATCGTGGGAGTCAGCGATCCGCTGCGCAAGACCGTTGTCGCCGAAGCGGGCCGGGCCGCGGTGTCGGCGGAGCCGCCGGCCGAGCCGTCGGCCCTGCCATCGGCCGTGCCGGATCTGCCGCCCGAACGACCTGACCGGATTGTGTCGGGACCGTCGCTCGACAATCTTCTGAAGGTGAAAATGGAACTGGACGTGTATCGTTTCAAATCGGTCGGAGGGGACGCCGAGGCATGAGGCTGGAATCCTTGACAGCTTTCTGGAAAGCGCATTGCGACAAGGTGGCGGCGTTGGCGGCCCTGCTGGCGCTATTGGGGTCCTTGCTCTATCTTGCGATCCAAATCGGATCGATCCAGCAACGGCAGTTGGAACGGGAAAAGGAGATGAATGCTCTGCCGATTGCGCATCCGTTTTCGCGGCCCGTGGACACGACGGCCTACGAGACGGCGCTCGACGCGCTTCGTCAGCCCGATCTTCTGGCGGAGGCCGCCTCGACCAATCGCGCCCTGTTCTTTCCGGAAGAGCGCGTATGGTGTATTCGATGCAGACAGCCGATTGTTTTCTCGGCGCTGAAATGTCCCTTTTGCGGGGAAGAGCAACCGCCGCTGGGCGGGATCGAGGGGCGGGATACCGACGGCGACGGCATACCGGATAAATGGGAACGGCATTTTAAGCTGGATCCGCTCGATCCCGCCGACGTCCACCGCGACAACGACGGTTCCGGTTTCACCAGTCTGGAACAGTTCGTACTGGATGCCGACGGCAAGCCCGTCTATGACTTGCGCGACCCTAAAAGCCATCCGCCTTATGTTCTGAAGCTGCATCTGGATAAAATCGAGACGCAACCCTTCCCGCTGCGATTTGAAGGGAAACGGCGATTGGTCAACGAATGGAGTTTTCAGCTCAACGACGAAAAGGGGCGCACCTATTCGGCGAAAGAGGGCCAGTACGTCGGCGACGAACCCTTCCGCTATAAAATTGTCGGCTACGAGGAGAAATTCAAGACCCTTATGGCGCCGGGCAGTCGTGTAGCCCGACCGGTGGACGTATCGGTCCTGACGCTGGAACGCGAGGGCAAGAAGATCGACCTGGTCTATCGCGAAAAATATCGTCACGAGGAATACACCGTGAATTTCCATTTCACGGCGGACAGCAAGGCCCTGAGCGTTGTCGTGGGCGAGACCTTCGCGTTGCGCAATGAAAAATATCGCTTGATAAGTGTTGACAACAAGGCGAAAATTGCGGTAGTGGAAGACATTCGTGACGAAGGGAAGTGGCGAGTGACGCCGTCCCCGGCGAAGTCGGTGAAATTCTAACGCTCCGCGTCCATGTTCCCGCGGGGCGTCGTATTTGCGAAAACAGAAACGACGGCAAGGAGTATTTCTATGAAGCAGGCAAACAAATGCGCCGGAGATTGCGTCGGGCTTTCCCTCGTCCTGGCACTGGGCCTTTTGACAGGCGTCGCCGCCGTGCGAACGAGCGCCGACGATGCCGCCCCCAACGGGGGCAACGGCGGCGAACCGGCGCTGGACATCCCTATGCCCGGGGATACGGGGCCGGCCGTTTCCAGAAAGCTGAATCCGCGCGAGTCGGAGATCGTGCTGATGAAAGACAGCGAGGAGCTGCGGCGACTCGCGTTCGAGCGGCATGCCCGCGAAAGCATGGCGGCGGGCGACCGGGCCTTCGACGCCCGCAACTACCCGCTGGCGGAACAGCGCTACAAGGAGGCTCTCCTGTCCTTTCGCGAGGCCGGCTTGCGTCCGGAAAATGAAGTGGACCGCCTGCTGGCGCAGTCCGGAGTCCGGGAAAGCATATATCAGCAGGCCCTGTATTTGCTCAGCATCGAGGATTACGAAAACGCCATGAAAATGGCCCGTCAGGCGCAGATGGAACGTCATCCGTTGGCGGTCGATCTTAAAGCGCAGATTGAACGGGCCAAGATACCCGTTGATCCGCCCCCGCCCCCGCCTCCGCCACAGCGCTGGAAAGATCAGGGTTTTCTGGATCGGGAAAAAGAGACCGTCGAGATGCTGACTCAGGCGCGCGAGTATATGCT
>CAZYAW010000128.1:0-7502 GCA_964646045.1 uncultured Victivallales bacterium | reverse complement strand
CCCGGATGGTGTCAGGCCCTGGAAACAGGAAGCCTCGGTAAGTCGGCCATTCCTGGCTGACTCTCCAACGCCTCGGGGTCGGGCAGGAATGCCCGACCTACCTTTCGCTGCGCATTCAGCGTGCACCGTGAGTCTACCTGAGCAGTTACTACTTCTTTATGAATTCTATTCGACAGAGTGTCTTCAGCAATGTCGAGATCGTAATCCATCTGAAGGCCAAGCCAAAAAGAAGCGGAATTCCCGAAATACACAGATAAGCGCAGTGCAGTATCCGCAGTGATGCTTCTCTTGGCGTGAATGATTTCGTTTATTCTGCGAGGGGATACCCCAAGGTCACGCCCAAGCTGGTTTTGACTGATGTTCATTGGCTTGAGGAATTCCTCGAGCAATATCTCGCCAGGGTGTATTGTGGGTATTCTTTTCATAATGCCACCTCAATGATAATCCACAATTTCGACGTTGTATGCTTTCCCGTTTCCCCACTCAAAACGGATTCGCCATTGTTGATTTATACGAATACTGTGTTGCCCTTTTCTTTTTCCTGTTAGAGCCTCAAGTCTGTTTGCCGGAGGAACTCTCAGGTCTTGAATCGATGAGCTACGATTCAACATTCGCAGTTTACGTAACGCAACAGACTGAATATTTGTTGGCAGTTTCTTTGAAAACTGCCGAGCAAACACATCTGCTGTCTCTTTACACTTGAAGTTTTCAATCATTACAGCGTCACGGTATGACGTATGACGTTATGCGTCAAGACAAATTGTTGTGAATTTTCAATGGCCAACGTCGCGCAGCAGGGGCGCGAGCTTGCGAGCGTACCCTGCCTCCGCTGGTTCGACCATCATTTGTCAGTCTGCCAGGATCTTCTGCTTTTGCGTCTCGAATTCTTCTTCCGTCAGCAATCCCTTCGCCTTCAGTTCTCCGAGTCTCTCGATCGCTCTTGCGGCGTCTGTGCGTTTGAGTTTTGCGACAAAGGACACGGTCAGACAAACAGCAATTACCATCACCATTACACTGTCGGCCCATGGGTCGAACATCTCTTGCTCCTTTCATTAATTCGTTGCTCAGGTCGAACGGCCGGGGTGACCGGCAAATCCGTGGTTATCGAGGCGCGAAGCGCCTTGATCAACTTCACGGTTCACTGGCGGCTCGCCCGCGCACCCGCGCGGGTGAGCCGTACAGTGCGACCGTTGGTTCGCCATGTTTCTGTTATATGGCGAGCCGTAGGTGCACCGTGACTCTTGTTTCTGTTTCGTTCACGCGCCCATCTGACTCCGATTCCGTTCTCGTGTCAAGCGGGATGCAGGCACCAAGGGCGCGCCGTCGCACTTGCTTCCCATCTCGACTCGGCCATCCGAGGCCGAACTTTTCATCCGCGTTGCCAACGCTATCGTGGCGGCATCGTCTCCTTCTTCTCTTGGCGAACGCTTGATTATCAGGCACATTTGCCCTGACAGCTTGATATGGGCGGTGTTTTCTTGCAAGTTTGCCCGATGGCTCTTATCAAGGTTTCTATGTCTTAAAAGGTGGGTTGTGCCGGGGATTATGTCAACTGAAAAAGCAAAGCCTAACGCGGAAAATGAGCCGGATGAAGGAGAATACGATTCCGGAGTTTTTTCGTGACAGGGCGGTGTTGATGCTGTACGGCGACGCGCCCTATGGCTGCGCGGCCTGTGAGGTTTTCGATTGTTGCCACAAAGTGTCGGTGGCCGCTTCGCTTTCCGTTCTGGAAGAAAGTGTGGAGATGATGGTGTCAAACGGGTAGCCGTTCACGGTTCAGTGGGCCTCGTGATGTCGCAGGCTCCATCAGGTTTTTCGGGGATGAATATCCAACAAATCCGTAGAAATGAATTGACGGGCAATCCGGCCTGTGGCAGTCTGGGCGGCGCGATGGATGGTGAAAAGGAGTTGCGCGATGAGTGAAATGCCCGGGCCCGCCTTGCGGGGTATGTTGCGGACGACCAAGGCTCTGGCGGACGGTCAGCGTTTGCGGATTCTGCTGATGCTGCGAGCCGGCGAGCTGTGCGTGTGCCAGATCGTGGAGACGCTGGGCCTGGCCGCCTCGACCGTATCCAAGCACTTGTCCATCCTGACGGGCGCCGATCTGCTGGTCGCACGCAAGGACAGTCGCTGGGTGTATTACCGCATCGCGAATCATAACCGGCAGGCGCGAACGGTCGTCGACTGGCTGGCCGCCGAGGCCGGCGACGATCCCGTGATACAGCGCGACTGCGCGACCCTCCGCACGGTGGCCGACTGCCCGCCCACGGACCTGTGCCGCGATCAGAGGCAGAGAAAAACGCGGCCGCGCGGGCGGCGGGCCTCTGAGTGAAATTGTCTCCGAGAACATCGCAATACAATGTCCAGCAGCCAACCAGCCGCCGCCTGCGGCTATGGCGAGGCACGGCAAGGAATATCCAAGGCAAATTGGGTCGGTTGGAAATTTCTTGTTGGATATTGGATATTCTGTCACCCTCGCCCTTCACCCTTCATCCTTCATCCTTCACCCTTCACCCTTCATCCTTCTATCTCGCTTTCCCTTCGGCGATCATGGTGCGGAACCGGGTGAAGAGATAGCGCGGATCGGCGGGGCCGGGGGCGGCTTCGGGGTGATACTGCACGGCGAACATCGGTTCCCGGCGGTGCCGCAGGCCTTCCACGGAACGGTCGTTGAGGTTGATATGCGTGATCTCGACCGCGGCGGGGTCGAGGCTGTCGGGATCGACGGCGAAATTGTGGTTTTGCGAGGTGATCTCCACGGCGCCGGTCGCCAGACGCTGCACCGGATGATTGCAGCCGTGATGACCGAACTTCATGCGATAGGTGCGACCGCCCGTCGCCAGGGCCAGAATCTGATGGCCCAGACAAATGCCCATGAGCGGAACCTTGCCCAGCAGGCCGCGCGCGGCTGCGACGGCGTAGGCGACGCCCTGCGGGTCGGCCGGGCCGTTGGAAAGGAACACGCCGTCCGGCTTGAGGGCCAGTACGTCGGCGGCCGTCGTTTGCGCCGGCACCACGCGCACTTTCATGCCCTGCTCGCGCAGCTTGCGCAGAATGTTCCACTTGACGCCGAAATCGTAGGCCACAATCGCGAGATCGGCCGGCGGCAGCGGATCGAGCGCGCCCCACACGCGGGTCAGGCGGTCGTCCGGATCCCAGTCGAAGGGCGCGGCGCAGGTCACCTTGGCGGCGTAGTCCTGGCCGTCCAGGCCCGGCCAGGCGCGGGCGCGTTCCACGGCTTCGTCCTCGCCCACCTGGCCGCAGACGGAGAGATAGCCCTTGAGCGTGCCCTGCTCGCGCAGGCGCAGGGTCAGGGCGCGGGTTTCCACGCCGCAGAGGGCCGGGACGCCCTGCTGCTCCAGCGCCGCGCGCAGAGAGTTTTCGCTGCGCCAGTTGCTGGGCTCGTTGTATTCGTGCATCAGAAAACCGCTGTCGAACAGGCGGCGCGATTCCATGTCCTGCGCGTTCATGCCGGTGTTGCCGATTTCGGGCGCGGTCATGGTGACGAACTGGCCGCTGTAGGAGGGATCGCTCAGAATTTCCTGGTAGCCGGTCATGCCCGTATTGAAGACGACTTCACCCAGCGCGTCGCGGGCCGCTCCGATGGAGCAGCCGCGCAGAATCGTGCCGTCCGCCAGCGCCAGAAAGGCCTTCTTCTCGCGCAGCTCGCGCCAGCTCGGCCGGGCTGGGGCCGAAGGTGTTTGCTTCTCTGTCATGGCTGTTTCCCTTTACGTCTATCGCTCTCGTCGCCGTGCTCGCGCACCGGTTGACAAGAGCGGCAACGAGTGCGGACGACGATCGATTCAGAGACAAACTTGCAGAAGACGCGACGAATATTCGTCGCATCTCTATTCGCGGTTCAAAAGTTCTTTCCTTTTCCCGTTTATACTGGCAGAGGCATCACAGGAAGCCGCTTAATGGCGATGTTATTTTGAAGCGCCTGCCAAGCGCAGACGCGGGGCGTGACGATGATATTCCTGCAGGCTGCACACTTCCAGGCCCCGATATTTGCGGAGCGTTTCCAGTCCGTGAACGGCGGCCCGCAGGCCGTGAATGGTGGTGGTGATGGGGACCTTGCGCATGACGGCTCGGGCGCGCATGCGGACTTCGTCCAGACTCGGTTGCGCGCCGCTGGAGGGAGTATTGACCACCCAGGCCACATCGCGTTCCTCGATCATGTCCAGCACGTTGGGCCGGCCGTCGGAGATGCGGAAAATGGCGCGGCTGGCAACGCCGTGCTCGCGCAAGGCGGTACTGGTGCCGAGCGTGGCGTAGATCTCGAAGCCGAGTTCCGCCAAGCGCTTGACGAGCGGGACGGCTTCGTCCTTGTCGCTGTCGCGCACGCTGACAAAGACGTTGCCGCGGTCGGGAATGGTGTTGCCGGCCGCCATCTGGCTCTTGATGAAGGCGACGCCCGCCGTGGAGTCGATGCCCATGGCCTCGCCGGTGGAGCGCATCTCCGGACTGAGCGCGATGTCGATGCCCGGAAAACGGGCGAAGGGGAAGACCGCCTCCTTGACGGCGAAATGCCTGGGGACGACCTCCTGCGTGAACCCGAGATCGGCGAGCTTGGCGCCGGCCATGACGCGCGCCGCGATTTTGGCCAGGGGCACGCCGGTGGTCTTGCTGACGAACGGCACGGTGCGCGAGGCGCGCGGATTGACTTCCAGCACGTACACGACATCGTCCTGCACGGCGAACTGCGCGTTCATGAGTCCGCATACGTTGAGACCGCGTGCCAGGGCGACGGCGTGGCGGCGAATGGTCGCGCCCGCCTCCGGCGACAGGTTGCAGGCGGGAATGATGCAGGCGCTGTCCCCGGAATGTACGCCGGCCAGTTCGACGTGTTCCATGACCGCGCCGATCACGACCGTTTCACCGTCCGACACGCAATCCACGTCCACTTCCACCGCATGCTCCAGGAACTGGTCGATCAGGACCGGCCGATCCTGCGAAACCTCGACGGCTTCGCGCATGTAGGTGCGCAGCATGTCCATGTCGTGGGCGATGACCATGGCCCGTCCGCCGAGCACGAAGGACGGGCGCATCAGGACGGGAAACCCGATGCGTTCGGCGATGGCTTCCGCCTCGGTCACGTTGGTGGCCAGTCCGTTGCGCGGCTGGGCGATGTTCAGGCGCGTGGCCAGTTCCTGGAAGAATTTGCGGTCTTCGGCCGCCTCGATGTTGTCCGGGCTGGTGCCGATAATGTTGACGCCGTGTTTTTCCAGGCGCTTGGCCAGGTTCAGCGGCGTTTGCCCGCCGAACTGCACGATGGCGCCCCAGCAGTTTTCGTTGCGATAGACGTGCAGCACGTCTTCCACCGTCAGCGGCTCGAAATAGAGGCGGTCGCTGGTGTCGTAGTCCGTGCTGACGGTTTCCGGGTTGCTGTTGACCATGATGGTCTCGTACCCGGCCTCGCGCAGGGCGAAGGAGGCGTGGACGCAGCAGTAGTCGAACTCGATGCCCTGTCCGATGCGGTTGGGGCCGCCGCCCAGAATCATGATTTTCCGGCGATCGGAGGCGATGGCCTCGTTGACGCCGCCGTAGGTCGAATAGAAATAGGGGGTTTCGGCCTGGAACTCGGCCGCGCAGGTGTCCACCAGACCGAAGACCGGAAGCAGGTTCAGCTCTTCGCGCGCCTGCCGCACCGCGTCTTCATGCTCGCCGAGCAGCCACGCCAGTTGCGTGTCCGAATAGCCGAATTCCTTGGCCTGCCGGAAGAGGGCCGGATCTTGGCGCAGCTTCGGCAGCGAACCGACCGCGCGGATTTCCTCCTCGAAATCGGCCAAATCCTTGATCGTGCGCAGGAACCAGGGGTCGATGCCCGTCAGTTCCTGCACGGCGGCCGGCGACCAGCCGCGCTTGAAGGCGGCGCGCAGCGCGAAGATGCGTTCCGGCGCGGGCCGCGCCAGACGGCGGCGCAGGTCTTCGTCGGCCAGGGCCTCGAACGGACCGTCCTTGCCGTCCGCGCCCAGGCCGGCGCGTCCGTTTTCCATGGAGCGCAGCGCCTTTTGCAGCGACTGCCGAAAGGTGCGCCCGATGCTCATGGCCTCGCCGACCGATTTCATCTGCGTGCCGAGCGTGGTGTCGGCGGCGCCGAATTTCTCGAAGGCGAAGCGCGGGATTTTGGTGACCACATAATCGATGGCCGGCTCGAAACAGGCCGGCGTCCGGCGCGTGATATCGTTGGGCAGCTCGTCCAACGTGTAGCCGACGGCCAGTTTGGCCGCGATTTTGGCGATGGGAAAGCCGGTGGCCTTGGAAGCCAGCGCGCTGGAGCGCGAGACGCGCGGGTTCATTTCGATCACCACCATGCGGCCGCTGGCGGGGTCGATGGCGAACTGCACGTTCGAGCCGCCGGTTTCCACGCCGATTTCGCGCATGACCGCCAGCGAGGCGTCGCGCATGGCCTGATACTCGCGGTCGGTCAGCGTCTGCGCCGGGGCCACCGTAATGCTGTCGCCGGTATGCACGCCCATCGGATCCAGATTCTCGATGGAGCACACGATCACGCAATTGTCTTTGCGGTCGCGCATGACCTCCATCTCGAATTCCTTCCAGCCCAGCACGGACTCCTCGACCAGCACTTCGCCGACCGGGCTGTAGAACAGGCCGCGCTCGACAATTTCGCGGAACTCCTCGTCGTTGTAGGCGATGCCGCCGCCCGTGCCGCCCAGCGTGAAACCGGGGCGCAGCACCATCGGATAGCGGTCGCCCATGGCGGCGCGAATGGCCAGAGCCTCTTCCAGGCTGTGGGCCGACCCGCTGGCGGGCATATCCAGGCCGATGCGCTGCATGGCCTGCTTGAAGAGATTGCGGTCCTCGGCGGTGCGGATGACGTCGGCCCGCGCGCCGATCAGCTCCACGCCGTAGCGTTCCAGAATGCCCTGATCGAACAGATCGAGCGCCAGATTCAGCGCCGTCTGCCCGCCCAGCGTCGGCAGCAGGGCTTCCGGTCGCTCGCGGCGGATGATTTCGCGCAGCGCCTCCACCGTCAGCGGCTCGATATAGGTGCGATCCGAAAACTCGGGATCCGTCATGATGGTGGCCGGATTGCTGTTGGCCAGCACGATTTCGTAGCCCTCTTCGCGCAGCGCCTTGCAGGCCTGCACTCCGGAGTAGTCGAACTCGCAGGCCTGGCCGATGACAATGGGGCCGGACCCGACAATCATGATTTTCTTGATATCCGTGCGTTTGGGCATATTAAGGGTCTCCGCAACCAAAAACGGGGGCAACATAAAGGAGACGTATCGGGATGGCAATGTTTTTTTGTTTTCAGGTAAGCGTTCACGGTTCAGCGTGGCCTCGTGATTTCGCAAGCTCATCGTAGCCGTTCACGGTTCTCAGTTCACAGTTCATGGTTTTTCAGCCTTCTTTTACGCTTTCGCCATACTCTTCTCGAATTCGTAGCCGTTCACGGTTCTCGGTTCACAGTTCACGGTTTTCAAGACATCTTGAGCGCTTTTCTCGCAAGTTTCCGGCCAAGCCGCCACGCTTCTATA
>CAZYAW010000127.1:0-14162 GCA_964646045.1 uncultured Victivallales bacterium | reverse complement strand
ACAAAAATTTGGTCGGTTGGAAATTCCTTGTTGGATATTGGATATTCAGTCCCCCGAAAAACCTGATGGAGCCTGCGAAATCACGAGGCCCGACTGAATTCTGAATACCTGAGTAGTTACGATTAAGGCACTAAAGGAGACCATCATGGTGCAGATCAGAATCCTGCCGTCGCTGCTGGCGGCCGATTACGGAAAGCTGGAGGAAGGCGCCCGACGCGCGCAGGAGGCCGGGGCGGACGCGCTGCACCTGGACATTATGGACGGTCATTTCGTGCCGAATCTGAGCTTCGGTCCGGACGTGGTCGCCATGGCCGCGCGCTGTCTGAAGATTCCGCTCAGTGTGCACCTGATGCTGTCGCGGCCCGACCTCTACGCGAAACGCTTCATAGAGGCCGGCGCGCATTCCCTGTATGTGCATATCGAGGCCTCCTGCGACGTGTACGAGCTGCTCAACCGCATTCGCGATCTGGGCGCGCGGCCCGGTCTGACGCTCAATCCGGAAACGCCGGCCAAGGCCGTCGAGGCGGCGCTGCCGCTGGTCGACGAAGTGCTCTGCATGACCGTGCATCCGGGCTATGGCGGACAGTCCTTCATGCGCGAGGCGCTGCCCAAGATTCAGGAGGTGCGCGAACGCATGCGCGCCCTGGGCCGGCCGGACATGGATCTGATGGTGGACGGCGGCATCGATCTCGAAACGGTCGAACCTTGCGCGCAGGCGGGCGCCAATATGTTTGTGGCGGGCACGGCTCTCTATCGGGCCGCCGACATGACGGCCGCAGTCGCGGCCATGCGGCGCAAAGCCGCGGCGGCGTTCGGCGGGGCCGCGGCGGGTTTCGCATGAAACCCTTGCGCGTCGGGCTGGCGCAAATGAATGCGGGCCGCGATGTGCCGTCCAATCTGGCCCGTATCGCGGACTGGATCCGAAGCTCGCGCGGGCTGGATCTGCTGGCGCTGCCGGAGGTGTGCTGCCTGCGCGGCGACGCGCAGGACTATGCCGCGCGGGCCGAAACGCCGAGCGGACCGCTCGTCGCGGAATTGCGGCGCCTGGCGGCCGAGAAGAAAATATGGCTGCTGGCGGGCAGTTTCCCCGAACGCGCGGACGGCGGACGCCCCTACAACACCTCCGTTCTCGTGGATCGGGCCGGAGACGTGGCGGCGACCTACCGCAAAATGCATCTGTTCGAGGCCCGCATGGACGATGATACGCGCATTTGCGAAGCCGACTGCTACCGGGCGGGCGCCACGCCGACCCTGACCGCCATGGAGGGCTGGCGGGTCGGACTCTCCATTTGCTTCGACCTGCGTTTCCCCGAACTGTACCGGGACTATGCGCGGCAGGGCGCGCATCTGCTGCTGGCGCCTTCCGATTTTACGCGGGACACCGGTCGCGCCCATTGGGAAACGCTGCTGCGCGCCCGCGCCATAGAAAACCGCTGCTTTGTGCTGGCGCCCAATCAGTGCGGCGCGCACCCGGTCGGCGGCGTGGTCAGTTACGGAAACAGCATGGCCGTTGGACCCTGGGGCGAAATTCTGGGCCGGGCCGGCGAGACGGACGAGGGAATCCTCGAGGTCGAACTGGATCCGCGCCGTCTGACCACGGTTCGCCGTCGCCTGCCTTGCCCGCACTGAGACGGAGTCAAGAATGCTGTATCGTTTTTCAAGTTGGCTGACCCAGTACGTCGACCCCATCGCGGTGGCCATGGTCGCCTCCCTTCTCTTCATCTTCAGCACGCCCGTCAATCGCATCATCCAGCGGCGGCTGCGCCCGCTGCCTTTTTTTCTGCGGCTCGGCGTTTTCATCCTGATCTGTTCCGCGGGATCCGCTCTGGCCATGGCCGGCGGCGTCGGGCTGGTACGGGCTTTTCTGCTGTCGGTCGGCGACGACTGGTTCGCCCCGGTCGTGCTGCTGATCTTTATCGCCATCGGCTCTCTGGCGGAACGCAACCGCCACCTGTAGGAGACTCGTGGCCCCGATCTTTATAGGGTCAGAACGAGAAAGCGGGAAACGCCTATTGACTTGCATGCGTTTTCTGACGTAGAGCGTATGTGTGTCAAGACCATGGCGGATTAGATACGCGCGTGGGAAGCAGGGAAATCATGAGGAAAGGACATACAAACCATGCATAAGGTCAACAAGATTCATGTTGGGGGGTTTCGGCGATTGCAGAATATTGAAATCGCTATGCGTCCCTTGATGGTATTGATCGGAGCCAATGGTGTCGGCAAATCATCCTTCCTCGATGTTATGTCGCTTCTGTCCGCTTCATCTGCGGGGAGGCTCAACAAGACGTTAAGCGATCTGGGCGGAATTACGGAAGTCTGTACGCGCGGAAAGGATAAGACCATATCGCTGGACGCGGAGATGGATTGCTCCGGATACGAGCCTCTCAAATATCATATTGAGCTGATGGCCAAGGGTCAAGGCTATGACATTTCAGAAGAAAGACTGACACAGCGGAGAGCGGGCAACTACGAAGATCCCTTCAAGCACATTGACTCATATTTGAATGACATCAAATACTACCACATTGATGACGGGGGGCTTGTTCGGCCTGACTGGGAGCACAGCCCTTATGAGTCCTCGCTTTCGCAAGTTCCAAAACTATTCAAGCAGCCTGAAGAACTGCGCCGCACGCTCAGTTCGGTAACGCAGTACCACGTACTCGATGTCGGCTCCCGTGCCCCCGTAAAGTTGCCGCAGCAGATGAAACCAGCGCAGCTTCCGGGCGCTGACGGCGAAGACTTGGTTTCCTTCCTGTACAATCTGAGAGAAAGCAACCGGGATCGCTACGAGGTGATCGAAGATGCATTGAGGTCTGCGTTTCCGGGATTTGAAAGCCTCAATTTCCCCCCGTCAGCCGCCGGTATGTTGTCATTGACCTGGAAAGACAAGCACTTTCGCGACCCTATTTACGCGCACCAACTTTCTGAAGGCACACTACGTTTTTTGTGGATGGCAGCCCTTCTCCAGAGTCCCGTCCTTTCAACTGTCACTATGATCGACGAGCCTGAAGTCAGTCTGCATCCTGAACTCCTGAATCTTTTGGCTGATCTTCTTCGAGAAGCGGCGAAAAAAACACAGATCATCGTGGCAACCCACTCTGACAGACTGATTCGCTTTCTTGATCCCGCGGAAGTACTCGTAATGGACATTACCGATGAGGGCTATGCCAGCGCTGCGTGGGCGGACCAAATGGACATTGAGCAGTGGCTTGCCGACTACAGTCTGGACGAAGTGTGGCGCATGGGTCGGATGGGAGGTCGAGCGTGAAGATATCCATCATTGTCGAGGGGAAAACTGAAAAGGCGTTTCTACCCCATCTTCGTGACTTCCTGCTAACAAGGCTTTACGACAACATGCCGAGGCTTGACATGTTCCCCTATGACGGGCGCATTCCAAAAGAGGCAAAACTCAAGCGGGTAGTGGAGAATCTTCTCGGCGGACGCAAACCGTCAGATCACGTACTTGCACTGACGGATGTATATACGGGAACCAATCCCCCGGATTTCATAGATGCCGCAGATGCAAAATCTAAGATGCGGGGATGGGTGGGGAAGAATCCCCGTTTTCATCCCCATGTCGCACAGCATGATTTTGAGGCTTGGCTTCTGCCTTACTGGTCGTCGATCCAAAGGTTGGCCAAACACAACAAAGGCGTCCCCAGTGGTAGTCCCGAGAGGGTCAATCACAATAATCCCCCCGCGCACAGGATCAAAGAGATATTCGAAATTGGGCAGTGCAGGGACAGCTATGTAAAACCACGCGATGCCGGGAGGATTCTGAAGGATAATGACCTGCTGACATCAATCAACGAATGCTCGGAATTTAAGGCGTTTGTGAATACGATTCTTTCAGTTTCGGGAGGAGACGTATTGCCATGACTCCCGTTTCTTCTTTTCTCTACAAAAGTAACCCCCCGTGAACCCAGTAGCCCCACAGGCGGCGATTGCGGCGGGTTGACGGTTGCGATGAATAAAGTCGGCGTAAATAGCGGGCCGAACATTTCTTTCTGTCTGACGGCTTCACGTAACATGGAGTCCTTGACTTTACAAAGCTTTTACAATCTTCTGAAGCGGTTCTGACCCCTTTTCACGCGAAAAAACGTCTACTCCTTGGAACGGACATGGCGACATGCCGACGAAAGGAGGTGACGCGCGACAGAACCCCGCGGCGCCGGGGGCGCCGGGGCAGGGCAGGACGATTGTGAATCTCGTAACAGGAAGGGACGATAATGAAAACGAAGTCTTCGATCGCTCGCACGGCGCTGCTGTGCGCATTGTTTCTGGCGGCCGGCCCCGGACGGGTTCTGGCCAAGCCGGTGATTCTGGATGTCTCGCTGGCCAACCCGATGCTGAAGGAGAATGAAACGCAGCGGGTCTTTCTGAAAATCGGACTGACCGGCGCACAGGCCGAACGACAGGAAACGCGCTCGCGCGCCCCGGTCAATCTGGCGCTGGTCATCGACAAGTCGGGCTCCATGCAGGGCGAGCGCATCCGCCAGGCCCGCGAGGCGGCCGCCGCGGTGGTGAACCGGCTGCGTGACGACGACATTGTTTCCGTCGTGACCTTCGACAGCGTCGTGACCGTCGTGGTTCCCGCGACGCGCGCGACGGATCGCGCCGCGATTGTGCGGAATATCGAAACCATCGAGGCCAACGGCTCGACCGCGCTGTACGGCGGCGTCGCCAAGGGCGTCGCCGAGACGCGCAAGTTTCTCGCCCGCGACCATGTCAACCGCGTCATCCTGCTCTCCGACGGCCAGGCCAATGTCGGCCCCAGCTCGCCCGGCGCACTGGGCGAACTGGGCGCGGCGGTCGCCAAAGACGGTATGGCGGTGACCACCATTGGACTGGGTCTGGGCTATAACGAGGATCTCATGGTGCGACTGGCCCGCGCCAGCGACGGCAACCATGCCTTCGTGCAGAATGCCGACGACCTGGTCGCCGTGTTCGACCGCGAATTCGGCGAGGCCACTTCGGTGGTGGCGCAGGAAGTCGAGATTCGCATCGAGTGCGCGAAGAATGTGCGGCCCGTTCGTACGCTGGGCCGTCAGGCCGATATTTCCGGACAAACGGTGGTGGCCTCTCTGAACCGCGTGCTGGGCGGCCAGGAGCGCTACCTGATGCTCGAAGCGGAAGTGGACGGACATGCCGCCGGACGGGAGGCCGCCGTGGCGGATGTGACGGTTTCCTATCGCAACCTCGCCAGCCGGGAGCGCGAAACGATACGCAAAAGCGCCGGCGTACGCTTCACCGCCTCGCCCGAGGTGGCGGAAAAGGCGGTCGACAAGGCGGTCATGGCCGAAGCCGTCATGCAGATCGGGGCCGCCAACAGCGCCCGGGCGGTACGCCTGCGCGACGAAGGCCGCACTGCCGAGGCGCAGGAGGTTCTCCAGCAGAATTCCATGTTCCTCGACACGCAGGCCGAGAAGCTGGATGCCGATAACGTGCGCGGCTTCGCCAAGCGCAACCGCGAGGCCGAAGAGGAAATCACGGCGCCGTCGGCCCGCTGGAATACGCAAAGAAAAGTCATGGTCGCCGATCAGTACGTGATCGAAGCGCAACAGAAGCCATAGGAAGCGCATGGTGAAAATCCGGAAACTGAACGCCATTCTGCTGCTCATGCTGCTGGTCCCGTCCGTTCTGATGGCATGGCTGGGATGGCGTTCGGTCCGGATGGAGCAGGCGCGCCTGCACGATGTCTGGCGCGAGACCGCCCGGCGGCGTTTGAGCGAACGCCAAAGCGCGTTGACCGACGTCTGCGAGCGCCTCTTCCGCGAGCTGCAAGAGGTATTGGCGGCCTGCGGTCCGCCGACGGACGCGGAAGGGCTGCGGCATGTCGGCCGCACGCATCGGCTGGTGCGGCAGATTTTCATTACGGACGCCAACCACGAGCCGGTGTACCCGGCGCCCGGTTCCGCCTTGCTGACGGACGGCGAGAAAGGTTTTCTGGTTCGCACCGCCGGCATCTGGGCCAGTGGCGAAACCTTTGCGACCGCCGAGGATGAAAGCGCCGCCCGCGCCGGCGGCTGGCACGCCTGGTTTCGCGACGACGGCATACACTGGCTGGTTTGGCGGGCGCGGCCCGCCGGCGGCGTGATCGGCGCGGAAGTGGATCGCTTCGCCTTGTTGGCCGAGGCCATAGCCGCGCTACCGCATACCCCGCCGCCGGACGACGACGAGCCGGCGCCGACTCGTCATCGGGAGCGTTTCGTGCTGAGCGATCCGCGCGGCGCAACGCTGTATCAGTGGGGCGCCTTCGAGCCGGCGGCCGGGGCGGTTCCCCTGGCGACCCGAGCGCTGGCGCCGCCTCTGGCGGCATGGCAACTGGCGTTTTACGCCCCGCCTTGGACGACCGGCGTCCTGACGCCTACCGCCGTCGGTCTGTTGGCGGCGCTGGCGGGAACGTTTCTGCTCATGGCGCTGGCGACCGTCACCGTGCGGCGCGAACACACCCGCGCGCTGCGCGAGGCGCGCCAGCGCGTGTCCTTTGTCAACCAGGTCTCGCACGAGCTGAAAACGCCGCTCACCAATATTCGCCTGTACGCCGAACTGCTGCAGAGACGGCTGCCGGCGGACGACGCCAAGGCCGCGCGTTTTCTGGACGTTGTACTGGGCGAAAGCCGACGGCTGGGCCGGATGATCGCCAATGTGCTGACGTTCGCCCAACAGGGCCGCGGCGCCTTGCGCCCGCGCCCGGCCGTCGGCGTTCCCGACGAAACCGTACGGGCCACGCTGGACGTCTTTCGTCCGGCGCTGGCCGCCAGGGACATGCCCATTGCGCTGACCTGCCGGGCCGACCGACCCATGCGCTTCGACCGCGACTTTCTGGAGCAAATTCTGGGCAACCTTTTGAGCAATGCGGAGAAGTACGCCGGTCGCCAGGCCTGCATCACGGTGGAAACCGCCGAGCGCGACGGGTTCCTGGAAGTCGTGGTGTCGGATAGCGGACCGGGCATTCCGCGCGCGCGTCGCGCCGACGTGTTTCGGCCCTTCGTGCGTCTGGACAACCGCGTCACGGAGGGGACGACGGGCGTCGGAATCGGCCTGGCCATCGCGCGCGATCTGGCGCGACGGCATGGCGGCGACCTGACGCTGGAAGCGGGCGAAGGCGGCGCGCGTTTCAAAATCGTGCTGGGAGAAATCGCATGAAGATTCTGGTGGCCGAAGACGACGAAAACACGCGCGCCGGGCTGATGGAGATTCTGGAGCAGGAAGGATGGGAGACCGCCGCCGCGGCCAACGGACGGGAGGCGCTGGCGCGCTATGTGGAGTTTCGGCCCGACCTGGTGTGTCTGGACATCATGATGCCCGATGTGAGCGGATACGACGTGTGCCGCGAGATCCGGCGCGACGAACGCAAGACGCCGATTCTCTTCATCAGCGCCAAGAGCGAGGAGATCGACAAGGTGCTCGGCCTCGAAATCGGCGCCGACGACTATATCGTCAAGCCGTTCGGCGTTCGCGAAGTGGTCGCGCGCGTGCGCGCCGTCATGCGCAGAATCCGCGCCGCGCCCGAGACGGAAAGTCGCGGCTCGACGTTTGTCATGAAGGATCTGACCGTGGCGCCCGCCGAACAGCGCGTCTATCGCAATCGCAAACCGATCGACATTGGACCGCGCGACGTCAAAATCCTGTGCTTTCTGCATCGCAACCGCGGACGCGTCGTCGAGCGCGACGAACTTATGACGGCCTGCTGGGGCATGCACTACAATCCCGGCAGCCGCGCGCTGGACCAGCACATTTCGCAGTTGCGCAAGCGCATCGAAAAAAACCCGCTCCGGCCGGCCATCATCCAAACGGTACACGGTGCGGGCTACCGTTACGAATGAGCGTTGCCAATCCATTCCTCGTAGACGCGGTGCATAGTCTCCTCCGTCGGCTCGCAGGGCGGTCCGCTCCGGCCGAGTCGTTCGATCAGCGCGAAGCGCGGCCGTCCGCGCCGGCTCTTCTTGTCGGCCTGCATGGCCGCGCGCAAGGCGGGCCATGCGGGAATCGGCGCGTCGGGAACGGTGGGCAGATCCAGTTGCCGCATGACCGTCTCCAGTCTCCGGGCCTCGCAGGCGGGCAGCCCGGCTTCGCGAACGGAGAGGCGCGCGGCATAAACGGCGCCCATGGCGACCGCTTCGCCGTGCCGCCAGCGTTTGTAGTCGGAAACCTGCTCCAGGGCGTGACCCAGCGTATGCCCGAAGTTGAGGATGGCACGTACGCCGGACTCGCGTTCGTCGGCGGCAACCACGTCCGCCTTGATCTGACAGCAACGCGCAATGACTTCTTCCAGCCGCGTCGGCTCGCGGCGCAGCAGGGCCGCGCCGCCCTCCTCGATCGTCGTCAGCAGCGCCGCATCGCGAATGGCGGCGCATTTAACGATTTCCGCCAGTCCCGAACGGTACTCGCGGCGCGGCAGAGAGTCGAGCGTGGCCGTGTCGGCCCATACCGCTTGCGGCTGCCAGAAGGCGCCGACCAGATTCTTGCCCTGCTTAAGGTTGAAGCCGGTTTTCCCGCCCGACGAACTGTCCACCATGGCCAGCAAAGTGGTGGGGACCTGGATCAGGCCGATGCCGCGCATGTAGGTGGCGGCGAGGAATCCGGCCATGTCGCCCACGACCCCTCCGCCCAGCGCCACCACCCGCGAGTCGCGGTCCAAGCCGTGCTGTGCCGCGCACTCGTAGAGGTCGGCCAGGGTCGTCAACGTTTTCGAGGCCTCGCCGGCCGGGAACACGGCCCGTATCGCGTCCACGCCGCCCGCCCGCAACGCGGCTTCGCAGGCGGCTCCGAATAGCGGATCCACGTGACTGTCGGTGACAATCAGGGCTTTGGCGACCCGCAAGGTCGCGTAAAACGGCGCCGAATCCATCTGACGTCCGATGCGGATGTCGTAGGAGCGCGCGCCGATATGGACGGACACCGTTTTCATGGAGAACTCCTTGTAAAAACGAGCGTGTCGCCGTGGCCGCGGGCGTAGTCGGCGGCGGGCATGGGGCGCTTGCCCTCCGGTTGAACGCTTACGATTCGCAACACGCCCCGGCCGGTGCCGACCCGGATGCCGTCCGACGCGACGGACAGCGTCGTGCCGGGCGGACCCGCGCCGGGTTCGGCGACGGCCTGCAGGATTTTCAGGCGGCCGGCGGCGGTTCGGGTGTAGCCGCCCGGCCACGGATAGAAGGCCCGGATGCGGTGGTCCAGCTCGTGCGCGGACAGCCTCCAGTCCAGCGCGCCGTCTTCCTTGTCGAGTTTGGGCGCGTAGGTGGCTTCGGCTTCGTTCTGCGCGCGGCGCGGCGCATCGCCGCGCCCGATGAGCCGCAGCGTCTCGACCAGCAAGGCGGAACCCGACTCCGCCAGCCGCTCGCGCAGCGTCTGCGCGGTGTCGTCCGCGCGAATCGTTTCCCGATCCTGCAAGATGATGTCGCCGGCATCCATCCGCTCGTTCATGTACATGGTGGTATTGCCGGTCTCGCGTTCGCCGCGCGCGATGGCCCACTGGATCGGCGCCGCGCCGCGATAGCGCGGCAGGAGCGACGTGTGCAGATTAACGCAGCCCAGCGGCGGCAAAGCGAGTACGTCCGGTTTCAGGATTTGACCATAGGCCGCCACGGCAATGACGTCGGGCCGCCACTCGGTCAGCCAGGCCAGCGTTTGCGGGCTGTTGACGTTTTCCGGCGTCCGGACCGGCGTTCCCGTCGCGCTGGCGGTCAGGCGCGCCGGGCAGGCTGTCGGGACGCGCTGCCGTCCGCTGGGCCGATCCGGCTGCGTCACCACGCCGACCAGGTCCAGCGCCGGTCGCGCCGTCGTCGCGGCCAGCGCCTCGATGCAGCGGCAGGACACATCCGCCGACCCCATAAAAACCACGCGCAGCGGCCGCTCCGGCACGGACAAATCCGATTGTTGTCTCATGACGCTCCCAAGACCGTGCAGATTGTTCCGTCGTGAAATGCGACGCATATCCGTCGCATCTTCATTCGCAGTTCAACAGTTCGGTTGCGGTTAAGGTTCGCTTCGCCGTGACGCCAATGCGGCGCGGATACGGTCGCGGCGCTCCGTTAGCGCGTCCAGCGTTTCGTCGGGTACGCGCATGCGACCGCCGCCTCGGCCCAGCGCGATGTGCGGATTAATCGCGCCGTGAAAATCCGTTCCGCCCGTTACGACCAGATCCAGTTCGCGGGCCAGGCGCGCATAGCGGGCCTTCCGTCGGGAATCGTGTTCCGGATAGATCACCTCGACGCCTTCCAGACCCGCCTCCTTGAACGACGCCACCAGGCTCGTCAGTTTGGCGCGGCCCAGTCGCAAGGTGAACGGATGCGCGAGCACCGGTACGCCGCCGGCGTCGCGAATCAGCGCAACGGCCGCCCGAGGCTCCAGCCGGAAGCGGTCTGCATAGCCTTCCCGGCCCTTTCCGAGATAGCGGTCGAAAGCTTCGCGAAAGGTGCCCACATACCCCTTTTTCAGCATGGCTTGCGCGATATGGGGCCGCCCGGCCACCTGTTCTCCGGCGAAAGCGGCCACCTCCGCCGCCGTCAGCGGCATCCCCAAACGGGCCAGCCGCTCCAGAATCTCGGCGTTGCGCAACTCGCGCGAGTCGCGCGAGCGCTGCAGCGTCGCGCGCAGTTTCTCGTTATGGGCGTCCGTAAAGTAGCCCAGCACATGCAACGTGCCCGGCGCGAAGTCCGCGCTGATTTCCAGGCCGGGCACCCCGATCAGGCCCGCATCCCGCCGGCAGGCTTGCAGAAAGGGAACCACTCCGTCCACCGTGTCGTGATCGGTCAGGGCCAGGGCGTGCAGACCGGCGCGGCGTCCCGCTTCCGCCAACTGCGCGGGGGTCAGACTGCCGTCCGAAAACGTGGAATGCGCGTGCAGATCGATCATACGGACTCCATATAGGCGGCCATGGTGCCCGGCCCTTCCTGCACGCGCACGCACTGTACCCGGTAGCGCGCATGGTTCATGGCGCGCGCGCACTCCTCGAACAGCCAGCGGGCAATGTTTTCGGAGGTCGGATTGAGCGTGGCGAAATCCGGCAGCGTATTCAGATCCTTGTGATCGACCCGGCTCAGAATGCGGCCGACACCTTCCTTGAGTATGCGAAAATCTTCGAGCATTCCCATTTCCGTCAGAAAATCGCCCCGGAAAAACACCTCTACATCCCAATTGTGGCCGTGCGGGGTCGCGCATTTGCCCGCATGGCCTCGTACATGATGGGCCGAAGAAAAATGGGTTTTCACACTGATTTCGAACATGGTTTCCCCTGCGGTCAATGCACGTGATAGGCGGCGGCGATTTCGGAGGACGAACGCGCGGAAAAGAAGTCGGCGATGGCGCGGTCGTATGCGGACGTCATGGCAAAGGCCTTGACGGCGAGTCGGGCGCGCGTGGCCAGCGTCAGCGTGCCGCCCGCCGCGCGCATTTCGCTCAGCAGAGCGGGGTAGTCGTCGGGATCCGTAACGGCGGCCACGCGCAGGAAATTCTTGGCGGAAGCCCGCACCATGCAGGGGCCGCCGATGTCGATATTCGTGCGCGCCTCTTCGGGCGTCACTCCCGCCCGCGCCACCGTTTGCCGGAAGGGATACAGGTTCACGACCGCCATGTCGAACGGCACCCCGCCGACTCGTTGCAGGTCCCGGGCATGGGGCTCGTTGTAGGTTTCGCTCAGCAGTCCCATATAGATTTTGAAATCCAGCGTCTTGACCAATCCACCCTGCATTTCGGGCTGGCCGGTATAGTCCGATACCGCCACCAGATGCCGTGTCGCCTGGGCGGGACCCAGCAGATCGGCGATGGCTTGATGGGAACCGCCGGTCGAATAGATTTTCACCTCCGGATTGATCTCCGTGAGACCGGGAATCAGCATGTCCAGTCCCCGCTTGTCCGACACGCTCACGATGACGTGCCGTACGGCAACCGCTCCGTCCACTTCGTTCACAATGTTCAGCGCCATGGTCCGTCTCCTTCGGTTGTACCGCTCCGCACTCGCCGCGGAAGCGCTTGCATGAAGAGGAGAAAGTAGCAGATTGCGCGCTGCTTCGGCAATCATAAAGCGCCGGAAACTGGTCCGCCATTCTCATTTTGGCCGCATGGTGTGCGGTCGCGACGAAGCACGACCCTCCAAAACGTTGAATCGCCTTTGTTTTCCGACATGGAGGGAGGCGCTCCGTCGCGGCCACCTTGTGAAATCGGTCAAATTGCTGGGAGCGGGTCTTGACACGGCGTGTAAAACGTGTATTTATTGCCAGAGTGATCCCACAGGAATGCGAAAACCGGAAGTACAAGCACGGGGGGGGCGATGCGAATGCGAACGAACAAAAAAAAGCTGGCGGGTTGCGGCGGATGGCGGTCGCGGGCGGCGCTGGCTCTGCTGGCGGGGGCCTTGACGGCGTCGGCGCAGACGGAGAAGGCGGCGGTTAAGGAAGCGGACAAGGCGGTCGCGCCCAGGCTGGCGACGGTGGAGGACGCCTATCGCGGATACCGGCCGGACTTTCTGAGCTGGGGCCGCCACGATGCCATCCACCGGGGCGTGGCGGAGAACGTGCGGGACATCACGTCGGAGCAGGCCTTTTTCACGCTCAATCTGCTGGACGAGTCGGACCGGGTTTACGCGCTGGTGAAGGCGGCGATCGAGAACGAGGGGAAGGGCGACTACCGGCTGGCGATGGAGATGTATCAGCAGGTGATCGACAACTATCCGAGCAGCCTCTACCGCGTCAGCAATATGGGGGTATTTCTGCCGGCGGTACGCTACTGCCAGTTGCGCATGCTGCGTTTTCCGAAGCCCTACCTGGACCTGTACCGCACCAATCACGACGCGGCGGCGCGCGAGGCTTTCGAGCTGGCGCGGCGGCGCCATTCGTTGGAGGGGCTGGCGCATATTCGCGACACGATGCTGGTCACCTCGTACGGGGGGCCGGCCATGCTGCTGCTGGGCGACGCGGCGCTGGACGGGGGCCGGCATCTGGAGGCGCTGGAATACTACACGATGGTGCGCGACTATTTTCCGGACGAGAAGCTGCGTACGCCGGAACTGCGCCTCAAGATCGCGCTGTGCCGCAAGGCGCTGGGGGATTCGGCCGCGGCGGCTGACGAGGCGAAGTTCGCGGGGGAGAGTGTGCTGGAAGCCAAGCACTTGCAGATATTCAAAGAGACGGTGGAGAAGGAGCCGACGGCCAAGATCGCGGTGGAGCCGCAGCGGGCCAGCGCGCCGCACATCGCCATGGACGACTACGCGCCCTTTCCGCCCAGCGAGGATCCGATGGGGCTGCGAAAGCCGGTGTGGGCGCGGGATCTGGGCGGCTCGCGCGACGCGTTGTTCGTCTTCACGCAGCCGGTGGTTACGGAGCACAGCGTGGTGTACCGGCATCGCAACATTCTGTACAGCCGTTCGCTGCTGAACGGGGAGCTGCGCTGGCGTTTCGACGACGGCGGCCGCCGCACCTGGCAGGGTCAGAGTCCCGGCCAGCAGCCCATGGACGACATCGTGGTGGGCAACGGTCTGGTGTACGCTCCGCTGTTCCGGCAGGGCGCCAATCTGGTGGCTATCGACGAGATTACCGGTCAGTTGCGCTGGAGCTACGGTCCGATGAGCGCGTCGACGGAAGAGGAGCAGATGATGAGCTTCGGGGCCTCGCCCGCGCTGGGCGGGGCGAACGTTTTCGCGGGCTACGTGCTGAACAACATCCGGGGCGCGGCCCACGTGGACACCGAATACGGGCTCATGGCCTTCGACGCCGCGACCGGGCGGGTGCGCTGGCGCACCGCGCTTTGCCGGCTGCGGCCGGGCCAGGACATGTTCCGCCTGGGCGGAGGCGGAGGCGGGCGCAATCTGATTCGCAGTTTCCACACGCCGCCGCTCTATCGCGAAGGGACGGTCTATCACACCACCAACGCCGGGGCCATCGCGGCGCTGGACGCGCTGTCGGGTCAGATTAAATGGATCATGCGCTATCCCTACATTATCGCGCTGCACGACGCCAGTCGCGGCTGGGGCAGAGGCGGCCTTAATTTTCGCCATACCAACGAGATGGCCGGTCCGCCCCGGCCGATGCTGTGGTACAATCAGCGGCCGCTGCTGATCGGGGACCATCTCTACATGATGCCGGTCAACGCGGAGGCCATGTTCAAGCTGGACCGGCGCACGGGGCGTATCGTCTGGACGCGCCGGCGTCGCGACCGGG
>CAZYAW010000126.1:0-2578 GCA_964646045.1 uncultured Victivallales bacterium | reverse complement strand
TGACGCGCCCGCGCGGCGGCGGGTCGGTTCCCCTCGCCGACGGCTGGCTGGTGCGGCGCTGCGGGACGCGCCTGACGGCGCAACGCGAGGCTATTCGGGCTGCGGCTGCCGGCGCCGCGCGTCCGCCGCCGGAGCGCGCGGACGTCTGCGCGGTGCGCGTTCCGGGCGTGACGTTTTGGTCTGCCTACGGACTGCGGGTCGCGGTGCGCCGGGCCGGGGGCCTGCGCAAGGAAAAAGACGGCCGGCCGGGGCAGTTGCCGGCGACGGCCTGTTTGAACCGCGAGAAGCTGGCGGGCCGCGTTTTGCGACTGCGCTTCTGGCGGGCGGGCGACCGCATGCGGCCCTGGGGTCTGGCCGGCAGCCGGAAACTGCAGGACATTTTCACCGACGCCAAAGTGCCGCAACCGCAACGGCGGGTCGTGCCGTTGTTCGAGTGCGACGGCGAGATTGTCTGGCTGCCCGGCTATCGTATCGCTCGCGACTGGGGCGTGGCGCCGGGCGAGGCGGGCTGGCAAATCGAGATCGCGGCGCCTGCGCCCTGAGCGGGCAGGGAACAATTTCAGACTTCCTGACCTCGACAGGCAAATCGGGCTGTTTTCGGGAAAATGAGTTGGCACATTCTTAGTGGCATGGGCGGCCCGCCCCTGTAATATTTCGAGAAAACACGGGCAAGATGCCCGTGCCACGATTTAAAAATGTGCTAAATCATTTTCCTGCGACGTCAGGAAGTCTGAATTTGGGTAGCCGTTCACGGTTTTCAGACCAGCATGACAAACGTCAGGACGGCGGCCAGCAGCGGAGTGACGAGCCAGCCGACGGCGATGCGGGCCAGCATGCCGAAATGGACGGTGTGCATGCCTTTGACCCAGCCGATGCCCAGCAGGGCGCCGACCATGCCCTGCGAGGTCGATACCGGGACGCCGAGCGCCGCGTACGCGTGAACGACGAGCGCCAGGGACAGTACGCTGCACAGCGCGGAAAAAACGTCCAGCCTGACCGTGCCGCGTCCGACGGTGGACATCACGCCGCGGCTGAAGGTGACGGCGCCCAGCGCAATGCAGATGCCGCCGAACAGGGCCGCCTGCCGATCGGTGAGGGCGCTGCCTTGCGCCAGGACGGCGGCAATGTTGGCCACGTTGTTGGCGCCCAGCGCGTAGGCGCCGTAGCATCCGCAGACGACCAGCGCGGCCCGCATGACGGGATCGTAGACGAAAACCGAGGGGCGCCAGCGTCGGACAACGGCCGCCAGGACGCGATAGGTGACGATGCAGGCGACCGCCGCGCCCAGCGGAGTGGTAGCCCAGCAGAGCGCGATTTTGCCGAGCCCGCCCCAATGAACGTCGTTGCGGGCCAGACCCGCGCCCAGAATGGCGCCGACCGTCGCCTGCGAAGCGCTGGCCGGCAGTTTGCAGGCGGTCATCAGCGTCATCACCAGGCCCGCCGCCAGGGGAATCAGCCAGGCGCTGCGCGCGTCTTGCGCGGTCAGACCCTGCAGGGTTTCCATGCCGGCCCCGCCTTGCAGCGCGGCGCCGGCGACGGCGCAAAGCGCAATCAGAAGAGTCGCCTGCCGAAAGGAAACCATGCGGCTGCTGACCGCCGTGCCGAAGGTGTTGGCGGCGTCGTTGGCTCCGAGGCTCCATCCCAGAAAAGCGCCGGTTGCATAGGCGAGCATGGCCATCCGATTCTACACCAGCCGTTTGATGTGAAAGATTTTCAGGAAATTCGCGACATTCTCGCAATGGTCGCTGATATGGCAGATGTCTTCGATCAGCGTGCCGCATATAATTTTGTCGGCTTTGTCCAGCGAACTGCGGAACAGTTTGCGTGTCAGACTCTGTTCGATGCGGTCGCAAACGCTTTCCAGACGGTCCACTTCCTCCACCAGCGCCAGTACATTGCAGTTGGTTCCCAGCGTCTGGCGCGCGATTTCGGCCACCTGCTCGCCGGCCTCGACCGAGATCCGCACCAGTTCCAGCGTTTCGTCGCGCATGAAGTCCGGCAGCACGATTTGGCGGGCCTCAATGCGGTTCAGCGCCGTTTCCGCCTGATCCGGTATGTTGTCGGCCCGTTCGAGCAGGATCAGAATGTCGCGGCGCGATTCGGGCAGCAAGGTTTTTTCGTAGAGCATGACGTCGATTTCCATCAGAATGTCGTCCGCTTTGGACTCCTGCGCATGGGTACGGTCGAAGTACGTGCGCACCCGCGCGTCGATTCCGTGCTCGAACCAGTAGTCGATCGCCGTGCGGAATGTGATCAGACATTCGTGGACGCTTGCGAAATACTCTTCGATTTTCTTCTGTACCATGCGGTTTCTGCGAGATAAAAACATGGCTCCGCCTTTCGAGACGCCGGTAAATAGTAAAAGACACTATCCTGAACGGAGCAAAATGGCAAACCTTTTCGGATTTAATGCTTGTCGGGTTGGGGATGAATGGGTACATTGTCCGTTTGTTTTGGAGTAACTGCTCAGGTAGACTCGCGGTGCACGCTGAATTCGCAGCGAAAAGTAGGTCGGGCATTCCTGCCCGACCCCGAGGCGTTGGAGGGTCAGCCAGGAATGGCCGACTTACCGAGGCTT
>CAZYAW010000125.1:0-4085 GCA_964646045.1 uncultured Victivallales bacterium | reverse complement strand
CGCTGAATTCGCAGCGAAAAGTAGGTCGGGCATTCCTGCCCGACCCCGAGGCGTTGGAGGGTCAGCCAGGAATGGCCGACTTACCGAGGCTTCCTGAGCAGTTACCATCGAAATACAATGCTCGGTCCGGACAGGGCCGTCCGCATCTTTTGCAGATCATGGTCCGTCAGGTCGCGCCATTGTCCGGCGGGCAGACGGCCCAGGCGCAGGCCGGCCTGTTCCACGCGTACCAGGCGTCGCACGCGCAGGCCGACCTGTTCGCACATCTTGCGAATTTGACGGTTGCGTCCTTCCCGCAAGGTGAAGATCAGGCGGGCGACCGGATCTGCCGTTCGGGATCGATCCAGGCGCTGAACGCTTACGGGCCGAATGCGATAGCCGTCCAGTGTCATGGGTGCGCGCAGTTTCGCGAGGATCCCTTCGTCCACCGTGCCGACAACCTCCACCCGATAGGTTTTGGCCGATCCGTGGCGGGGGTGGGTCAGGGCCTGAATCAGGGCTCCGTCATTGGAGAGCAGCAGCAGTCCTTCCGAATCGGCGTCCAGACGCCCGACCGGGCGCAGGGTTTCCGGGATGTCGCGCAGATGTTCGAACACGGTGGGGCGCCCCTGTCCGTTGCGACTGCATACGCAGCCGCGCGGCTTGTGAAGCATAACGGTGCGGGGCGGGGCGCGACGGATCGCCAGGAGCCGACCGTCGAAATGTACCGTAGATCGCTGCGGATCTACGCGCAGACCCGGTTCGGTCGCGAGGCGGCGGTCCACGGTCACGTGGCCCTCGCGGATCAGCCGGGCGGCCTCGCGGCGCGATGCCACGCCGCGATCCGCCAGATATTTTTGCAGTCGCACGGTCGATTCCATGGCTAGTCAGTGCCTGTCCGAAAAGGTTTTTTTCGGACAGGCGTAATCAGTGATCGGTAATCAGTGGAAAGCACCATAACCGCTTGACAAAAAGTGTTGTAACATGTTATTGTGAAACATCTTGCAATCACCAATACGTTCGGCATGCCCGTATGTACCACACAGGAGAAAGTAGCCCGGCCCGCCCCGGTAAGCAACCTTTTTTTACCGGTTCCGGACACCGATCTGCGCGCTTTTCTGGACGAAGTGGACGAACTGGCCCGTTTTGCACGGGAAATCATCACGGCGAACCGTCTCGGCGAGCCGTTAGCGCCAAAATGAGAAGCGCGGCAGCCTGCGGCCATTCTTGACATAAGCGGACGGATGCGTTACCTTCCACGCTTCGACAGCATGATATGGAAACACCATTTCCGAGACGGCGCTACAAGGAGTCGGAAGCTATGAGAACCTCCAATCCCGCTTTGAGAACCACAACTTTTTCACATGCGCGCGGTTTTGTCGCGGACGACGCGGCGCGGATGACCGTGCAGGGGACCGCCACCAAGTCGATGGGACTGGCGCTGATCGCAGTAGCGGCGGCCGCCTACGTCTGGGCGAAGGGCGCCGCCTATGCCGGCTCGCCGGAGCAGATGGCACAAGCTGTTTCGCCCTGGATGTTCGGCGGCATGATCGGCGGTCTGATCACGGGCCTGATTATCGTTTTCCGTCCGACCGCCGCCCCCTGGCTCGCATCCCTCTACGGCTTGCTGGAGGGTTTTTTTCTGGGCGGCATCTCGGCCATATTCGAAGTGCGCTATCCCGGCATCGTCATGCCGGCGGTCGGGTTGACTTTCGGAACGCTGTTCGCCATGCTGATCGCCTACAAGTCCGGACTCATTCGCGTTACCGACAAGTTCCGCATGGGCGTGGTGGCGGCGACGGGCGGGATTTTCGCCCTGTATATGATCAGTTTTCTTTTACGTCTGTTCGGCATTCCCACGCCCTTGCTGCACAGTTCCGGACTGTTGGGGATCGGCATCAGCGTGGTCATTGTGGTGGTGGCGGCCCTGAATCTGGCGCTGGACTTCGACCTGATCGAGCAGGGTGCGCGGCGCGGCGCGCCCAAATACATGGAATGGTACGGGGCTTTCGCGCTGCTGGTCACTCTCGTCTGGCTCTATTTGGAAATACTGCGCCTGCTCTCCAAACTGCGTGACCGGCGATGAAGACGCGTCGCTTCGAAATGACGCGGGGCGGATGGGCTTTGCTCGCCGCGATCTCGGCTCTGCTACTGGCGGGCTGGTGGTTGCGGACGGAAAGGCCGCAGGGCGAGGATGTCAGACCCTCCGACCGCCTGCCGACGGAAGCAACGCGTCCGGCGCGCGAAGCGTCGGCGAGCGAGAAGCCGGGTGGCACGGTGGGCCGGGCGGGGCGCCGATCGGCCCGCGATGCGGTTGGCGCGGATGGGCCGGCGGACCAGGAGGTCGCCGACATACCGACGAAGCCGGACGACGTGCCGGTCGGCCCACAGCCGCGCGACGCCATCCCCCACGACTATATTCTGTATTTCGGCGATGCCGCCGATCAGCGCGCTTTCGAGGAAATGGCACGCTCCGCCGGACTGGAAATTCTGGATCGTCTGCGTGTCGGGTCCGCTTTGCGGGTGCGGGCGCGCGACCGCGCGGCGCTGGACCGCATGCTGGCGGAGTCCGGTCTGGAGATCGGGTTGGAGCCCAACATTCGCGCCTTTGTCCCCGAGATCGGCGAAACGCCGGCCCGGCCGCCGCATACGCCCTACGTAGCTTTCGACGACCGCATGCTGGCGTGGCTGGGCGTGCCGGACGACAATGCCGATTGGGGCGCGGGGGTCACGGTGGCCGTGCTGGATACCGCCGTGACGGCGCATCCGGCCCTGGACAGCGCGCGGATGGCGCATCTGTCGCTTGTGCCGGACTCGGGTGCGGTGGAGAGGGAACAGGCCTGGCACGGCACGGCGGTGGCCTCTCTGCTGGGAGGGCGGTCGCCGTCATTGCGGGGACTGGCGCCGGGCGCCACGCTTTTGAGCGTGGGTGTGCTGGGTCCCGACGGACAGGGCGATCTTTTCACGTTGGCCAACGGGATCGTGGCGGCGGTCGATCACGGCGCGCGGGTCGTCAATCTCAGCCTGGGTTCCTACAGCGACGCGGCCGCGCTGCGTCACGCGGTGCGCTATGCCGCGGAGCACGACGTGCTGTTGGTGGCGGCCGTCGGCAACGACGGACGGGACACGTTGCTCTATCCGGCTCGTTATGCCGGGGTGCTGGCCGTGGCCGGCGTGGACGCGGCGGAGCGGCATCTTTACTTCTCCAATCGCGGCGATCAGGTCGACTTGGCCGCACCGGCCTTGCAGGTGCCTATCGCCTGGGCGGAGGGCGGGCGGGCGGCGTTTACCGGGACCTCCGCCGCGGCGCCGCTGGTCAGCGCCGCCGCCGCCTGGCTGATGAGCGAAAATCCCGATCTGAGCGCCCGGGCAGTGGCCGAGTTGCTGATGCGCTATGCCGGCGAGGCGGACGCGCCCGGACACGACGCGCAGGTCGGAGCCGGCATTCTGGACATTCGGCGCCTGGCGCAGCGCCATCGCTCGGGCCTTTACGATGTCGCCGTGCGCTCTCTACATGTGCCGCCCGCGCCAAGCGATGCGCGGACCCTGACCGTCGAGGTGGTCGCGCAGAATACGGGAACGGAAACTCTGTCGTTGGCGGAACTGCGCATGGAGGGGATCGGGCCGACGCAAATCGAGCGCTTCCGCAATGTGGCGCCGGGCCAGGTCATGGTGCGCAGTCTTTCCCTGCCGACTGCGGAAATGTCGGCGGGTCGCACGGCCACACTGGTAGTGACGGCGCGGCTGCCCGACGTCGAAGACGCCTATCCGGGCAACAACCGCCGGGTCTTTACACTGGAAAAACGAGCGAATGGACAAGCCCAATAACCTGCAGCCAATAACCTTGACTTGAAAGCGGTAAAACGAATAGGAATCTCCGTGAATATATCGGAGTGCAGCCGTCACCATCACGAGAGAAAGAGAGCTTTTTATGGAATATCAGGCTGTGGATCCCGCCTTGCGTCTTCGTCGTTTGCAACCGCCGGTCGGGAAACTGCGCGCGGTGTTGGATACGGACACCTACAACGAGATCGACGACCAATTTGCCGTGACGCATGCGCTTCTGTCGCCCGAACGCATCGACTTGCAGGCCATTTACGCGGCGC
>CAZYAW010000124.1:0-2997 GCA_964646045.1 uncultured Victivallales bacterium | reverse complement strand
ACGGTCGCCCCGAGACTGGACTACAACGGCTACTGGTGGGACAGCGCGCTGAACTACGATGCCGAAGCGAAGGTGGCCATGCTGTCGCTGCCGTGGGGGGATATGCGCAACGGCCCGCGCTACGCCGGCCGCGTCTGGCTGCTGAAGCTGGACCGCAAGACGGCGAAGATGACGCCGATCGTGGACCCGAAACCGCAACGCTGAATCTGGTTTGTCAAAGAATCAAGACAAAGGTAACCTTTCACGGGTGGCGACGGTATGAAGAAGCAAGATATTGGCGCCGAATGGCGTTTTTTGAGAAGAGACGAACCCCGCGCGGCGCTGGTCGCATTCGATGACGCGGATTGGGAATCGGTCTGCATTCCTCACACATGGAATGCCGACGACATGCGGCCCGGGGCGCCCACTGAGGAGTCGTACATCGGGCCGGCCTGGTATCGGAAGCGCTTCCGTCTACCGTCTTTGCCGCAGGCAGACGAGCGGGCGTTTATCCTGTTCGAGGCCGTGGCCAATCACAGCGAGGTTTGGGTGGACGGGAACTTCGTCGGCGGCCGGGACGGCGGGTTTCTCTCTTTTCGTCTGGACATCACCGAGGCGCTGGCGCCACGCGCTGAGCATGTGATTGCCGTCCGCGCGAACAACGCTTCACGCCAGGCGTCCGTGCCGCCGGACCCCATAGACTGGGAGCGTTTCGGCGGCATCTACCGTCCGGTGTGGCTGGTCCGGACGGGTGGCGCGCAGTTCGAGATCAAGGGCATCCGGATTCGAACCCCGCAAGTCAATGCCGCCGAGGCCGCGGTTCTCGTGACGGCGTCGGTTCGCGAGTGCGCGGTTCGTGCCCGGACGCTGCGTCTGGTGCATCGGCTTCTGGATCCGGACGGCGCATGTGTCGAACGGATGGAAGCGCCTGTTGTCACCTCGCGAGGCCGCTCCGTCCGTTCGGAGATCGTCTTTCCTCCCATCCGCCATCCGGCCTTGTGGTCGCCGGATTCCCCTGCCGTGTATCGTGTGGAATCGGCGCTGCTGGACGGCGAGCGGGAACTGGATCGGGACAGCAATCCCCTCGGTTTCCGCTGGTTCGCGTTCGATGCGGATCGCGGCTTTTCGCTGAACGGCCGACCGCTCAAGCTTCAAGGCGTCTGCGCGCATCAGGAATTCATCGGCCTGGGGAACGCGTGTCCGCGACGGGTGCATCGTCGGGACTTGGAGCAGATGAAAGAGGCCGGCATTAACTTCCTGCGCACATCGCATTACCCACGCGACGAGTACACGCTCGACCTGTGCGACCGGCTCGGAATCATGGTCATGGAGGAACAGCCTTTCTGGCACGGGTCACTCAGGACCGCGCACGGCGAGGCGCTGGTGGCCAACGCCCGGCGGTTGATGCGCGAGATGGTCGAACACCATGCCAACCATCCGTCCATCATCGCCTGGAACACCGTCAACGAAATCATGCTCACGCCGGTCAAGGGAGAGCCACATCCCGATCCCAAGGTTCGCGCCGCGCGTCATCAACTTCAGAGGGATGAGTGGCCGTTCGCCTTGCGTGCGATCGAGGCCATGAACGACGAACTTCACCGAGCGGACCCGGACCGGCCGACCAGCGTGGTCGTGGGCGCGGGGTGGGCGCGCAACGACGAGGCCGGCATCACCCGGTTGGCCGACATCGTGGCATACAACGGTGGCGCCATTCACGACCTGAACTCTGGGGAGCCGGTTTACGACCTCTGCCGCCGCCGCGATCCCGGCCGCGTCAGTATGATGAGCGAAGGTGTGCTTAACGAAATCGCTTTCTCGCGTGACGACTGGGAGAACCAGAGTCGGGCATGGGAGCAATACGCCGCGCACTGGTCCCGCTTCTACGAACGGGAGTGGTTTTGCGGCGGCTCGATGTGGGTTTTCGCGGACTACTCGGCCAAGGGCACGTATCGGACCCGCGGACTGGTGGATGGCACCCGGCTTCCCTACGAGTCGTTCTACTTCTTCAAGTCTTTGTGGAATCCGGCGTTGTCCGCCCATATCTGCGGTCATTGGGACGGTCCGCTGCAGACGGGAAGCGAACGGCGCGTCGTGGTCTTCAGCAATGCCGACCGCGCCGAGCTGTTCGTCAACGGGGAGTCCCGCGGCCGACGCGAGCCGGACTTCGGCCGTTGGCCGCACCTGCCGCATCCGCCTCTGGAATGGAAGGTCGCCTACGAGCCGGGCGAATTGCGCGTCGTCGCCGGGCGCAACGGAGAGACCGTGACGGACCGGCGCGTTACGGCGGGCCCGCCCGCCCGCCTGGCGATTGCGAACGAGCAGGATACTCTGCGCGCCGACGGTCGGGATGTCGCCTTTTTCACCCTGCGCGTAGAAGACCGGCAGGGACATCGTTGCCATACTGCCGCAGTGAACATGGAGATCGCTGTCGAAGGACCCGCCCGGCTTGCCGGTCCGGCGGTAATCGAGGCGCTCGGGGGATTGGCCCGCTTCGCCGTTCGTTCGACCGGCGAGGAAGCCCGCGTGACTGTGCGCGCGCATGCCACGGGACTGTCGCCCGCGTCCTCGTCACTGCCGGCGTCGCACAAGGCCGGGGCGCGGTGGGATGAAGGGGGGAACGGTGGACGGCCATGGAAACGGGGGGGAGCATGAGCGCCCGTAAAGACTTCCGCATCGAAGCGCTGGTGGATTTTCCGGACGATGCCATCGCCGCGCCGGAACCCATTGGCGAGTCGCATGTTGATGCGATGATGCGGCGGCTGGCCGAGTGCGGGGTCTCCCGGGTGAGCTGGGCCTACTATGGCGACGGGCATGGCGGGTACTTCATCCCCGCACCGGGCGGCGCGGATCCGGGCAAGAGTTGGTGGATACTGGCCGAGACCTATCACCGGCTGGGGAATCCCTTGCGCGTGGCCGTCGCGGCCGCTCACCGCCACGGGTTGGAACTTTATGCATACTACAAGCCCTACGAAACCGGGATCTCCAACCTCTACCCGGAAGGTTCCCCGGAAGCCCGGC
>CAZYAW010000123.1:0-12210 GCA_964646045.1 uncultured Victivallales bacterium | reverse complement strand
AGCCCCAGCCCCGCGTCCGTTTTCAGGTTCTGAGCTTCCCACTCCGCGACAAAGGAGCTTGGGAATGTCTTCGGGCACCAGTAGACGTGATGCATCTTTCCTGTAGGGGTTTAGCCATCTCTCGACCTTCTCCCTCGTTGTAACTGGACCCTGTCCGAAAAGGTTTTTTTCGGACAAAAGTAAAAAGCAATCAGTGATCGGTAATCAGTAAAAAAGCACAACAACCGCTTGACAAAAAGTGTCGCAACATGCCGGGGTGAAACATCTTGCAAGCAACAAGGAGTTCAGCATGCCAGCAAGCGCGACACAGGAGAAAGTAGCCCGGCCCGCCCCGGTTTGCAACCTTTTTTACCGGTTCCGGACACCGATCTTCGCGCTTTTTTGGACGAAATGGCCGAACGGGCCCGTTTTGCGCCGGAAATCATAACGGCGGTCGAGAGGGACTTGGATGCGCCCGGCGGCTAGTGGCAGACGCGGACGGTCGAACCAAATGGATTGCAGAATCGTTCCTGGAGTTGTTGTTTCCACAGACGGGTCCGATATCCGTTGCTGCCCCCCCCCGCATTTTTTGTCGAAATTGCGCTTGCATGCCGTGCCTAGATTATGTTTTCACCGTGAAGGGAGCGCAGGCGGCCCATGTCGCATGCCGGGACGCGATCCGCTAAAGACACTGGAGATTTTATTCCTTGACGCGACGCGGAGAGTCATGCAGTATACACTGCGTAACTGAGAGAAACGTATTGGATGGAGGAGTTGTTTCGTTTTGTTGGTTCGCGTTTGCATTTTGTCTTTATGGGCGGGACTGTCCCTGCTGTGCGCCCGGCCGGCGGTCGGCGCGGCCCCCGAGGCCGATGCCAGTTCCGATTCTTCCACGCCTTTCCGCGTCGCGTTGACCGGTCGCTATCCGCCTTTCAGCTTCTATAATGCGCAGGGCGAACTGGACGGATTCGACGTGGCGGTATCCAGGGCTGTGGCCGCCCGTCTCGGACGTCCGCTCGAACTCGTGGCCACCGAATGGGACGGTATCCTGCCCGGACTGCTGGCCGGACGCTACGACGCCATCATCGGCTCGATGGCCGTCACGCCGCAGCGCGAGGAGGTGGTTAACTTCTCCGAGCCCTACTATCATTCCGGCGCCCAGCTTTTCATCCACCGCGACCGGCGCGACGAAATCAAGGGCCTCGCAGAGGAGCCGGGCCTGCGCATCGGGGTCGTGGTCGGAGAGACCTACGAGCAATATTTGCGCGAACACCATGCCGACCGCGTGCAGGTGGCCACCTACGACGATACGCAACTGATTTTCCAGGATCTGGCCTTCGGTCGACTGGACGGTTTCCTCAGCGACCGCCTGGTCGGCGCCTGGCAGATCCGCTCGGCCGGCGCGCCTTTTCTGCCGGCCGGCGACATGCTCTATCGGGAGCGGATCGCCATCCCGGTCGCCCGCGAGCGCGCCGAGCTGCTGCGGGAAATCAATGCGGCCCTGGCCGAACTGCGCGCCAGCGGAGAACTCGAACGGCTTTTCGACCGCTGGTTCGGGCTCGACGAGGAGACGGCGGACGTCGCGTCCGAGGCGACCATGACCTTTTCGCTGGCGCTGCGCTTCCTGCTGAAAGGGTTCGTGCTGACGCTGCTGATCGCCGCCCTTGCGCTGACGCTGGGTTTTGCGGCGGCCGTGCCGGTCGGCATCGTCCTCAACCTGTCCGGCGGCGTGGCGCGTTTTGTCACGCGCGGCGTCGTGGACTTCATTCGCGGCACGCCGGTCCTCATCCAACTGTTTTTCGTCTACTACGGATGGCGCATGATTCCCGTAATCGGGATGAGCCTGTCCCCGATCGCGGCCTCCGTGCTGACCTTGTCGGTCAACTCGGCCGCCTACATGGCCGAGGTGGTGCGTTCCGGGCTGATGTCCGTGGATCCGGGTCAGAAACTGGCCGGACGGGCGATCGGCCTTTCGCCGGTACAGGTCTTCCGCCTGATTGTCTGGCCGCAGGCCTTCCGCATTGCCATGCCGTCGCTGATGAACTCGGTCGTGGCGCTGATCAAGGATACGGCCCTGATCTCGGTGGTTACCGTCAGCGAGCTGATTTCCAACGTGCGCTCCGTGGTGTCGGTCACCTATAATCCGGCCTACTATCTGCTGGCGGCCGCCCTGTTCTTTCTGGTGACCTTTCCGCTGATGAAGCTGGCCGGTCAACTGGAGGCGCGCATGCGAGCCAAAGGATTCGATCATGATTGAAGCCCGCAACCTGGTCTATACCTATCCCGGCTCGCCCGCGAGCGCCCTGAACGACGTCAGTGTCGAGTTTCCGCGCGACGCCATCTCGGCGATTGTGGGCGAAAGCGGCTCGGGCAAAACCACGCTGATGATGTGTCTGGGCCGCTTCACGCGGCCCACGCGGGGACGAGCTCTCTACGACGACACCGACGTCTTCGCCATTCCGGAACACGTCTTTCGGCAGCGTCTGGGCATGGTTTTCCAGAAGCTCTACCTTTTCCCGCACCTGACGGTCCGCGAAAATATGACTTTGGCCATGCGACGGGCGTTCGGGCGCAAGCGGCACGAGGCGGATCAGGAAGCGGAAGCCATGCTGGAGCGTCTGGGCATCGCCGAAACCCTCGACCGCTATCCGGGCCAGATCAGCGGCGGCCAGGCGCAGCGCGCCGCCATTGCGCGCGGCCTGCTGCTGCGGCCCGACTATATGCTGCTGGACGAACCCACCAGCGCGCTCGACGCGCGCACCACCGACTCCTTCGCCGAGTGGCTGAGAAGCCTCAAGAACGAGACCAACTTTATCGTCGTGACCCATGACGTTCTCTTCGCCCGCCGCGCGGCGGACCGGGGCGTCTGCCTGATGAACGGCGCTATCGCGGGCGAAGGGCCCATCGAAGAGGCGCTGGCCCGCATGCAAAGGAAACCGCATCCATGAAAAACTACACGGAAAAACAGCAGGCCATCGCCGAACGCGTCGGCCCCGACTTCGACCATTCGCACTGGAACGACTGGCGCTGGCACGTCAAACACGCGGTGCGCGACATCGACACTCTGCAAAAGGTTCTGAATGTGCGCTTCCCGCCCGAGAAAACGGACGCGCTCAAAAAGACCATCGAGAAGTTTCCGCTCTCGGCCACGCCCTACTACCTGTCGCTGATCAACCGCGAAGACTACGAAAGCGATCCGGTCTTCAAGCAGTCGGTGCCGCTTCCCGACGAGCTGATCACCCTGCCTTGCGAAATGAACGATCCGCTCGGCGAGGACGCCGACAGTCCGGCGCCGGGCATTACGCACCGCTACCCGGACCGCGTTCTGTTCCATGTCAGCAACGTTTGCGCCATGTACTGCCGTCATTGCACGCGCAAGCGCAAGGTCGGCGACCGCGACTTCATTCCCGACCGCGCCGCGCTGGAAGCCGGCCTGGCCTACATCCGCAATACGCCGGTGGTGCGCGACGTGCTGCTCTCCGGCGGCGACCCGCTGCTGCTGCCGGACGACCGCATCGACTGGCTGCTGACCGAACTGCGCGCCATCCCGCACGTCGAAATCATCCGCATCGGCACGCGCACGCCGGTGGTGTTGCCCTATCGCATCACGCCGGAACTGGTGGCCATGCTCAAGCGCCATCATCCGCTGTGGCTCAACACGCATTTCAATCATCCGCGTGAAATCACCGCCACCGCCCGCGCCGCCCTGGCGCGGCTGGCCGACGCCGGCATCCCGCTCGGCAACCAGTCCGTGCTGCTGGCGGGCGTCAACGATTGTCCGCGCATCATGCGCGTGCTGTGTCAGCGTCTGCTGCAAAACCGGGTGCGACCCTACTATCTGTATCAGTGCGACCTTTCGGAAGGGCTCAATCATTTCCGCACGCCCGTCGGCAAGGGCATCGAAATCATGGAAAGCCTCATCGGCCACACGTCCGGCATGGCGGTGCCGACCTATGTCATCGACGCTCCGCACGGCGGCGGCAAGATCCCGGTCATGCCCTCCTACCTGATCTCCTGGTCCACCAACAAGGTCATCCTGCGGAACTACGAGGGCGTCATCACCTCCTACGAGGAGCCGCACTCCTACGACAACTATTTCTGCGACCGCAAATGCGGCGACTGCCACCTCCAGCTCAATCTGGAAGGCAGCGAGGAGCGCGAGGCCATCGGCATCGAAAAACTGCTGGCCGACTACGACGAAACCACGGCGCTGACCCCCGAAAACAACGAGCGCATGGATCGGCGCAACGAGGAAGACAAGACGGGCGCCGGGAACGAGAAGACGGACGTTTCGTCATGACCGCGTCCGAGCGGAAGCCGACCGCCCCCGCACCGCCGACCGTTCCCGACTGCGTGGTGGAATGGCGCGGCGCGCTCGTGCAGCACGGTCCGGCCAACAATCGCGTCTATCTGATGCGGCCGGGCTCCGCCCGACCGCGCGAGCTGCTGCCGCAACTGGACCGCTGGGCGACGGAGCGGGGCTACAGCAAGATCTTCGCCAAAATTCCGCTGCGCGCTCTGGCCCCTTTTCTGGCGGCCGACTATCGCGAAGAGGCGCGCGTGCCGGGTTTCTTTGGCGGCCGCGAAACGGCGGTCTTTCTCGGCAAGTACTTCGCGGCGGACCGCGCGCGGGGCCGTCACGTCGAGCGCCGCCGCGCCGTGCTGGACGCCGCTCTCGCGCGGGCCCGGGAGAACGACCGCCGTCCCGTGCGCAAGCTGCCCGCCACCTTCGTCTGGCACAAGGCCGGCCCGCAGGACGCGCCGGATCTGGCCGAGCTCTTTCGCGCGGTGTTCGCCACCTATCCTTTCCCCGTCCACGATCCCGCCTTTTTGCGGAAAAGCATGCGCGGCCATACGGTGTACGGCTGCGTACGGCATCGCGGCACGCTCGTGGCGGTCTCCTCGTCCGAGATGGAACCGCAAGAGCAGGTCGTGGAAATGACCGATTTCGCCACGCGTCCCGACTATCGCGGCAAGGGCCTGGCGCAGTTTCTGCTGGGCCGCATGGAGCGGGACATGGCGAGTCACGGCCTGCGCACCGCCTACACCATCGCCCGCGCCCGTTCGCAGGCCATGAACAAGACTTTTGCCGCTCTGGGCTACCGCTACGGCGGAACCCTCGTCAACAACACGCAAATCTGCGGCGACCTGGAAAGCATGAACGTCTGGCACAAGCCGCTGACGCAGGCGGCGCGCGAGGGCGGGTGACGAGTACGGGGCTGGGTGAGCTTTGCAGTCAGGCGAACGCCCGCCGGGCCGCTCACAGGGCGCCGACGGGCATGCCCGCCCCGGGTCACTGCTGCGGCGCCTGTTGCACGGCCGTCTGTAGCGACTGCCGGAGTTTTTCAATTTTAGACTGTAGGTCCGCCTGTTCTTTCTGCAGTTCCATTGTTTTAGGGTTCACCTTCTGCATAGCGTCCAGGCGCGCCTGATTGAACTTTTTTTGCGCCGCCTGAACCTTCGGGTCGCTTTGCGCCTTCTGCTGCGCCTTCTGCAGTTTCGCCACACCCGCATTGAATTGATCCGTCAGACGTTGACGTTCGGCTTCATCGACGCCGCCTTCTCCCGCAGTCTGCATCTTTTGCTGCATCTCCCGCAGCGCCTGTATTTCCTCCTCGCTCGGATAGCCGTACTCCGTCAGCTTGCGCTCGTAAACAGCCATGAGTTCTTTGTGCATATCCATGAGCTGGGGGTTCGCTTTCACCGCTTTCTGCGCGATGGCCGTAAGCTCCTCTTGCACTTTGCGGCTCCGTTCCTGAAAGGCGCTTAATTCATTCAGAACTTTTTGCTGAGGCTGCGCCTGCTGCGGTCGGGGCTGCGGCGTTTGCGCCTCGGCCGCGCTGGCGCCCGCAAAGATAAACACCGCCATGACTGCTATCGCCGTATCAACTGTTGTCTTCATTTTTCGAGTTCCTTTCCTGCTTCGCGTAGGATCGCCTTCGTCTTAGGGTCCATTTTTTGCAGAATTTCCAAGCGCGCTTTATCAAACTCCGCTTGCGCCTTCTTCACCTCCGTAAGGATGTGTTTCGCATCGCCTCCTTTCTCGACATCCATTCGCATGTCGGTTCTCCTTTCGCTTGTGCCCGTTACGGCATGTGTTTGGGCCGCCGCTTGCGGCGCATGAGCATCGATCACGGCAACCTCGGAACCGATGCCGCCGATTGTGACGCACAAAACATGCCAATCCATTTGAAAATGTTCTTAGTTTTCACAATGCATTTCACGATAACCATTAACACATAAAAGAGTCGTAAAGGCCTCTATGGCCGCAAAATCCGGTTGGATTCGCCTAAAGTAGCACAGGCTTACGCCTTCGCTAAGCGGCTACGGCGGCACGTGCCATTGATAAAACGGGCGTAAAGCCTGTTCCGAATTACGAATTCAACCGGAATTTGCGGCCATGGAAAGACCTCGATACCCGCTTGACAAAATACGACAATTACTGTATCCCTTTGACACATGCGCCACTATTGACGTTTTTTTAGAGGTAGCAAGAGAGGCGGATTGGCATGAGCGGAAAGACGAGATGGTTTGCAGTCAGGCGGCTCAGCTTGCGCTGGGGCCTCGTGCTTTATGTGCTGGCGCCGCTCGCCGGCGCCATGGCCTTGAGCGGATATTTTGCCTTGCAACTGTGGGAACAACAGGTCGAGTTGCGAATGCAAAGCGACCTGGAAATGGTGGCGCGGGCGATTCAACTGCCGCTGAGTCATGCTATGGAGCGCAAGCGACAAGGCGGGATGGAACAGGCCTTGGAATCCGCCATTTCGATGGATAGCGTTTACAGCGCCTATGCCTATGATCTGGAAGGCCGACGCCTTGCCTCCGCCGGAGACAGGGATCCCGATCCCATGCGAACCAAATTGACGGAGATGGCGTCGGAAGGCGTACAGAAGGGAGAATACGGGCGGGTTGGCAAGCGCCGCGTATATTCTTTTTTTGTTCCGCTGATTGATTCCCGCAATCAGGTGGCCGGTCTGTTGCAACTGACGCGCCGCGAAAGGGATTTCCGAAGGTATATCGCCCACGTGCGGCGGCATGCCCTTTTGTGGTTCGGCTTGGGGGCGTCGCTCATCGTGGTTTTCGTCCTGATCGGACAGCACCAGGCGATCGGGCGGCATCTGGGACGGCTAACGCTGGGCATACAGCGGGTTTCTGCCGGGGACGCGAGATATCGTCTGCCGCTGGTCGGCCCGAGAGAGATCGCGGCTATATCCGGGAGTTTCAACGCCATGCTCGACAACATCCAGAAGGCCGAACGTAGGATCGAAGCCCATCGACGTGAACAAGTGGTTTTGGAAAATCAACTCCGGCACACCGAGAAAATGGCCGCCGTGGGACAACTGGCCGCCGGGGTGGCGCACGAGCTGGGCGCTCCGTTAAGTACCATCAGCGGCACGGCCCAACGCGCCTTGCGCCGCGAGAACGAGAATGCGCCGCGGGCCGGGGCGTTTCAGCGCATCATGGGCCAAATCGCGCGGATGGAAACCATCATTCGCCAGCTTCTAGACTTCAGCCACGCCAGTCCTTTGCAGCGGCGCAGCCTGCGTCCCGCCCAAGTCGCCGCATCCGCGCTGGCCGCCGTGCGCGAGGAAGTCGAGCGGTACGACGCAACGATTTCCCTGCATGGAGACGTGGATGCCCCCCGGTTTTCGGCCGATCCGATCCGCCTGGAACAGGTGCTGGTGAATCTGTTGCGCAATGCCGTACAGTCCGGTCCGCAGGTTTCGGTGCGGCTCGGATGGAACGTCGAAAACGAACACATCGTTTTCACGGTCGACGACGATGGCCCGGGGATTCCGGACGACATCCGCCCCAGACTGTTCGAGCCCTTCTTCACCACCAAGAACGTTGGGGTCGGCACGGGATTGGGCCTGGCGGTCGTTCACGGCATCGTCAACGAACATGGCGGCAGCGTACGAGCAGGAGCAAGCGCGCTCGGCGGCACACGTATTACCGTCCGCCTTCCCATGAACGCAAACCCCGACCGGAACAAGCTGTTATGACGCCCGTCGCAAGCCAAACCGCGAGAATTCTCATTGTCGAAGACGACCAGGGCCTGGCCGAGTTGCTGCGCGACGAAATCGAAGACGCCGGGTTGACAGCGCGAGTCGCCCATACCGCCGAAGACGGACTCGCGACAGCCCGGACGTGGATGCCGGACATCATTGTCAGCGACCTGCGGCTTCCCGGCGCGGACGGACTGGCGTTGTTGCGCAAGGTGCAAACCGACATGCCGGGAAACACGCCCGATGTGCTGATTGTCACGGCCTTCGGCACCGTTGCCAAGGCGGTCGAGAGTCTCAAGGCCGGAGCGGAGGATTTTCTGACCAAACCCCTCCACCTGGAACACTTCAGGCTCAGTGTCAACCGGATTCTCGACAAACGTCGAATGCGCGAAGAATTGAACCGCATACGAAGTCTGCTGGATGCCGACACGAACTTCCACGGCATGTACGGACGCTGTCCGCACATGCTGACGTTGTTTCAGCAGATTCGCCAGATCGCGAGAGCCGACGGCCCCGTGCTCATCCTGGGCGAAAGCGGAACCGGTAAAGAACTGGTAGCCCGAGCCCTTCACGATGAAAGCGGTTCTGCCGCGGGTCCGTTCCTGGCGGTGAACTGCGCGGGTATCCCGGAGCATCTGCTCGAGAGCGAATTTTTCGGACACGAAGCCGGCGCCTTTACCGGCGCCATAAAGGCCCGGCAGGGCATTTTCGCCGAGGCCGAGGGCGGCACGCTGTTGCTGGACGAAATTTCCGAAATGCCGCCATCGCTCCAGGCCAAGCTCTTGCGCATGCTTCAGGATGGCAAGTTCCGTCCGGTGGGCGGCAACCGCGAACGGCAAATCAACGTCCGTATTCTGGCCGCAACCAACCGAAACATCGAGGAACTCGTGCGAACGGGCGCTTTTAGAGAAGATCTGTTTTTCCGACTGGAAACGTTTTCACTGCATGTGCCGCCCCTCCGTGAACGCGGCGCCGATATCGATCTGTTGACGGGCATATTCCTGGTCCAGTACGCCTCCGCCGCCCATAAACGTATCGAGGGCGTCAGTCCGCGCGCCAATGAAATGCTGACGCATTATCGTTTCCCGGGCAATGTACGCGAATTGCGCAACGCCGTGGAACGCGCCGTGGTCTTCTGCAACGAGCGCGCCATCCGCAGCGAGCACCTGCCGGAGCGTATCCGTCGCGATTGTGAGAACGGCCGCGCCCAATCGGACCTGTTCTCCCAAAACGGCATTCGGATTGACGAAGATTCCTTGCCGTCGCTCGAGGAAGTCGAGCGCCGCTACATCCGCCACGTGCTGACCCGTGTCAACGGCAACAAACGCTTGGCCGCATCCATTCTCGGTGTCGGCCGCCGCACCCTCTATCGGCGCATCGATGAGATGGGCGAGACGTGAGAATGACCATGGCCGCATCATTCGGAATTATGATGCGGCGGAACGGAGGAAATTAGCGAAACAAAACAACGGCGCCGGCGGGAATCACGGGAGTCAGAACACCGCCGTCGGACGTTCCGTCCAAGGCCTTGAGCGGGTAGGTCTCGCCATGGAGATACCCATTGGTCGCCGGGATCTTCGTCGCCCGTCAAGTTTGACGGGCTCGAAGGCGCCCGTGCCGCCGCTGCTCAGGTTCTGGGAAGCTTCCAGATCGGCCGCCCGTAGCGCCGGGCCGCCTCCCCACAAAAACACCAGCGTCAGCCATGCTACGTATCCGATCATGCCGTTTTTCATAACTCCCCCTCGCATACCCCGTAAGCGCGTCTTCCTGCTGCACTGACGCGCGACCAGCGCTCCTTAAGCGCATTATTGTCACACTACGGAAGCGCCTGCCTGAGACACAACGTCTCTTTGGCTGCGCACAGCACAAAGTCTAATACTGTGCAGTATATTGCTGTTCAATAATTTATATTTTTTATTTATTTTGCCGGAAAATTGGCATTGCCTATGCTGTATTTACGTCGAGAGTTGTGATCAACAGGAAAAGGAAGGAGGTGTCGAGATGGCTTTTCTACTGGACAGAATGAGTGATCCGTTGTCGGTGTTCGACGACCTGATGGGGATGCAGCAGCGGTTCAACGGGCTGTTCCCGTCAGTGGCGGCAAGGGGTGCGGCACGGGATTATCCGCCGATTAAGGTGTGGACCTCGGACGATCAGGTAGTGGTCGACGTGGAAGCGCCGGGCATGGACGCCAAGGATGTCGATCTTTCGATTGACGGCTCCGTGCTGACGATCAAGGGCAAACGGCCGCTGGACGGCGAGGCGGGCAAGGCCTACCATCTCCGCGAGCGGTTCTGCGGCGAGTTTGTGCGAACGCTGACGTTGCCCTATCGAGCCGAAACGGCGAAGGTCAAGGCGGCCTATCGCAACGGCGTCCTGCGCGTTCGCGTGCCGCGGGCCGAGGCGGACAAGCCTCGGCGGGTCGCGCTCGAGGTGCAATAGGGAAGTGCAGCAAAGAACATGCGTTCGGAAAGGAGGCAGGTCATGAGCGAGGAAAAACAGATGGAGAAACGCAAGGAGGAACGGCCGGTCGCAGCGGCGCCGAATCGCGAGTGGGGTCGCATGTATGTTCCGCCGGTCGACATTTACGAGGGCGAAGACAGCCTGATGATGAACGTGGACATGCCCGGCGTGGACGAGAAGTCGGTGGAGGTCACGGTGGAGAGCCAGGTGCTGACCATCGAGGGCCGGGTCGAGCTTGACGTGCCCGCCGGTCACGAGCTGGCGCGGGCCGAGTGTCAGGCGCGCGGCTATCGTCGCGTCTTCGAGTTGTCGGACGAAATCGACGCCGCCGGCCTGAAGGCCCGCGTAAAGAACGGCGTGCTGCGGCTGACTCTGCCCAAGCGCGAGGAAGCCAAGAGCCGTAAAATCGAAATCGAGGTGGAGGGATGACGCCGCCTCTGCGGTTGTGCGGAAAGGAGGGATACCGTTATGGCTATTCGAGACTTGTTGCCTGCCAGAAAAAAGGATCGCTATCCGACGCGCAAGCTGGAGGAGGAGGGCAGTCTGGCGTCCTTTCAGCAGGAGATCAACCGGTTGTTCGACGAGTTCTTCAGTTCGTTTGGCGCGCCCCTGGCCCGTTCGTGGGGGTCGGGCGCGGCGCCGGAGCGGAGCGGAGTCGGATCTTTCGGGACGTTCGTGCCGCGCATTGACGTGTCGGAAGACGACCGGGAGGTCAAGATTGTTGCCGAACTGCCCGGCATGGACGAAAAGGACGTCAACGTCGAGCTGGAAAACAATCTGCTGATTTTGCGCGGCGAAAAGAAAGACGAACGCGAGGAGAAGGAGGGCGCCTGGCACCGCGTGGAATGCAGCTACGGCAGCTTCCGACGTCTCGTGCCGCTCCCGGCCGGGATCGACGCCGATAAGGCTCGAGCCAAATTCAAAAAAGGCCGCCTAAGCGTCGCCATCCCCAAAACGAGCGAGGCGCGGGAATCGCGTAAAAGTATCGCAATCGATGCGGGCTAGGCGCGAGCGCGCCAACGTCTGCGGAGGCGGAGCTTGAGGCGGGGGGCGCGATGCTCGCCTATTGAAATACGGGTAAGATGCGACGCCTAGGCGTCGCATCTTTATCCGCGCTTTCCATGGTTCGGCGCCGGCCTGTGCGTGTTCGCGGGCATGTTTCCGTCGGCTACCACCTGGTCTTCCCGGTAGAATGTGCGGCGCACCGTTACGCCCGTCAGCGCCAGTCCGACCTCCCCGCGCCAGTCCCATGCGCGGATTCCGCTGTCGATCCATTGATGCGTGACCTCCGCCGCCGCAAAGGGAATCAGCGCGCCGCCCGGCGAGCGTTGCAACGAGGCTTCGTCGTCGTCCGTCCATGCGCCGGGATGAATCAGCGCCACGCTGTTCAGTCCGCCATAGGCCATGCCGTAGAACAGGGCTTGCAGCATGTCCCCTAGAATCGCCTCGAAAAACAACTCCGTCAGCGAGGAGGAATCCGAGGACGCGGTCGTTCGCTTCGTTCTTTCCGATTTCGACAGAGAATCCTCGAAGCGGCCGAGTCGGCTTTCCGAGAAGGCCGGGGTCGAGACGCTCATCATTGCGATCAGCGTGCCGTATGCGAGTGTTTTACCCTTCATAGTTCTCCGTATTTCATGAGCACGACAATAGATTCGAAGTAACTGCTCAGGTAGACTCACGGTGCACGCTGAATTCGCAGCGAAAAGTAGGTCGGGCATTCCTGCCCGACCCCGAGGCGTTGGAGGGTCAGCCAGGAATGGCC
>CAZYAW010000122.1:0-3394 GCA_964646045.1 uncultured Victivallales bacterium | reverse complement strand
GAACGGCTGATATTTCGGTTGACCAGCGGCCGGCTCTGTGCAATATGCACCCTTTTCCCTGGAAAATCGAAAAATCAACAATCTAAAACGGGTTTGAGGGCTTAGCCCGCCTAAGAAGGAAGGACGCAAGATGATGACGGAAAACGAAATCAATACGGTCAAGCAGCGCACCGGCTTGTTTCTGGAGCGGGCGGCCGCGCAGATACTGCGCGAATTCGTGCCGCTGGACGCGCAGTACGCCAAAACACGCGAACACGTCCGCTTTACGGAAAGACCGCAGGGGCGCTACCGTCCCATTCGCGAAGGGGCGGTCTGGGGCAAAGTCTGGGACACCGCCTGGTTTCGGCTGACCGGGAAAATCCCCGCGGCCTGGCGCGGGCGCGTGGTGGTGGCCGATCTCGACTTGAACGGCGAGGGCCTGGTTTTCGATGGCGACGGACGCGTGCTGCAGGGCATTACCAACGGTTCGGTTTTCGATCATGCCCATGCGCGTTCGATCGTGAGACTGGCCGACTGCGCGCGCGGCGGAGAAAAGTTGGAACTCTGGGTGGAAGCGGCCTGCAACGGACTCTTCGGCGCGAACCTGCCGAAAGATCCGCCACGCGACGATCCCGGCCGACACGGCAGCTATGCGGGGCAGGCCCATCGCATGCGGCTCTGCGTCATGGACGAGGATTTGCGCGCGCTGTGCCTGGACATGACCCTGTTGCGCGGTCTGCTGAACGTTCTGCCGCCGCGCTCGACGCGTTTCGACCGCGTGGCGCGCGCGCTGCATTTCGCCATGGACTCCTTCGCGGACGATCCGAGCCATGCCGCGCGCAGTCGCGAACGGCTGCATCCGGTTCTCGCCTGTCCGGCCCATGCTTCCGCTCTGCGCGTAACGGCCGTGGGCCATGCCCACATCGACACCGGCTGGCTATGGCCGGTACGTGAAACCGTGCGCAAGAGCGCGCGCACTTTCGCCACGCAGTTGCGTCTGCTGGAACGCTATCCCGACTATGTCTTCGGCGCCTCGCAGCCGCAGCATTACGCCTTCGTCAAGGAACGCTATCCGGAGTTGTACAGGGAAATCGGCAAGGCCGTGCGCGCCGGACGCTGGGAATGTCAGGGCGGCATGTGGGTGGAAGCCGACTGCAATATTCCGGGCGGAGAAGCGCTGGTGCGCCAGTTTCTGCACGGCAAGAACTTTTTCATGGACGAATTCGGCGTGGACGTGCGCAACCTCTGGGTGCCGGACGTTTTCGGCTATTCGCCGGCACTGCCGCAAATCATCCGCAAAGCGGGCTGCCAGAGCTTTGTCACGCAAAAGCTTTCGTGGAGCCAGATCAATGTCTTCCCGCACACCACCTTTCGCTGGCGCGGCATCGACGGCACGGAAATCGTCACTCATTTTCCGCCGGAAGGCACCTACAACAGCGCGCTCCAGCCGGAAATGCTGGCGCGCGGCGAGGAGCGTTTCCGCGAGCGCGCCTTTCTGGAGGGGCACCTTTCCCTGTTCGGCGTGGGCGACGGCGGCGGCGGCCCCACGGAGGAGCATATCGAGACCGGCTTGCGCCAGGCCAATCTGGAAGGGGCCTCCCGCGTATCGTTCGGGCCGGCGCAAGCCTTTCTGGATCGGATGGTCGAACGCGCGGACGAACTGGCCGTATGGAACGGCGAGCTGTATTTGGAATTGCACCGCGGCACGCTCACGACCCAGGCGCGTACCAAGCGCGGCAATCGCATGCTGGAAAACCGCCTGCGTCAGACCGAATGGCTTTGCGCCGGTCTGCCGTCCGCCGACTATCCGCAATCCGCATTGGATGGCGTCTGGAAGACGCTATTGATAAATCAGTTTCACGATATTCTGCCGGGCTCCAGCATTCGAGCCGTGTATCGGCAGACCGAGGAGGAGCACCGGCAGGCCTTGCGGCAATGTGATCGTCTGTTGCAGGAGGCGGGCCGCCAACTGTTCCGTCGCGACCGCCAGGCCGTGACGCTGGTCAATGTGCTGTCCTGCGATTGCGCCCGCCCTGTGGAATTGCCGGACGACTGGGGGGAAGCCGGCGCGGTGGACGAGGCGGGCGTGGCGCTGCCGGTGCAGATTGAAGAGGGACGGGCGGTAGTTTTTGCGCAGGTTCCCGCCGGAGGCGTTTTGACATTGCGCCGGGCCGGCAAGGCGAGCGCTACGAAGAAGGGCGGCGGGCTGACCCTGGAGAACGGGCTGGTGCGGGCCGAGTTCTCGCGCGACGGGGAGTTGTTGCGTATGCTGGACAAGGAAGTCGGCCGCGAGGTTCTGGCGGCGGGCGCCAAAGGCAACGTTTTGAGTCTGTACGAGGATCGTCCCAACCATTGGGACGCCTGGGACATCGACGCAGAGTACATGCGCCAGCGCCTGGAAACGGCGCGCGGTACGCAGGCGGAACGTCTGCCGGGCGGACCGGTGCGGCAGGGTCTGCGTTTCTCTTTGCGCATCGGTCAGTCCGTGGTGGAGCAGTCGGTCTTTCTGGCGGCCAACAGCAAGCGGATCGAGTTCGCGACGCGCGTCGACTGGCGTGAACGGCATCGCATGTTGCGCGTCTCGTTCCCGGTCTCCGTGCTGGCGGACAGTTTCGCCTCGGATATTCAGTTCGGCTATGTGATGCGTCCGACCCACGCCAACACTTCGTGGGACAAGGCCAAATTCGAGACGGCGGCGCATCGCTATGTCGATCTCTCCGAACGCGACTACGGGGTCGCTTTGCTCAACGACTGCAAGTACGGCCACAAGGTGTGCGGGCAGACTCTTGATCTCAATCTGTTGCGCTCGTCGACGCATCCGGACGCCGAAGCCGACCAGGGCGAGCAGGTTTTCACCTACGCTCTGCTGCCGCACTGCGGAGATCTGATTGCCTCCGCTGTCATGGACGAAGCTGCGTGTCTCAACGTCCTGCCCATGCGTTTCGACCGTCTGGCGGCGACGCGCAATCCGGCTCCCTGCCGCATCGAGGGCGAAGGGGTGTCGCTGGAGTCGCTCAAGAAGGCGGAAAAGGACGATCGGCTGATCCTGCGTCTGGTCGAGACCCAGGGACGCCGATCCACCTGTCGGCTGACCCTGCCGGCCGGCGCGACGCTGAGCGAAACCAACCTGATGGAATGGACCGACGACGGCGAAATCGCTTGCGACGGCGAGGTTGAACTGACCTTCGCTCCGTTCGAGATTCGGACCTTCCGACTGCGCCGGAAGTAGACGGATGCAGTCTGCGGCCGCAGCGCCACAGTCGGTTTCGGCGGGATCAGGAAAAAGTTTTCGGGTAACGGCTCAGGCAGACTCACGGTGCACGCTGAATGCGCAGCGAAAAGCAGGTCGGGCATTCCTGCCCGACCCCGAGGCGTTGGAGGGTCAGCCAGGAATGGCCGACTTACCGAGGCTTCC
>CAZYAW010000121.1:0-10785 GCA_964646045.1 uncultured Victivallales bacterium | reverse complement strand
CGGTTCGCGCCCAGCCCGACGGGGTCGGTTCATATCGGCAATATTCGGGTGGCCATTTTCAATTGGCTTTTCGCCCGGCACGAGGGAGGTTCGTTTCTGTTGCGCGTGGAAGACACTGATCGGGAGCGGTCCACGCCCGAGGCGGTGTCCACGCTCTGCGACGCCATGCGCTGGCTGGGTCTGGACTGGGACGAGGAACCCGTCTATCAGTCAAGCCGTCGCGCCGCGCATGTGGCGGCGGCGGAATCCCTGCTGGAATGCGGGGCGGCCTACCGCGAGGACAAAGGCGGCAAAGGCCCGTGCGTTCTTTTCCGCATGCCGCCCGAGGATGCGGTTTTCCACGACGAGATCAAAGGCGAGTTGCGTAAAAGCAGCCAGGATGTCGCCGATTTTGTCATTGTCCGGTCGGACGGCTCGCCCGTCTTTCATCTGGCCAATGTCGTGGACGACATGGCCATGCGCGTCACGCATGTGCTGCGTGGCGACGACCACATCGAAAACACCTATCGCCATGTCGCGCTCTTCCGCGCGCTGGGCGCCGAACCGCCCAGGTACGCGCATTTCCCCATGATCGTCAATGCGGCGGGCAAACCCTATTCCAAACGGGACGGCGACGCTTTTGTCGGCGATTTTCGCGAGCGCGGCTTTCTGGCGCCGGCCCTCTTTAACTACTTGTCCCTGCTGGGCTGGGCGCCCGGCGACGACCGCGAGAAAATGAGCCGGTCGGAAATGGTCGAGGCCTTTTCCCTGTCGCGTGTCAAGAACAGTCCGGCCCAGATGGATGCGCAAAAACTGATGCACATGAACGGTCTCTACATGGCCGAACTGCCGCCGTCCGAGTTTTGCGCGGCGGCGCGGCGCGTGGCGGATCGTTTTCCCTGGGGTCGGAACGCGGATGAGAATCGGTTTCGGCGCGTTTGCGCGTTGATGCAGTCGAGAACCAAGCTCTACGATCAGGTCGCGCTTTGGCGCTGTTTCTTCGACGACGAACTGACCTACGAGGAAAAGGCGGTTCGTAAGGGATTGAAAAAAACGGGGATGCGCAGCGCGCTGACCGGCCTGATCGAACGCCTGGCTGCGGAAACCTTCGTAGAGGATCGTCTGGAAACGGCGCTTCACGAAGTCGAGCAAGCGCAGGGAATTCGTGCGGGCAAACTTAATTTTCCCGTACGCGTGGCGGTCACCGGTGCGGCGACCGGCGCCGGTCTGTACGAAACCATGGCGCTGCTGGGTCGCGAAAGCTGTCTGCGTCGCTTGCGCTACGCCGCAACCGGTCTGTGCGAGAGCTAATCCTGTTTCGAGGTTGAATCTATGGGCAGCGTCTGGGGGGAGATTTTTCGAGTCGCGACGTTCGGCGAGTCGCATGGCCCCATGATCGGAGCGGTGGTGGACGGCTGTCCGGCCGGCTTGCCCCTGACGGAAGCCGATCTCCAACCGCAACTGGACCGCCGGCGTCCGGGCCAGAGCCGCTTGACGACCGCGCGCGCGGAAGGCGATCGGGTCCGCATTGTTTCGGGGGTGGAAGCCGGGATCACGCTGGGTTCGCCGATCGCTCTTCTTTTCGCGAACGAGAATGTACGCCCGGCGGACTATCGCGAAAGCGCGCATGCGCCGCGGCCCTCGCACGCGGACTATACCTACTGGCGCAAGTACGGGCGACTGGCGAGCAGCGGCGGCGGACGGGCCAGCGCGCGCGAAACCGTGGCCCGCGTGGCGGCCGGGGCGCTGGCGGAAAAATTGCTGCGCGACCGTTTCCAAATCGAAATAGTCGCCTGGGTCAGCGCGGTCGGACCGATCGAGGCCCCCGCGCTGGAACAGGAGCCGCTCGACCGCGGCGCCGTCGACGCCCATGCCGTGCGCTGCCCCGATCCCCGTACGGCCGCGAGCATGGCGGAACTGATCGAGCGTACGCGGGCGCAAGGCGATTCCGTGGGCGGCGTGGCGACCTGCGTCTGTCGCAACGTGCCCGACGGCTGGGGCGAGCCGGTCTTCGACAAGCTCGGCGCGCGGCTGGCCGCCGCTATGCTTTCCATTCCCGCCTGTCGGGCCTTCGAGATCGGATCCGGTTTCGCCGGATGCCGGTCTTTCGGCTCGCGTCAAAACGATCTTTTTGTCGGCCGGGGCGAGCGCCTTGCCGGCGCGACCAATCGCAGCGGCGGCATTCAGGGCGGCATTTCCAACGGGCAGCCGCTGGTCTTTCGGGTCGGCTTCAAACCGCCGCCCACGATTGCGCAGCCGCAAATGACGGCCGATTACGAGGGTCAGACCGTCAAATTGAAGACGGCCGGACGGCACGATCCTTGCGTCCTGCCGCGGGCCGTTCCGGTCGTGGAGGCCATGGCGGCGCTGACTCTTGCGGACATGGCCGCGCTGGCGAAAAGAATATGAGATCGTCGACGCCACGCTCATGAGTTGTTCTTTCGAAATACTGGCTGACGATCCGTCTTCTTCCGCGCGGCGCGGACGCTTGCTGACCCCGCACGGGACCGTGGACACGCCGGTGTTCATGCCGGTCGGCACGCAAGCGACGGTCAAGGGGGTCACGCCGCGCGATCTGCGCGAACAGGGCGTGCAGATATTGCTTTCCAACACGTACCATCTGGCCATACGCCCCGGGATCGAAGTGGTCGGCCGCGCCGGTGGACTGCATTCCTTTATGGGGTGGGACCGTCCCATTCTTACCGACAGCGGCGGCTACCAGGTGTTCAGTCTGGCGAAATTGCGCACGGTGCGGGCGGACGGCGTGGAATTCAACAATCATTTCGACGGCGCGCGTCTTTTCCTGGGGCCGGTCGAAGCCATGTCCATCCAACGGGTCTTGGGGTCGGATATCGCCATGGTGATCGACGAATGTCCGCCTTATCCTTGCGAGTATGTTTATGCTTGCCAAGCGGTGGACAAAACTTTAGCTTGGGCGGCTTCATGTTTGGAACAGGATCGCGCGCCGGGCCAGTCGGTGTTCGGCATCGTGCAGGGCGGGGCCTATCCCGACCTGCGGCGGCGCTGCGCGAACGAACTGACGGCCATGGGGTTCGACGGCTACGCCATCGGCGGGGTCAGTGTCGGAGAGCCTGAGGCGGTGCTGATGGGCGGTGTGGAGCACAGTGTGCCTTTCCTGCCGGCAGACCGGCCCCGTTATCTGATGGGGGTCGGTAAAATGCACCAGATACTGGAGGCCGTCGCGCGCGGCGTGGACATGTTCGATTGCGTGATTCCCACGCGATTCGCGCGCAACGGCACGGCCTTTACGCGCCGGGGCGCGTATCCGGTCAAGGCGGGCGAGTACAAAAGCGATGCGCGGCCGGTGGAGGAAGGGTGCGGCTGCTATGCCTGCGCGAATTTTTCGCGGGCCTATATCCGCCATCTGCTGAACGTGAAGGAAATCTTGGGAGTGCATTTGCTGACGCTGCACAATCTGTATCGGTACATGCAATTTATGTGCGAAATTCGGGAAGCGCTGGAGGCCGGCTGCTTTGCGGAATTGCGCCGGGAATACGGTCAACGCGAGGGAGTGACATGATGTTTAATGAATCTGCGAATCTGATTTTTCTGGCCCTGGGCGGCGCGCCGGGCGGCGGCGGGGAAGGCGGCGGCAACGCCTTGTCGGCGATGCTGCCGTTCGCGATCATTCTGTTGATTTTCTATTTCATGATGATCAAACCGCAACAGCGCAAGGAGAAGGAACGGCGCCTGATGATCGACGCCGTCAAGAGCGGGGATCGCATCCTTTTCGGCGGCGGCATCTTCGGTACGGTCGCCAATGCGCGCGATGCGCACACGCTGGTGGTCAAGATCGCGGACAACACCAAGATCGAAATCGCGCGCGGCGCCGTCGCCAAAGTTTTACAGAAGGGTGAAAAGAGCGAAGAAACAACCAGTCAGAAGTGAAGCTTTATTGACGAAAGCCTTCGACAGGATCAAGCGGGAGCAAGACAGTTATGGAACGAAAAGACGTCTGGAAATGGGGTTTGCTGGCCGTGCTGGTGGCGGGTTCTCTGCATTTGGCGCTGCCGCCCGAAAAAATCAATCTCGGCATCGACTTGATGGGCGGCACCAGTTTCGTGGTGGAGATTGATGCAAGCGAAATCGAGCGGGACATTCGCCGTCGCGCCGACGGGGAAATGACGGAGAAGATGTTCCAGAGCGAAATGGAGAACCGCTTGCGCGACGCTCAGGAACGCGCATTGACCGTGCTCGCCAATCGCATCAACGAGCTGGGTACGCGCGAGCCGATCATCTATCCCGAAAGAGGCAGTCAGCGCATCGTCATTCAGCTCCCCGGCGCTTCAGACCAGGAGCGTCGCGAGGCCGAGGAAATCATTCGCCGAGTGGCTTTCCTCTCCTTTCATATCGTGCACAAGGACAGCACATCCCTTTCACAAAGGCTTATGGACGAGCGTATGGCGCTGCCGGGCTATCGTATCGTGGACTTCGACGGTCAGCCCTATTACGAACGCGATCCCGGTAGCCAGGCCGGGGCCATGCCCGATCCGCGCCGCATGTTCCCGGACGGCAAGGCGCCGCTCAACCACGTTTTTCTGCTGCATAAAAACTTCATGGAAAAAGCGCAGCGCGAGTTGTACAGTCCGATATGCGTCCGTCAAATCCACGAGTTCACCGGCGACCTGCTGACCGACGCGCGCGTGGAACTGACCCCGCTGGGCGAGCCGTATGTCAGCATTGAATTCGACGGCCGCGGCGCGCGCCTCTTCCACGACGTAACGCGCGACTACGGGCCGGGCGGCCTGCGCAACCGCGATTCGCAGGTCGGATACCGATTGGCCATCGCCCTTGACCATGTCGTGCATTCCGCGCCTGAAATCAAGGATGCGATTGCCGGCGGCCGTGCGCAGATTACCGGTTCGTTTCCGAGCGATGAAGCCTATAAGCTGGCCATGGTGCTGCGGACCGGCGCTTTGCCGGCCCCCGTCAAGATTGCGGAGCGGCGGCAGGTCGATCCCGCGCTCGGGGCCGACGCCGTGCGGAAAGGCCTCTTGTCCATTCTCGTGGCGGGACTGGCCGTCGTGGTGTTCATGTTGCTGTTCTACCGCTTGAGCGGGATGGTGGCCGACATCGCGCTCATCCTCAATTTGGCGCTGCTGCCCCTCGGGATGGTGCTGGTCAGCGGGTTTCTAGGGGTCTTTCTGGGTACCCGCGCGGGCGGCAACCCGTTTGCGCTGCCCGTGCTGACCCTGCCCGGCATTGCGGGCATTCTGTTGACGATCGGTATGGCGGTGGATGCCAATGTGCTCATCTACGAGCGTTTTCGCGAGGAATTCAAGCAGGGCAAGCGTTTCTGGTCGGCCATTTCCGCCGGCTACGACCGCGCCTTCGTGACGATTCTGGACGCCAACTTGACCACGCTGCTGACGGGCGTGATTCTTTTTGTCTTCGGCTCCGGCGCCATTCGCGGGTTCGCCATCACGCTCTGCGCCGGCATTCTGGTCAGCATGTTCACATCGCTGGTGGTGACCCGCATGTTCTTCAAGTTGATCGGCTCCGGGACCAAGCTGAAGACACTGAGCATGGGCACCCTTTTTCGGGAAACGGCGATCGATTTTATGGCGCGGCGCAAGACGGCGGCCCTGGTGTCGCTGGTCGTGATTGCGGCCTCGTGGGGCCTGCTGCTGACGCGCGGCCTGCAGAATCCGGCGGCGGTGATGGGCATCGACTTCGTCAGCGGCTCGTCGGTGACGTTGAGCTTTGACACGGAGCATCGCCCGGACGTGGAAAGTCTGCGCAGCGCGCTCGAGCAAAAGGGTGTTAGCGGCCCTCAGATCCAGTATCAGCGCGAGATGAACGAGGATACCGAGTTTCTGGTGGTCAACACGGCCTTTGTGGAAGGCGCGGAAAAAACCGAAGTGCGCGACCTGCTTGTCGAGGCCTTCCCGGAAGCTCGCTTCGCTGTACAGGAGCAGAGCGATATCGCTCCGCAGATCGGCGCGCAAATGAAATGGCAGGCGCTCAAGGCCATTGTGATTGCACTGGCCGGAATCGTACTGTACATCTCGATGCGCTTTCAGTTCGGTTTCGCGACCGGAGCCATTGTCGCTCTGGTGCATGACGTGCTGGCGACCGCCGGCATCTACGTGTTGCTGGGCGGGAAAATCAGTCTGCCGGTGGTGGCCGCGCTGCTGACGATCGTGGGCTACTCGGTGAACGACACCATTGTCATTTTCGACCGCATTCGCGAAGACTTGCGCTTGGTACGCAATCGTTCGTTCGTCGATATATGCAATTTGAGCGTCAACCAGACGCTGTCCCGTACCCTATTGACGTCCTTCACCACGTTGCTGGCGACCGGCCTCTTGTTGTGGCTGGGAGGCGGGGCCATCCGCGATTTCGCGCTGACGCTCTGCATCGGCGTTGTGGTCGGCACGTATTCCTCCATCTTTATCGCCACGCCGGTCATGTTGTGGTGGCAGAAGGATAAGAAGCCGGAGTTCGGCGCCACGGCGGGAGGCGGAGCCGGCAAGTGAGCGGCACGGCGGCTGCGCCGCGCTATGGCGTCTGGGTTACGCCGTCCGTCAGTCGCGCGCGCGTGACGGAACTGGCGCGCGCGCTGGATGTGGCGCCTTGCATCGCCGCCGTCCTGGCGGCGCGCGGGCTGCACGAACCCGCGCGCGCGGCCGCTTTTCTCGATCCGCGTCTGAGCGCCTTGTCCGATCCCTTCGCCATGCCGGAGATGGATCGCGCGGTCGCCCGTATCGAACTGGCCTTGGCCCGTCGCGAGCGCATCGCCGTGTTTGGCGACTACGACGTGGACGGCTTGACCTCCGCCACGCTGGTCACGAAAATTCTGCGTCTGCTGGGCGCCGACGCCGAGCCCTTTCTGCCCCGTCGCGCGCCCGAAGGCTACGGGTTCACGCCTGCCGCGTTGACCCGTTGCCTGGCCGCGTTGCACCCCTCTCTTCTGATCACGGTCGATTGCGGAACCGGCGCTTCGGAAGCGGTGGCCTTGGCGCGGCAGGCTGGCTGCGACGTGATCGTAACCGATCATCATCAGCCGGTTCCCGTGGCCGAGCCGGTCGTGGCCGATCTCAATCCGAAACGTTTTGACGATGTCGCTCTGCATTCGCTGGCCGGCGTGGGAGTCGCCTTTAAACTTTGCCATGCGCTGGTCAAGAGCGGACGGCAGCGCGGCTGCGGGCGCGCGCAAAGAACGGACCTGCGGGAATGGCTCGATCTGGTGGCGCTGGGCTCGGTGGCGGACATGGCGCCGCTCACCGGCGAGACGCGCGTCCTGGTGCGTTTCGGCTTGGAACGCATGAACCGCACCCGTCATCGCGGTCTGCGCGCGCTGATGGATGTCGCCAAGGTTCGCGTGCCGGTCTCGACCTACGACATCGGCTTCGCCCTGGGACCGCGTTTGAACGCCGCCGGCCGCATGGGCGATCCCGACGAGGCGCTGGCGCTGCTCATGGCCGACCGCGAGGACGCGGTCGAGGAACTGGCGCACGCGCTGGACGCGGCGAACGTCCGCCGTCGCGACTTGGAAAAGGACATGGTGGCAGAGGCCGAGGCCCGACTGCAAAACGAATACGACCGCTCCCGTCACTTCGGCGTGGCGCTGGCGGCGGACGATTGGGAGCCGGGCGTGATCGGCATTGTGGCTTCGCGTTTGTGCAAGGCGCTGTATCGACCGGTGGCCGTGGCTTCGTTCCGGGACGGCGCGCTGGGTCGCGGTTCCTGCCGCAGTATCGAAGCCGTGGACGTGCTGCAGGCCTTGCAGCAGTGCGGCGATCTGCTCGAGGACTGCGGCGGCCACCGGCTGGCGGCAGGCTTTTCCGTGACGCGCCGGGCCTGGCCCGCCTTTCGCGAGGCCTTCCGCACGGCCTGCCGCGCGCAACTCGACGGCGTGTTCCCGACCCCGTCCCTGCGGGTGGACGCCTGGCTCGACGATCTGGACGAGGTTACGGACGATCTGTTCGGGCAGTTGCGACGGCTGGCGCCGTTCGGCCAGGACAATCCCGCTCCCGTGCTGGGCTTTCGCCGTCTGACGTTGGCCGGGCCGCCGCGTCTGCTGAGCAACGGACGCCACATGAAGCTTGCCGTGCGTGGCGGGGCGCGGCAGCTCGATGCTGTGGCCTTCGGCATGGGAGCGCGGACGGCGCCGAACGGGGAAATGGACCTGGCGGCGCGCCTGGAGCAGAATCATTGGCGCGGCGCCACGACCTTGCAGTTGCACGTTCATGATTTTCGCGATGCGCAGGAGGATACGCCATGACCTTTCAAGGCGATAAAAAGTTCGGACAATCTCTGCTGGCCGGTCCTGAAAACCGCTTGCGGGCCTGGCTGCTTCCCAAGGTGCCGCCGTGGATCGAAACCTATCATCTTACGCTGACGACCGTGCTGTGGAGTCTGCTGGTGCTGCTGTGCGGTTTTCTGGCCCGCTACAGCATTCATTGGCTGCACGGCGTATCGTTGGCGATCGCTTTGCAGTACCTGACCGATCTGATGGACGGGGCGGTCGGACGTCACCGGGACACCGGTCTCGTCAAGTGGGGCTTCTACATGGACCACTTTCTCGACTATATCTTTCTGCTGTCCATTTTGATCGCCTACGCCTTTCTGATTCCGCACGCCTTCAAGGGAATGCTGTTTTATGTCATGGCCTTTTTCGGCGCCTTCATGGTCAATTCATTTCTGTCGTTCGCGGCCACGAACCGCTTCAAGATCAGCTATGGCGGCGTCGGCCCCACCGAAGTGCGCCTGATCTTTATGCTGATTAACGGACTGATTGTCTTTTTCGGCAGGGCGGCGTTGCTCAAAACGCTGCCTTATGCGATGGGTCTGGCGTTGTTCGGTCTGTTTGTGACGGTGTACCGTACGCAGAAGGCGCTGTGGCAGGAGGATCTACGCCTCAAGCGCGGTCTGCCGGAGAACGCGCCGGTCGCCCAGGGCGACGGTTGGCGCGCCCTGGCGCGCGACATGCGCGCCGGCTGGCGCAAGCGTTTCGTGCTGCCGCATCTGGCCGTCAGCTTGCTGCTTTCCCTGCTGGCCCTCGTCTTGTCTTTGCGCATGGCCAACTTGGTGGACGCCGCGCCCTTCGTGGCCGCCATGCTCAACGACGCCCATGCCGAACACAACATACCGGCCGGCAGCTACGCGGCCATGAAACAGCGCCTGACGCATCCCGACGAGCTGCTGCGCCTGCATGCCGGAGTCGCCTATAAGGCGCTGGTGGGCAAACACTGGGATGCCGCAACGATGCAGGATGTCGAGGCGATGCTGGCCAACGTCTATCGGATGCTGGGCGACCGGCCCGCGCGTCTCGTGGCGGCTCCGCTCGACTGGCTGGAGCAGAACGCCTTTACCGCCTGGCTGCCCTTCCAGAAAACCATGGCGTTGCAGTTGAGTCGCATCCGCCCCGTGCAGCGCGACTATTGGATCGACGCCGCTACGGCCGCCGATCTGCTTCCGTTGCTGCAGCCGGGCGACATTCTCCTGCAGCGTCGCAACTGGCATGCCAGCAATGCGGGCATTCCGGGATTTTGGTCGCATGTCGCCCTGTATGTCGGTACGCCGACGGAGGCGGGAAAATTCCTGGCCGGGGCGCAGGACGTCGGCGCCGCGGACAAGACGTTGGCGGACGCGTTCCCGGCGGCCTGGGACGTTTGGAATCGACCGGGTGCGCATGGGCGGCCGCGGCGCGTACTGGAAGCCGTCGCCGACGGGGTCGTTTTCACCGAGTTCGAGGCCAGCGCCCATTGCGACTACCTGGCCGTGTTGCGGCCGTGTTTGTCGCGCGCCGCGCGCGGGCGGGCGCTGCGCAACGCCTTGACGCATTTCGGCAAGCCGTACGACTACAACTTCGATTTCGCGACCGACAGCGCCCTGGTATGTTCGGAACTGGTGTATAAAGCCTATGCGGGCCTGCCGGATTTCGGCTTCGAGCTGGTGGTTGCCAACGGACGGCTCATGCTGCCGCCCAATCGCCTGGCCCGCAAGTTCGACGAAGAGTTCGATTCTGCGCGGCGCGGACTCGATCTGGTGGTTTTTCTGGACGCCCGCGAAAGCGGCGGCGGTTCGTTTCGCGGCACGGAAGCGTCGTTTCGCGCCTCGTGGCGCCGCCCGCGCTGGGAGCCGCTGATGGATTGAGTCGGCCGCCTACTGCGTCGGCAGCGTCTCGGCGATGTTCAGAGCGTGATCGCGAATCTTGCGGTAGGCATTGAGCATGTCCATATAGATCAGGCTTTTCATGGGGGACACCTGCTGGCTCTGCACGCGTTCGAGATGGCGGTCGCGATAGTTTTTCATCAGGTGCGTTACGGCTTCGGCGTTGGCGCGGTACTCGGCCATGTCGATGGGGTCGCCGGCCTTGACCGCCACGTTGATTTCGCGGAGGAAGCTTTCCACGTGATCGTGCAGGTCGAGAATCTGCCGCAAACCGTCGTCCGATATCTTCAACCCGGATTCGGTCAGCTTCAGTTTGAGTTTGAGCAGGTTTTCGAGATAGTCGCTGACCGACTCGTACTCGTCGGCCATGCGCAACTGGCGGCGGGCCTCGCGCGTGATCTCGCGCGGCACGGTGCCCGAAACCATTTGACTCAGAAATTCGACAATTTCCTTCTGAATGACATCCAGGATTTCCTCGCGTCGAAACAGTCGGGCGTTGCGTTCGCGGTCGGGCTCCTGTTCCGCATAGGCCGGTCGCAGCCAGACCAGCATTTTCTCGACGCTCTCGGCCATGCGCAGAATCTCGTCTTTCGACTGCTGTACGGCCATGGCGGGCATGTCCAGCATGCGCACGTTGAGATAGCTCAGGTGCGGTACCTCCTTGAC
>CAZYAW010000120.1:0-7398 GCA_964646045.1 uncultured Victivallales bacterium | reverse complement strand
ACGCCCAGATCGCCGCCTTCCCGCAAACGGCCTGGGCCGTGCAGCCCTGGCTCGAACGCGAGGAATGCCTGCACGAGTTCGCCCGGCTGCCGGTAAACGCCGAGCGTCAGACGGACAAAGGCCCATCCGAACCTGCCGCCACGCCTTTGGAAAGCCTTAAAGACATGCTGGCCTTCGGCGAACAATGGCTGCCGCAAGACCACCGCGACCCGCGCTACTACGCTGACAAGCAGAACAAAACAGCGCTGAACAATCCCGGCATTCTCTGGTCCGCCCATTACGCCTTGGCCGACGCCAAACTCGCCGCCCGCCGCAACACGCGCGATTTCGCCGCATGGCCCGAACAGGCGCCCGGCAAAGACGGGAAAGGCACGCCCAAGGACTCTCTGTCCGGCCAGGAGGAATGCATCGGCACGGACGATTTCTGGCTGCATCTGCACAGCCGGTGCGGCGCCATTTTCAAAACCGCCAGCCATCGCTACGGCGCCATGAACCTCGTCAAACGCCTCTGGTGCCGGGACGATTGCGTTCCCTACCTGCGCGACAAGCTCGCTCTCCCGCCCGCCGACTACGGCAAAGCGATCCGCTTCGACTCGGTCGAGGATATTGCCCGCGGCAACACGCACAAGGGCCCCTATGTCGCCGTTCTGGCCATGGACGGCGACGAAATGGGTAAATGGGTATCGGGCGCGAAAGCGCCGCATTTTCTCGATCAGCTTTCCGCCCGTGCCCGAGACTATCTGCAGCCGATCCTCAAGGACAAAGGCAAAACCCAACTGCGCCGGCTGCTGACTCCGTCCTATCATCTGCAGTTCAGCGAAGCCCTCGCCAATTTTGCCACCTGGCTGGCCGAGCCCGTCGTGCGCGCCTTCGACGGCCAACTGATCTATGCCGGCGGCGACGACGTTCTGGCCATGCTGCCCGCCGACCGCGCGATCGAATGCGCCCGGACCCTGCGCATGATCTTCCGAGGGCAGTCGCCGGAGAACGAGTCCATGCTCCCTCTAGCCGTACGCACTCCCGGTTTTGCGGCCGTCGGGGACAGCCATGAGCTGGTCGTGCCCGGATCGAACGCCGACGTTTCCGTCGGCCTGGCGATCGGCCATTTCCGCGCGCCGCTGCAAATGCTGGTACGCGAGGCGCAAAAGGCGGAAAAAACCGCCAAGAATCGCTATGATCGCGGCGCCGTGGCACTGGCCCTCTACAAACGTTCCGGCGAAATCATTCACTGGGGCTGCAAATGGGATTCCGAGCAGGGCGACAAGGGAGAACCGCGCGTCGCCCTGGCTCTCATGGAGAAAATCAGCAAATGGTCGGAAGACAACAACCCGCCGCTTTCCGGCCGCTTCCCCTACGCCCTGGCGGAATTGCTGCGGCCCTACCGCCTGCAAGGCGCCGACGAAAGCATGCACGCCGTTGTGCTCCGGGAATTCGAGCATGTCCTGGAACGCCAGGGGCGGTCGCTGTCCGGCCCGGATAAGCAGGCGTTGCTGAAAATGGCGGAACATTGGCTGAATCAGACCCGCGAGCATCTCGAAGACTTTGCCAATCTCTTTCTGGCCGAAACCTTTATTAACCGTTTTCACGGAGAATAGACATGGAATCGCATAGCTACGAGTTTCACATCGAGCCGCGCGACGTGCTCTTCATGCGCGACGCGCGCCCCATGGAGGCGTCCGATGCCGGACTGGGCGCCAACTGGCCGCGCCCCGATCAAATCTGGAACGCCTTCATCAACGCCTTCCATCGTCGCTGGCCCGAGCATCAGGCCTGGGAGCATCGGCACCGGCGCAATGGCCGGGAAGACCATCCCGACAGCTCCTGCCGCTTCGGCGCGCTCAAAACCGCCGGTCCGTTCCCCTGCGCCACACGGGAAGTTGCCGCGACGGACAACGGACGGCATGCCTTCCTGTTCAAACCCGAACTGTATCTGCCTTGTCCGCTCGACCTGTGCGCCGACGACGCGGGCGTTCTGCATCCCATGCGTTTGGTCGCCGGCGCCGGAACCGACTTGCCTCGTCCGCTCGAACAGGCCCATTCGGCCGTCACCCTCGGCAAAAGCCGACTGCCGCAGTGGATAGCGCTTTCCGACTATCGGCGCTACCTGGCCGGAGAATCGTTCCGGCCCGAGTCCTCCCTCGACGGTCTCTACAGTCCCGAGCGCAATATCGGCATCGCCATAGACCCGCAAACCGGTTCGGCGCAAGACGGACAACTCTATCAGGCCGAGTATCTGCGCTTTCACCCCGACGCGCGCATGGCCGTGCAGGCCGAATGCGTCATCGTCGGCGACGGCGGCCAACTCGCGGACGCGATCGGCATGGTCGCGCAGGAGGAAAACATTCCCTTGCCGATGGGCGGTCAGCAGGGCATGGCTCTGCTCAATCGCGTTCAGGACAAGCCCTGGCTGCCGGACAACGATCTTGGCGGTCGGGACGACGGCCCATGTCTCCTGCGCTGGACTCTGCTGTCCCCGGCCGTGTTTCCGGCCATCGAGGCCACCGCCGCCGACAAGGGCGGTGTGGCGGAACATCCCGGCGGCTGGCTGCCGAACTGGGTGGACGCCGCAAGCGGGCGGGTCGGACTGCCGCGTGAACCGGTCGAGCGCCGCCCTGGCGAACCCCGCGACGAATGGCGCAAACGTCTGGCGCAGGCGCCCCGTTGCGGCGCGCGTCTGGTGGCCGCGCGCGTCGGCAAGCCGGCGGCCTTTTCCGGCTGGGACTTGCGCAAGGGTCCCAAGCCGACCCGTCTGGCCGTGCCGGCCGGCTCCGCCTACGTCTTCCGTTGCGCCGACCGGGCCGAGACGGAGGCGCTGGCCCGCAGTCTGGCCTGGAACGGCGGAGCCGGACGGACCGTTCGCAACCGCCGTTCGACCATATTCGGGGAAAAAGGCTACGGCCTAGGCGTATGCAGCATCATAAAAGATCAAGGTTGCGGTTTTTGCACGGCACAATTGCCTTGACCAACAACATTTGAAGACTTAGTCTAGTCTAGTCTATTTGATACCGGAGGTTAAACTATGATTATGGTGAACACGCATGAAGCGAAGAGTCGGCTGTCCGGGCTGTTGGCGCAAGTCGAACGGGATGGTCAGATGGTCTATATTTGTCGCGGTGGCAAGCCGGTGGCCCGGTTGCTGCCTTTGGAGAAATCGGCAGGCGACCCCTTGTCCGCGAATCCGGCTCTGAAACCGCTGAATATCAAAGGCAGCCTTTGCGAACCGTTGGACGAAGAGGATTGGCCGGAAAGCTGGAGGTAGTCATGCTGTTGCTCGATACTTGCGCCATGATTTGGCTGGCCGATGGCGGGAGCGCGTTCCCGAAACGCGTGGTCAAGGCGCTGCGCGCCCATGCTCGCGCATTGCAAGTCTGCGCGATCAGCGCCTTTGAAATTGCGATTTTGTACCGCAAAGGACGCATTGAATTGCCGGAGCCGCCGGACCGCTGGTACGAGAGTGTCAGGCGGCATCACGGACTCGACGAGCTGCCGATCACAGGCAGGATCGCCGCGCGGGCCGCGATGCTTCCCTTGTTGCACAAAGATCCGTGCGACCGCATGATTGTCGCCGCCGCACTGGAGAGCAACTTGCGCATCGTAACGGCCGATCTGACTCTGGCCGACTATCCCGGAGTCAAAATCGTTTGGAAATAGGCAAGGCTACGGCCCGGACGTATGCCGCATAAGGAAAGATCAACTCTAAGGAAGGAGCGGGAAAACATGAACGCAATGGAAAGCAGAATACTGGCCATTTTCACCCGCACGCCGCTTCACGTCGGCGCGGGCAACTCCGTCGGAGCCGTGGACTGCCCGGTCATGCGCGAACGGCATACCGGTTTCCCCATCATCCCCGGCAGCAGCCTAAAGGGGGTGCTAAGAGATCATTTTGCCGATCTGGACGCCGACCAGGTTGGCGATTTGTTTGGCAAAGGCGGAAGTTCCGGAGATTTCACGGCGGGGAAGATATCGTTTGGCGAAGCGCGTGTATTGGCCTTCCCCGTCCGTTCCGCCAAAGGCGCGTTTGCCCTGGCGACTTGCGCCCTGGCCTTGCGGCGCTACGCACGCGACAAAAAACTTGATATCGATGTGCCTCCGGAACCGGCCGACTCGACTTGCCTGGCCGGCCCCGCGTTGACTATCGAGCGCGGCGACCGCAAAGGCGTCGTTCTTGAAGAGTTCAAATTCTCTTCGGCAGGCGAAGCGTTTCCCGGTGACTGGGCTGCTGAATTGTCTTCCCTGTTAAACGATAGCGTACTGAAAGGGGCAACCGAAAAATTTGTGCTGCTTTCCGACGGCGACTTCGCACATTTCACCCTTAACGCCTGTCAGGTCAACCAGCATGTGCGCATTGACGACGAAACCGGAACCGCGCAGGAAGGCGGACTCTTCAACGAGGAAACCGTGCCTTCCGAGACTTTGTTCTATTCAACGCTGGTCGGAATGAAAGCCGGGAACAACAACCCGGTCTTCCAACGTCTGGCAGCCGAACAATTGATTCAATTTGGCGGCAACGGCAGCACCGGCTTGGGATTTTGCACAGTTAAAATCGTTTAGAGGAGAATGTCATGGAAAACCTGGACCAGATTCGCGCGCGCAACGCTTTACAGTTCGCCGACGCCGGTGGCATTGCCAACGTACAGGGCGGCGAGGTAATCAAGAAAATCCCGCCGCTGATAATGAATCACGGATTGCTCGCGACTGCGGCTTTTTCCTATTCGGAAAAGGAAGGATGGCAAAAGGTTTTCGACGCCATAGCTTTTCATCTTTCCTGTCGGGAAGTGGCCGTATTGCCGGAAACCTGTGGAAGCCGCCAGAAAATGATGGTCTATCTTTCGGAAGACGCCGACAGCGAAACGCTCAAACAAGCGACATCGGAAACCATGGCATGGCTCGGCTATGCGCGGCGTTTCGTGAAGAAGGAGAACGGAGGCGCAAAGGAATGAAGGCTGCCATTCCGATGACAGGCGATGTCGCCGCCCTGATTGGCCCCTATGCCGAAGGCGTCGAGAATCGTTCGCTCTTGCTTGACAAGTACGTGTTCCACAAGCAATGGCCAACCGGCGACGACAAGAGGGATGAAGCTTCCCGATGGAGCTTTCTGCGCATTGCCGACGGAGCTTCGGCTCTGCTAACGGGCGAAGCCCGAAAAACACGCAAAAAGGCCGACGGCAGGGATGTTCAATACGAGAAGAAGAAACGGCTGCTGGACGAAGCCCGCATCGCCGAACAATTGGCGTCTGTCAAATGGCAGGATGGCGCCCTGGCGCAATTGCGCGCGGAACATTCGCGCCGGTTTGCCTCTCTCCTGGCTGAATCGCAACGCATTCGGTCTGCGGTCGTGGCGGGCCGTCTCGAAGGACGCCTGGCCCTCAATCTCGCCGACGGACTCGTGACCGGCGGTGGAATGTGCCTGGACCGCCTTTTCGGGTTGCCCTACATTCCGGGCTCCGCCGTCAAAGGCGTCACGCGCAGTGTCGCCTTGCTTGATCTGAAAAATGCCGCGGACGACTCGGAGGGACAACGGTTGTTCGACGCCTTCTGCGCTGTTTTCGGGACGGCGGAAAACGATTTCCGCAAAGGGTCTCTGGCTGAATTCAGACACAGGCTTATTGGGAGACCCGAAACACGACGCGGACAAATCGTGTTCATGCCGGCCTATCCTCTGGAACCTGTCAAGATCGTGGTCGATCTCGTTAACGTTCATTATCCCAAATACTACGAGTCGGGCCGGTCCGCCGATTTGGCTGCGGAGGCGCCTCGCCCCAATCCGTTTCCGGTTGTTGAAGTCGGGGCCTTATTCGGTTTTTGCATTGCCATGCAAGATGGATCGGCGGACTCGGGTCTTTTGGAACAGGCCAGGCGCTGGCTTGAAACCGCATTGACGATCAAAGGTCTTGGCGCCAAAACGGCCAGCGGGTACGGGTGGTTTTCCATCGACAAAGAAGCTTTGTCCAGGATCGAAGAGGCAGCCAGACTGAGCGCCGAAGCCGAAGAGAAAGAGCGGGCTGATGCGGCGGCAAAAAAGAACGCCGAGGAAGAACGGCTCCGCAGGCGGGAAACCCTTACCCCTGTCCAACGGCGGGCCGAAGACTTGTGGGAGTCCGTTCAGGCCGGAGCCGATTTCAAAGGCTTGCTCTCGGGTATCGCAAGTCTGGATGAAGATGCGCAGCGGGCTCTGCTTCTGTTGTGCGCAACACATGGCCGTGCCGTGTGGGACGCAGACTACAGGGAATATGTCAAAGTCAAGGACAACCCGAAAAAACGCGAGAAAAACAAGGCCTGGCGCAGAATTGCGGCGGCCATCGGAATAGCGGAGAAACTCGGAGAATCCATCCCATGAACGAATCTTATCGACTTCGATTCATCACCCCTCTTTTTTGCTATGGCGCCTACGACGATCGGCCCGAAGTGCGACCTTCTTCCATACGTGGCCAGCTTCATTGGTGGTTGCGCATCCTGGGCGCGTCGGCAACCCGCGAGCGCGCGCTTTTCGGATCGGTCCACAAAAACTTTGGCGGAACGAATTTGAAAGCGGCCGCCAGCCGAGTGGTGGTGCGCGTTTCGGGCGTCGAAGGCAAGAGACAATTGCTACCGACACTGCCCCATAAGAACGGCGGCATGGCCGCCCCCAAAACAGCCTTCGCGCCGGGCGCGACCTGTCTGGTCCATTTCCTGTGTCGCGACAACGCCTTGTCTGCGGATCTGCAGGGCTGGTTTCTGCGCACATTGGAAGCATGGCTTTGCCTCGGATCGCTTGGATTAAGAACGACGCGCGGCGCGGGTTCTTTCGTGTGGATGCCGTGCGACGCATCATTGACGCCATCCGAAAATGCAGAGTCGTTCTCGGCCAGATGCAATCAACTGCTCAGCGGTTCAAACACGCGTTTCGCATTACTCGATCAAACGTTCGCCGATCCGGAAGCAGCCCGCAAACTGGTTTCCGATACCATTGGCGGGCGCCAGGACTCCCGAGAACAGGGCAAGAGTCTGGCCGAGCTGCGGCATCCCCTGGGCAGAGTGTTCGGCGGACGCAAAACATCTCCGTTGCGCTTCAGAATCATGGAACTTGAAGAATGCTATCGCATCGCCGCCGTTTGGGACGCCAGAACGGAGGTGACCGGCAATACGCAGAGCCATTTGCATGGCGTCATCAGATTGCTCTCCGAAAGAAAACCGGCATTGGGCGAATTGCTGCGGAACTCTGCGCTTGCCGACCTGTAATCCCGGATGCAAGCCGCGTCCTTGCGTCCGGTCGGCTTCTCGCGAGCGTATTCCGTTCGTGCGCCGGCTTGTTTGTTCGTGGGTAACTGCTCAGGTAGACTCACGGTGCACGCTGAATTCGCAGCGAAAAGTAGGTCGGGCATTCCTGCCCGACCCCGAGGCGTTGGAGGGTCAGCCAGG
>CAZYAW010000119.1:0-5283 GCA_964646045.1 uncultured Victivallales bacterium | reverse complement strand
TCGCACCGTCGGCCTCCACCGGCGCAAGGCCGGCGGGCGGCAAGATCCCGCCGGGCTTGTCCCGTCGGTGAACGAAGTTGGGTGGAGAAGGCTTGCCGGCGACGCCCCCCCGCCCGCAACGTCGGCCTCCACCGGCGCAAGGCCGGCGGGCGGCAAAGGCCGGCGGGCGGCAGGGCCGCTTGCGATTCGGCAACCTATTGACGTTGACAGCGGGGAACAAAAGTCTATACAGTTCGGCCATGAACTTTCTGTACGACAAGAAATGCGAGCACGAGACCCGGTGCGAGAAAGCCGTGCGCGACGGGGATCGGGCCAACGCCGTGTTCCATGCCGCAAAGGCCGCGGAGTTCGCCTACGCCCTGGCCGAGCAGACCGGCGGCAAGGTCGGCGAACGCTATGTCAAGGACGCCGAGGGCTGGCTGGACCTCGCGGAGAAAATCAGGAAACAGCCGCTCAAGCCCCCGGCGAACAAGAGCCGCGGCGCGTCGGCCCAGACCGACGAGTCCGCTGCGGACGCCGGCGAGTGGCTGGTCGGCGAAAAGCCGAATGTTACCTTCGACATGATCGCCGGCATGGCCGAGGCCAAGGCCGCCATCCTCGACATGGTGGTGCATCCCCTGCGCTTTCCCGAGAAGGCTCTTGCGCTGGGACTCAAGCCCGGCGGCGGCGTGCTGCTGTTCGGTCCGCCGGGCAACGGCAAGACCATGCTGGGCAAAGCCATCGCCAACGAGCTCGACGCCCCGTTCTTCTACGCCTCCGGCGCGCAGGTAAGGTCCAAGTGGCACGGCGAAAGCGAGCAGCGTCTGCGGGCGCTGATCCGGGCGGCCAAGGAGAAGCCGGTGGCGGTGCTGTTCTTCGACGAGGTCGAGGGCCTGCTGCCGAAACGCGGCGGCGGCGGCTCGGTGGTGGACAACCGCATTGTCACCCAGTTCCTGGCCGAAATCGGCGGCTTCGAGGAAAGCGGCAATATTCTGCTGCTGCTCGGCGCGACCAACCTGCCCTGGGAAATCGACGAGGCCGTTTTCCGCACCGGAAGGTTCGACGAGAAGATCTTCATCGGTCTGCCCGATTTCGCGGCGCGCAAGGGCATCCTGGACATGAACCTCGGCACGGCGTCCTGCGCGCCGGATCTTTCGTTCGACGACTGGGCCCAAAAGTTCGACGGCCGCACCGGCAGCGACATCGTCGGCATTCTGCACTCGGCCAAGCGCAACTGCCTGGGCCGCAGCATCGGCAGCGACTCCGAGCCCGTGCTGCTGAACGCCGATCTGGAAAAGGCCGCCGCAAGGATTCCGCCGTCGGCCACCCCGGAACTGATGAACCGCTACCGCAAGTTCAACGAGACCCGGTTCCAGTGAAGAGGCGGCAGGCGATCCCGCCGGGCTTGTCCCGGTCTGTGTCAACGTCGGCCTCCACCGGCACAAGGCCGGCGGGCGGCGAAGGCCGGCGGGCGGGCGGCAAGATCCCGCCGGGCTTGTCCCGGCGGTGAATGAAGTTGGGAATACTGGCGGACGAGGGACAGGTGGCACGCTATACTCTACACAATCTGGAATCTGTACACGATATTCACTATAGCTGGACGGGCTGGCCCTTGAGGGGATCAAAGTTCCCCGATGAACCGTCGGGGCTGGTTGTTGTGCTTGCCGAAGCGTTGCAGGCGGATGGGCTTTCGCTTGAGTCGCACACCTGGAGCGCCGGCGCGATTCAACTGACAGTGCGAGCCCATCCCGATCAAGCGCCCATCTGGGTCAGTGGAAGACTCAAGGGACGGCTGGATTACGCATTGCGCAAGCATGCCAAAGCGGCTTCGTTCAGCCGCAAGGTAAGTTTGCGAGCCATCGGGCATAACCGGACCACCGTTGTCGATCGCTATGTACGCGACCAGCTTGCGCATGTGGACCTTGCCGATCCGCGCTATCGCAAGATGCTCGCATCCGTAGCCCTGCATGATCCGTCTGTCAATCTTGCGGACCCCGCTGTTAGCAGTCATGGCCGCTACTGGTACAATCTTCATCTGGTTTTTGTTGTTGCGAAACGCTACAGAATTGGGGAGAGAGCTTTTCTGGAGCGACTGCGACAACGGATTCTGTCGAGTTCAGGACAGCAGGGGTGCGCGGTGAAGCGGGTGTCGATCATGCCGGATCACATGCATGTTGCGCTTCGCGGGAATCCGGCCCGTTCGCCGAACGAGATTGCGGTGGGAATGCAGGAAGCCTCTGCGGATCTTGCCGGTTGCGTGTTGTGGGAACATGTCTTCTATGTGGGAACGTTTGGCGAATACGACAAAGATGCGGTGGCAAGATCCCGCCGGGCTTGTCCCGGCGGTGAATGAAGTTGGGTGGAGAAGGCTTGTCGGCGGCGCTCCCCGCCGACAACGTCCGCCTCCACCGGCGCAAGGCCGGCGGCGAGATCGCGGGAAAGGCGGCTGTTCGACCGGCCCGATATACGCGAAATAAAATGCTCCCATTCCGGAGCGGATTGGCGTAGTGTGTATCTGACAACTTAAGTCATGAAACATGATCGGAAGCGTGGCAGGGGCATTTTGCCCATGAAATCACGGGCGGGACGCTTGTGCCACCATTCGACAGGCCGAGGCTGGATATGACGGGAAAAGCCGAATGCTGCATTTGCGGGAAAACGCTGCCCAATCGTTTCAGTATAACGGGAACATGCGAGGAGCCGGGGTGCGAGGCGGTCTTCTGTTCTCTGCACTGGCACAACGGCAATCGCCGCTGCCGCCGTCACGGATACGAGAGAAACTTACCTAGGGAGAACGCCATGAGCGAATCGCCGGAGATAAACACGACTGAAAAGAGACGCCGCGCTTTCGCGGACGCGCTGGGAGTCTTGCGCAAGCTGGGAACGGGCACGGCCGCGCTGATCGGGAAGATGAAGAAGGACCGTTCGCCGGCGGCCATGATCGCCGCGATCGACGAGAAGCTGAGCCAGAACGCCGGCCGCAAGGACGAGGCTTCCAAGGCCATCGAACGGCTGCATGCCGATATTCTCGCCAAGAAGAAGGCCTACGCCTCGGCTTCCAAGGCCCGGCGCGAGATACTGGAGGCCGAACTCAAGAGCCTGCTGACCGCCTACAACGCGGCCAAGCGGTCCTACAAGATTCTGCTGGAGAACGAGCGCAACATGGCTCTGGTCAAGGGCAGGCTCGGCGAAGTCGACGCCTATGCCGCCACGCCGGTGACCGAGGCCGTTGTGGACGAGGCGATCGACAGCCTGGAGGACGCCGCGGAAAAAGCCGAAGCCGTGGCCGACGCCGCCCGCGATCTCGACAAGGCCGGCAAGCGGCGCGAACGCGAGGACGACGCCGAAAGCCTCTGGGACGCGCTCGGCGAGTTCGACGACGAACCGGAAGCCGGAAGCGAAACAGACGCAGCGGACTTGGAACCCGGCGCCGCCGAACCCCCGTCCGCCCGAGCCGTCAAGGAACCGGAAGAGTAAGGCGGGATACGGACAGGACACTCGCGATTGGAGATACAGGAGGTCGTATGGGCAAGCTGTTCATGAGCAGGGAAGGACGCAAGCGGCAGGAGCGCAGCGAACGCCGCAAGGCGTTTCGCGACGCCGAACGCGCTGTCGACAATGTCAAGGACCGCATCCGGCAGATGCAGCGCGAGGGCGACAAGCAGTGGCAGCAGGCGCGCGACGCCGTGAAGTCCGGGCAGAAGGCCGCCGCGCAGCGGTTCCTCACCGGCTACCGCGCCACGCAGACGCTGGCCGCCAAGCTGGAGCAGAAACGCTGGGTCTTCGAGCAGTATCTGGCGAAGATGGAGATGGCCAGGTCCGACCAGGATTTCTCCGAGGCTCTGGGCGGCTTGAACAAGGTCGTCCAGATCGATCCCGAGAAAGTCGCGGACGTCTTCGAAAGCGCGCAGGACCTTCTCGGCGAGCAGGTGGACTCCGACCGCTTCTGGGAAAGGCTGTACCGCAAGGAGATGGACGGCGCCGAAGGCAGTATGGAAGACTACATCCCGTCGCTGGATCAACTCTCGTCCCAGCTCGAGCAGGAGGCCGCCGCCGAAGTCGGGGGCGCGACCGAGCGGGTGGACAGCGAACTCGACAAGCGCATCGGCGAAGGCCAGGCCCGGGTCCGGGATCTGCTCGACGGCAAACAGTAGAACGGATCCGCGAATCCGGGGAGGCCTGTCTTGACCAAACGAGAAGCGCTGCAAGCCCGATACGAGCGGGGACGTGCCAGGATGGGACTGCCGTCCGAATCCGACGCCAAGCTGGGTTCCGGGCGTCCCCGTCGGCCTCGGCGCGGCCTGTTGCCGGTTATTATTATAGCGGGGATCGTGATTCTGGCTGCGGTATTTCTCTGGATCAGGTCGGGGCGTTTGGATACTGGCACGGGGCTTAATGCCGAAGGCCTGGCGATGCAGGGGACCGGCAGCGGTTTTTTCATCTGCGACAGCGGCTGGTTCGTGACGGCCGCGCATGTGGTCTCGGACGCCGCGCAGATCAGGCTGGTCGTCGCCGGCGACGTGTTTCCGGCGAGGCTTGTGCGCATGGACCCGGCCAACGACATCGCGCTGCTCAAGGCGGAAGGCGAGTTTCGCGGGCTGCCGCTGCGGCTTGACGACCAAGCGAGGCTTGGGGATTCTGTGTTCACGGTGGGCTTTCCAATGCCCGGCATTCAGGGCCAGAGCCCGAAGCTGACCCGGGGCGATGTCGGCAGTATCGCGGGGATGCTGGACGACCCCCGCCATTTCCAGATCAGCGTGCCGGTTCAGCCCGGCAACTCCGGCGGTCCGCTCTGCGCGGCCGACGGCTCCGTGACAGGCGTGATCGTATCCCGTCTCGACGATATCAGGGCGTATGAAATATCGGGATCGTTGCCGCAAAACGTGAACTACGCCCTGAAGATAGCGTACCTGACGCCGTTGCTCGCGCCGACACCGGGTGCGGTGAACCTGCAATCGTCCGCGCCGGATACGTCTGTCAGCATTGTTGAAAACGTCGAAAAGTCGGTAGCTCTTGTGGTCGCGCTCGGCGAGCCGTCACCCGCACCGTCGCGCAACTCGGCCCGACAGGAATAGCCGTGCGGCGTTTTGTTCCTGACACCCCCGCAAAAACCCTATACTTTCCCAGCGAAGCCCAGGTCATAGCCGATCTCGAACATCCAAAGATATTGTAGGGCGAAAGCAGAAGTGCGCAGCCGGAGAAACATCTGTGCTGATCCGCGCCCATCTGCGGACAAGGTTTATACCCGAAAAGGCATAATTCAGGCTTGCGCCGGCTAAATACACCTGATAGGGTATATTTTGT
>CAZYAW010000118.1:0-15031 GCA_964646045.1 uncultured Victivallales bacterium | reverse complement strand
TTGTCGAGCATGGTTGCGGTCGAATTTTCCTTGTACTCGAAACGTTCTCCGCGCTCGTCGGGCTGGCAGCGCGGCCGTTTGTCAATCGAGTAGATGCGTTGGCAGGCGGGATCGGCGTAGTGCGGCTGAATGGTGCCGCCCAAATGCGACCCGATCTCCAGATAGGCATAGGGTTCCTTGCGGATTTCGCGCTGAACCGCCAGTAGACTTCTGCGGTCCGCATCCGAAGTCTGCGACGGGACCGCCTGAAACAGGCTCGTATCCAGTTTTTCGATGGCTTGCGTGAACGCGCTCATGTCGGAAGTGTCCGTCTTTCTTCTCGTTTTCCATTGAGCATGGACTTGTTGTCGTCCACGCCGCCGCAGGTCGGGAATCGTAACCGGGTCTTGCGTTCCAGTATTTCGAGGTATTCGGCAATATTCATGGCGTAGCGGTCATCCGTTCTTTTACAAGCTGGGCTTCCACTGAATCGAGGCCAGTCCCCGGTGGACGTAGCGGCAGAGACGGGCGCCTTTCCAGTGCAGATCCAGAAGGCGGTGCCTGAGCCGCCGCAGGGCGGATTCGCCTCGTACAACGGCGTCTTCTTCCGTGTAGCCCAGGGCGTCGAATTCCCGGCCGGCCACATGATAGAATCTGCGCCGCCGGGCCAGGCTCCAATCGCGCCAGCGCTCGACCGGATTAAAACTCGCGGCACGCGGTTCTTCCCGCCAATGCACGCTCTTGCCGGACGCGGCCAGTTCGCTGGAACCGACCACACCCAGATGGCGGGCGGCGTCGAAATCGTAGCGGGCTGCGTCCAATTCCAGAAACGAGAGTATTTCTTTCATTCGTTCCGTTGTGGCCAGAAACAGGTCTTCGTATCGCACGATTTTGAAGCGATCCGCCCGCGCCGGCCATTGCTGCGCAAAATCCAGTATAGCGCGCGCCGACCGCGCATAGCGGTGGAGCGCCTCTTCGAAATTCCAGCCGAAACTGCGCATGCCCGATTCGATGACGGAACGGCCGTCTCGTACGACCAACAGCAGTTTCTCGCGCGGGAAGAAGCGAAAGAAGTTCTCCAGTCCGGTCACGCAGGGGGTTTTTGCGAGAAGAATCGGGCCGGGCGGACGATCGCCCGCTTCCGGTGTCGTGCGTAAATATTCCTGCAGAGCGTCGCCGAAAAGCGCGTATAGACGATCCTCGGAACCCATGGCGGCCTGCCAGTCGGGCGCCCAGCTCGCGCGAACTTCGCGAGCGTAAAGACAAAGCCTTGCGGAGCGCGAGAGCAGAAAATCCTCTCCCAGCGCCGGATGTTTCCCGCAGGCGGGATGCAGGGCCAGAAGATTGTACAAATAGTTTGTGCCGCTGCGCGGCATGATTCCGATTATAAACAGTGTTTTCATGCGTCGTCTTGTCATGACCCCGGCGGCGGTGGCGGCGCAAGACGGCTGACATCGCTTTCTTCGATTTGATCCGCGAACGTTTCGATACGCTGCAAGGCCTGTTGTTCCTCGTTGGAAAGCGGTCTTTGTCGCGCCAGCGCGACGGCCTCGCGCAGGCGTTGCGTGACCCCTATGCCCATACGCCGGTCTTCTCGACGCAGCAGCAGTTCCAGGCGCAAGGCCAGATCCTCGTACATGGCCGGATATTCACGGGCCACCATCAGATCCACGTCGTGCGGAGTCAGTACGGGCGGACCCCGATGCACTTCGAGCGGGCCGTCGAGGCGTTGCGCCAGGCGTTCCAGCCCTTCGTGCCACAAACCGTTTTCGTCTGCGACCGCATCGCGTTCGCGCCGTACGCGGGCGCGAAATTCAGTGAAGGAGAATTCGTTCTGAAATTCCAGCAGCGCTCTCATGCGCGCGCTGTAGTCCGATTTTTCGTTGGCGGTCAGCGCGTCGAGCAGCGCCACGCGCTCTTCCGCGTTCAGGCGGTCCGTCAGCAGACCGATCAGTCCGCGAACGGCGGTTCCCGGCAAAGCGCGAGATTCAACCCATTGCGACCAGTCCGCGACATCCTTCCACTCTTCCGCGAGCCGTGCGCGCAAGGCGGTCGCCTCCGACATGCGTCCGGCGTCGAGCAGGCCCTGCAGCGCGAACAATCCGGTCGCCGCGTCGGGATGCGTTGCCACCATTTCGAACAGTTCCCGGTCCCAATGCGGCCAGCGTACCAGCAGGGCCGCCGCTACCACGCCCAGTCCCGCTTGCTCGGACGCCAGCATGGTGCGGGCGTGATCCAACGCTTCCGGGCCGCTGGCCGTGGCGATTTCGCGGGCCAGTCCGACAATGTCGGCATCGCTTGGCGAGGTCTTGAGCGGAGTTCCGTCCGGCCCGAGCCAGGGCGGCCGAGTGGGCCGTTCGTAGGGTGGCTTGTCCGCCGCAGTCGGGGCGTCGATGGTCGGCGCCCCGGGCGGGGCCGTTTCGTCGTCAATAGCGGGGCGCGAGCGGTCCGTCGGGTCGGTCTTCATAGCGTGGCCTGGTCCGTTTCTCGTGAATACATCCGCAGAAAGAGGCGCATTTGTGCCGATAGCGAGGCGGCGCTTCGGCGGAAGCGCATCGTCCCGCTCGTACGCGGAACGCGCACGATGGCGATCATGGAAAAACGACAGCACGGCGACCAACAACCCCGCAAGGGTCAGCGGAATCAGGGCCTTGCGAAAACCTTGCGATAAGCCGATCGACATATTCCCCCGCTGTTGTACCCAATGTGGCACGGGCATCCTGCCCGTGTTGTAACATGTGGCACGGGCATCCTGCCCGTGTTGTAACATGCGTAACGGGTGTCCAACCCGATTCGCCGGCTTTTGGCAAGAACCTCTTGCGGTTAAATCCAGCCGAATTCCGCGGCAACGGCACAATCGTGTTACCCATGACGGAAAAGCACGGCAAAGTCAACAAGGAAAACAGATGCGCGGCAATTCTCATCATGGCCCATACGTAACTACTCAGCCATCCGTTCACTACGAAACACGCGGAAGTCACGAAAAAATTGCATTTGCAGGTTGCAATGTTCGGCGAACTTTTGCTAAGGAATCGCCTTTCATTTGCAAATCACAACTAGACAAAGGGGTTTATGCGACAGCACACCGTCAATGTCATTGAAATGGAGCAGGACGATATTTTGCGTTTGACCGCTTTCGATGCGTCGGCAGAGGGCCGACAGGCGGCGAGCGACTTATTTTGCGAGTTGGCCAAGGAACGCGACACGGAGGCCAGCGAGGAGGATCTGCGCGGTTTCCTGGAAGAGTCCTACTATGAAACGGGCGACTACCAGCTCTTTCTCGTGGAGTCGGTCGATCGCGAGGTTTGATTGACGAGTAAAAGCACGATGGTCGAGCGGGAGCGCGCCTTGCTGGTGCAGGCGATCCTGGGCAGACGCGATCCGGCCGAGGCCGAAGACTCTCTGGCGGAACTGGAGCGTCTGGCCGATACGGCCGGGGCCGCCGTGGCGGGCCATGTTACCCAGCGCCGAGCCTGCGCCCATCCCGGTTTCTATATCGGCGAGGGCAAGCTGGCCGACGTTCAGCTCGCGTGCCGTCAGAGCCAGGCCAATCTTGTTATATTCGACAACGATCTTTCCCCGGTTCAGGTCAACAATCTGGATCGTTCGCTCGGCGTCAAGGTGATCGATCGTACGGAGCTGATTCTGCAGATTTTCGCGCGCCGCGCCCGTTCGGCCGAAGCGCAGATACAGGTGGAACTGGCGCAGCTTCAATATCTGATTTCCCGCATTCCGGCCACGGCCGCCCAGCAGCGTTTTCAGGGCGGTATCGGCATGCGCGGCCCGGGCGAGAGCCCGTTGCGCTTGCGGAACGAGCCGATGCGACGTCGCATCCGCGAACTGAAACGCAGGCTGGAACAGGTTCAGGACCGGCGCGCGCGAACGCGTACGCGGCGAACCTGGCCGCAAGTCGCGCTGGTCGGCTATACCAATGCCGGCAAATCGACCCTTCTCAACGCTTTCACCGCCACCGGGGCCTATGTGGACGACCTGCTCTTCGCCACGCTGGATACCAAGACCCGTCGCCTCGGCCTGGGCGGACAACACGCCGTGCTGTTGACCGACACCGTCGGCTTCATTCGGCATCTCCCCCACGGTCTGGTGGCCTCCTTCCGTTCTACACTGGACGTGGCGGCCGCTTCCGACCTGTTGCTGGTCGTGGCCGAGGCCGGCCATCCGCGCTTGGACGATCACCTGCAAGTCGTGAGCGAAACGCTGCGTGAAATCGGGGCCGACCGCGTGCCGCGTCTGCTGCTGCTCAACAAATGCGATGTTCTGGACGAAGCCGCGGAAGCGGCGTGCCGACAACGCTACCCCGCCGCCACGCTGATTTCGGCTACGCATAAAATCGGTCTGGAAGAGGTCAAACAGGCCGTCGCGTGCGCCTGCTGTTCAGGGGAATAATGAATGTGAAAAGGAAAATCGCAAAAACTCCGCCGCCTGTGGCCGGTGCGGATGCCGCCCCGGCGCCGGGAAGTTGCGACGGTTGCGGGGGACAGTGCTGTCGCTATGTCGCGCTGGAATGGGACAAGCCCGCCGGCAAGCGCGCATACGATCATATCCGCTGGTTTCTGTTGCACGAGAACGTGGCCGTCTTCATCGACACCGACCGTAAATGGTTCGTGGAGTTTCAAACCCCCTGTTCCGCGCTGGCGGCGGACGGACGCTGCGCGGACTATGCCGCCCGTCCGCTCATTTGCCGGCAACACGGAGAAGGCTCCGAAACGCAATGCGAAATACGCGGCGAAGGCTCCCCGTATCTGTTTCGTTTCGAGACGGCGCGCGCGTTCGAGCGGTACTTGGACGAGCGGGGTGTCGACTGGCGCTTCAAGCGATTCTCAAAGGAGGCCGACCGATGATGGATCCCGCCATACGCGATCAGGTGCAAAAAGCCCGCAAACGGTTTTTCGCGATCGCCACCAGCTACTTCATGGGTTTGTTCAACGACAACTTCTACAAGGAAGCCGCCCTGATCATTGCCGTGACCCAGGACAACACGGCCATCCAGTCCGCCGCCGCCGCCGTTTTTACCGTCTGCTACATGCTCGGCGCCGCGCCGGGCGGATGGCTGGCCGACCGTTTCGCCAAGGGGCATGTCATTGTCGGAGCCAAGGCGGTGGAACTGGCGGCCATGATCGTCGGCGCCGTCGGCATGTGGCAGGGCAACTGGGCGCTGGCGTTGACGATGATCGGACTGATGGGGGCGCAGTCGGCCGTCTTCAGTCCGTCTATGAACGGATCCATTCCCGAATTGTATCCCAAGGCTTATGTGCAAACGGCCAACACCTTTATTCGTATCCTGTCGACAGCCGCCATCTTCATCGGCATGGCTTTGGCCGGCTGGGTCATGGACCTGGATCGTCCTTTTCGCGGCGATCTGCCTCTGGGCGTTTTTCTGGTCGGACTGCTGGTTCTGATTGCCGCGACCGTCGGCTTCGTCATATCCTTCTGGGCGCCGCGCATTGCGCCGCAGCGCGTCGCCGTCGGCTTTCCCTGGAGCGGCCCGGTCGAGTCGGTGCGCGAACTGGTCAAGATTCGGCGGGACCCGCTGTTGGCCGTGTGTGTGTACGGCAACATCTACGCGTGGTCCATGGCGGCGGTTATGACGCTGCTGATGGTCAATCTGGGAATCAAGCAGTTGGGGATTACGGCCTCGATGACGGCCCTGATGAAAATCGTGTTCCTGATCGGGATTGCCGTCGGCGGCTCGCTGAGCAACTGGATCGCCAAAGGCCGCAAATTTTTCGGCGTCTTCATTCCCGCCTACGCCATCATGGCCGCTTTGCTGATCATGGTGGGCCTGACGCCTCTGCTGATTTCCGCCTATTCGGGATATGTGATTGCGGGGTTGATCGCCTTGGCGGGTATTGCGGGGGGCGTCATCCTGGTGCCGCTGGAAAGCTTCATTCAGATTCGTCCGCCGGCCAACGAGAAGGGGCGTGTGATTGCGGCCGCCAACTTCGCGGTTTTCGCCGGCATGACCGTGGGCGCCGGCCTGCTGTATGTTATGAATCGCTGGTTCTTGCCGACGACTTCGATGGGAATTCTCGGCCTGCTGACCGCGCTCTATACGATTTGGCTGGCCCGGCGCCTGGCCCGGGTCGAAACAGAGGATTTTTGATCGCGGGTCCGCATCACGGACGTGGCCGGGCCCAAAGCGCTGCGGCGCATCTGGATTGCCGTCAATCGCAAATACAACCGCTGGGTCATGGCCGGCTTGCTACGGGCATAATTCCTCATCGTCGTAAAAACGAGAGGCGATCTTGCGCGTTTGGGCATCGACCCGCGCGCCTTCATCTCGGGTCAGAATTTCTTTCCATGCATGAACCAGCGCTCTGCTGTCTCGTGGCTGATATTTCGTGGAACGAGCGTGTGCGGAGTTTTGCGAAGAAGTATAGGCCGCAATATACTCTTGAATGGCAGGGGTCAGTTCCAAATCGAGAAAGTCGAATACCTTTCGGAACGCGGAATGGGGACTGCGGGCTACATCCTCATGTCTAAGAAAAAGCCATTGAGGGTATTCGTTCTTGTATGCCAGAACGACAGAGTACAACACGTTCCACAGAAGCGCCGCCCGGTCGAGCAAATCAAAGTCTTCGGGGTGTGCGCAAACGCGTTCCAGATCGGCGCTGAAAGGTTTAAGACGCCCCCTCATCAGCGCTTCTTGACGACGCAGATGATCGAAATCCATGTCCCATCCGGCTTTCTTCTGACTGGCGGCGAAGCCCAGGGGATTACGGATCATGCAGACGACTCGGCATGGATAGGTTCTGTATAACCAGTCCGCGGATAGAAGAGCTACGGGATCTTTGAGCAGGATGCGTTGGCGCGGGGTCGAAAAAAGTTGTCTGAAAAATTGCGCGGGCGTGTATCGGCTCAACCCTTTGGCCCTGCAAAGATTTACGGATTCCCGGATTCTTCCCGAGAAAAGAAGCCTGTCGAACGCTTCTCTTATTTCAGGCTGTTGTCCCGATGACTCGTAATGAGAATATAAATCATTGATTTTCAGTCCAAACATCGGATTGGGATCGAAAGTGTTGAACGGTTCATGTTCATAACGCACCGACGGATGTTGCGATATTGTGCGCCCCACCCAGGTGGTTCCCGAACGCTGGGCGCCGGTGACCAGGATGGGAGTTCTGTCCGCTTTCATCCAGGTGTGTCTAGCAATCTGTTCCGAATTGCGTCAAGTCAAATATTGCGACTCTTGCAAACCGTTCCTCACTTGTCGCAAGTTATTTGATTTACAGTCGTGGCGTAAGATGATAGTGGGTTCGTTCTTTAGTGCGGTATTCAGCGAGGAGACAGGAGTGGCACAATCAACGCATCGAACCATTCTTGTTTCGTCATCTCTGATGGGGATGCAGCAGGTTGTACGCCTCGCCGTCGGCGTTGTACAGTCCAAGATCGTGGCGGTTTTGCTTGGGCCCGCCGGGACAGGCAGTTTTGGCGCCTACGCCTCTTTAATGAACTTATGGCAGAGTTTATTCGGCCTCGGGATCGTCGGCAGCGGCGTTCGCCATATCGCCGCTTCCCATGCTTTGGACAGAACGGCTGCCCCGTCCAGAGACATTCAGACGCTGCTGAGGGTGGTGGCTTTTCTCGCCGGGCTGGCCGGCGTAACGATGTTTTTGTTCCGAGCGCCTATAAGCCGTCTGACGTTCGGCACGACCGCGTATGCTCCGGGAATCGGCTTCATGGCCGGAGCGACGGCGCTCGCGCTGATGACGTCGAGCCTGTTGACTGTGCTGAAAGGAATGCGGCGCATCCGGGATCTGACGTTCGCGAATGTGCTGGGCGCACTCTTGAGCGCGGCGTTGTCCATTCTGGTCATCTATCTCTACCGCGAAGATGGCATAGCGGCGGCATTTTTGGCGGCGAGCGCGTGTTCCTGCCTGGCCGCATGGCTGTGGTTTCGGCGCATTGACATGCGCAAACCTGAAGCGCTGCCCTGGCGAGACGCATGGCGCCGTGTGGCGGATCTTGTCCGCCTCGGGGGAGGGTTCATGTCGGTTTCGCTGTTCGTCACCCTGACAGCGTATGCCGTACGCGCGCTCTTGACCCGCTATCACGGCATACAAAGCGCGGGCATCTACCAGTCGGCGTGGATGCTGTCGTCTTTCTATTGTACGATGGTATTGCAGGCGATGGGCACGGATTTCCTCCCGCGGATCAGCGCCGTATGCGAAGACAAGGACGTCTTCAATCGGCAGGTTAACGAGCAGACTGAAGTGGGCATGGTCATGGTCGTGCCGGGGATTTTGTTCTGCATGGTTGCGGCCGTGCCGATTTTGCGCGTCCTGTATACGGCCGAGTTTTTGCAGGGGGTCCAAGTGGCGCGATGGATGATGGCCGGCATGCTGGTCAGGGTCGCCGGGTGGCCCTTGGCCTATATACCGCTGGCGCGCAATAGGCCCCTGGTTACCTTTGTTACGGAAGGTCTTTTTGCGATGGTCTTCATAGGACTCGGCATCGTACTGATCCCGGGAGCGGGAGTGGACGGGGCCGGCCTCGCTTTTTTCCTGACATCCCTGGTTTATACCGGCGTCCTTGTCGTGATGGCTCGTAGGATCAGCGGTTTTCGATGGTCGCGACGTTGCCTGCGCAGTATAGCCGGAGCATACATTGCCGGCGGAACGGTGTTCGGATTGCTGCTGTCGAGCGCCGTCGCCGCTTACTATACGGCCGTTTCCATCGTTGTTGGCGTCGTCGCGCTCTCGGCGTACCGGATATTGCATATTTATTTCGTCGGGAAACGAGGCGCTTTCGCAGACAATCAATAATTCGCTTTAGCGCCGTCAGTGTTTTCACGGCCGCCGCGAAAACATTCGGGTCGCGGAAGGTATTGGGCCGTTCGTTTCGACCTGAGCAAAACAGGCCTTTTCGCAACGGAACGGGCTACATGTAAAGGAGACGTATGGGAATTGGCACATGTTCTGCCGTTTTTTTGGGTCATGCGAAATTACGCGGAGTCGATTTCTCTCGTACGGCTATGATAGGACGTCAGTCTTTCTGGCCGGGGGCGGACGCCTTGGGCAAGGTGTTTTCCCGCCTGAATATACAGCAGAGACCTGATGTTTTGATACGCGATGAAAAATATGCGGAGCCTTTCTTGAAACTGCTCGGCGCTGACGTGATTGCGTCCTTTGACGTTTCCGATTACGAGTCGGCGACCGTCGTGCATGACATGAACCTTCCGATTCCGCCGCAATGGCGCCAACGCTTCTCGTGTGTTCACGACGGCGGAACAACCGAGCACGTTTTCAATATTCCCCAGGCGCTTCGCAACTGCATGGAAATGGTAGAGGTCGGCGGTCATTTCACGCAAGTGAATGTCGCAAACAATTGTACGGGGCACGGGTTCTGGCAGTTCAGTCCGGAGATGCTGTACCGCGTGTTTTCTCCCGAGAACGGTTTCAAGGTTGTATCCATGCTGATTCACGAAGTGGTCCCGGGAGGGGTGTGGTATGCTGTTGGAGATCCGGATCGGGTTGCCGATCGTATAACCCTTTGCAACCGTCGTCCCGCCTATATTTGCACGGTGGCCAAGCGCGTCAAGGACGTGAACATCTTCTCGCGCTATCCCGCCCAAGGCTACTATCGGGGAAAGTGGTCCGCCCATCAATTCGTTCAGGAAAAAGAACGCGCGGGCGTCCGGCCGGCATGGAGAAAGCTGATACCAAACTGGTTCAAGCGATTCTATGCGTTCGCAATGGAACGGAATTCGCACCGCAAAGCGGGATATCCGCGTTATCGCTCGGGCTTTCGCAGTCCGGGATATCGGAGAATCAAAGAAGCTGAATTGCTGTCGGAGGATGGGTCGGGCCCGGTCATATAATGAGCGGATTTTTCCGCTGCGAGCACTCCAACGCCAGCGCCCCAAGCACCGTGTCCGCAGACGTTAGCGCGCTCCCGCAACGGAAATCTCGCTTGTTTCCGGTCCGCCCGGCATGGGCGGTAACGCCTATGCGCATGGCGTAAGCGCGCTTTCTGGTTGACGCCGTTCGGCGGGTCGTTGTAGGTTGCGCTCGCAGTGGAACGAACCTCGGATAGGGAGACGCGACGATGAGAAACGAGACCGTGGAACAAATCGACAGAGAAACCATTGGCGAACAACTGCGGCAGTGCGGCATTAATGTCGGCGACAAAATCGTCATGCACTCCAATCTGCAGAGTCTGGGCAAGGCCCGCCATCTGACCAAGCTGCCGAATTGCGGGGCGGACGCTCTGATCGACGGCTTTCTGGACGTGATTGGGCCGGACGGACTGCTGTGCGTGCCCACTTTTACCCGAACGTTCGCCAGCCCCTCGTCCGGGCCTTGCGGCGAAAAATTCGACGCGGATACCACGCCCAGCCGGGTCGGCAGCATCACGAACGTCTTCCTGCAAAGACCCGGGCGAGTGCGTTCGCTGCATCCGACGCATTCCTGGGCGGCGCTGGGCGCGCGAGCTGCGGAGTTCGTGACCGGACACGATCAGTCCACGGTCTTCGGTCGTGACTCTCTGTGCGGTCGGATGTACGACTGGGATTTTAAAATCGTATGGTTCGGCACCAGCGGAACGACCAATACCAGTACGCATTTTGCCGAAGACTGGCTCGACTTGCCCTATATGGCGACGGAAGACGCCCTGGTGCGGGACGGCGACGGCTTTCGCAAGGTGCCGGTCTTCCGCGCGCCTTCGGGACCGCGCGAATTCTATGCCAACGGGTGCAAGCTGGACGGATTGCTGGAGAAATGGCGCCTTTGGCAGGAGGGCCGAGTGCATCAGGCCCAGGTGCGGGTCATGCGGCACCGGGACTTCATGAATCGCCTGCTGCGCGCCATGATGAAGCAGCCGTGTCTGCTGATGGCGGACGGCAAAGAGGATGCCTATCACCAGCAGTTTTATGCGCTCAATACCGAGCACATGCGCAACTTGCTGGAAAAGCAGGGCGGAGCGGACGGCGTGCTGGCGGCCCTGGATTGTCGCCAGGACTAACCGCGACGCCGATGCGCGAAAATCATGGCATGCGACTGGGAACCCTGGTCTTCCTGCATCTGCTGGTGGATTTCTACGGCGGACTCCTGCTGCCTTTGCCGGAACCGACTCTGATTCTGCATTACGGCGTAACGCTGAGTCGGGTCATGCTGCTCATTTCCGCCAGCGCCATTCTGGTTAATGTCGTCCAGCCGCTGTCCGGCTTCCTGCTTCCGCAACGGCGTCTGCCGCTTCTGCTGTGGCTCAGTCCTCTGCTGGCGGCGCTGGCAACCTTCGTGGGACTGAGCGGCCGCTACTGGGTGGGCGGACTGCTGTTGCTGGTGTCCGGGCTGGGTGTCGGTCTCATGCATCCGGAGGCCGCCGCGACGGCGCAGGCGCTGTCGGGCAAACGGATGGGGCTGGCCACTTCCGTTTTCATGTCGGCCGGATTCCTGGGCTTTTCGATCGGATCGCTGGTCGGGGGCCAGTGGGGGCGTCGTCTGGGACTCGACTACTTCTGGATCTTGTCCGCGCCCGCTTTGCTGGGCGCGGGGCTGGCCTGGAAGTCCGGGCTCGCCTCCACGCGCCTGACGATGCCGCCGGCGGCCGGGGAAGAAAGCGGCAAAGAGGTGCTGCCCTTCGGCATCGTGTTCGCGCTCAGCGCCCTGATGGCGATTAACCTTACCATTCTGTATCGTATTTTTCCCGTTTACTGGGTGCGGCGCTTCGGCCCCGCAGCGCAGGGGCAGGCCGGCACGCTGCTCTTCCTGATCGGACTGGCGGGTACGTGCGGCTCTTTTGTCTGGGGCGCTCTTTCCGACCGGTTCGGCGCCGGGCGGGTGCTGGCGGCGGTCTATTTGTTCGGGCTGCCCTGGGCGACGCTGTTGTTGCTCGGACCGGGTTCCGGTCGCATCTATGCCTGGGCGGCCTTGCTGGGCGTTACCGTGGCCGGCTCGTTTCCACTGGCCGTGGTGCTGGCGCGGCGCGCCAAGGCGTTCAGCGTGCGACTGCGCCTGGGCTTGTGTATCGGCGGCGCATGGGGCCTGGGCGAACTGTCCGTGATCGCGATCAGCGCCCTGATCGACCGCGCCGACACGCAGGATTATACGACGCCCCGTGCCTTCCTGTTCCTCTGTCCCGGGCTCATGTTGCTGGTCGCGGCGCTGTCCGTTCGCATCGCCTGGCTGCGCAAACGAATGCGTCGCCTCGACTTAACTAAGGTTCCCATAATAGTCGGGCAGGAATGCCCGACCTACTCTGATTAGCGTCTTGATTATTATGAAATCCTTAGTAATACGAGAGTTGCCTCTTGCAGGGCTTCGTGCGGAGCGCTATATACGGGAACTTTGCGAAATGCCGGAACAGGTTTTGCGGACTTTTCGATGGTCTGCGGTTCGGAGTACGGAAGGGATTGCGACATGGCGGCGGGCAGGGCGAAACCGAAGATGCGCACGATCGACATTCATAACCACCCCAACTGGCAAGGCCATGATACGGACGCGCTGGTGGCCGACATGGACCGTAACCGCATTGCGCAAACCTGGCTGTTGTCGTGGGAAATGCCCGCCTATGAATTTCAGGATCGGGTTATGTTCGGACGCGATACGTTCAACTGCGACCTCTACGATATCCTGGTCGGACTGCGACTGCCGCAGAAAATCATGCGCAAAATTCTTTATGGAAACGCCGGGAAAATACTGGGGTAGTCTCAAGAGGCGCTTGCAAAACGCACGCCTCTAACATTCGGGATGCCTGCCTGTGCGTACCCGCACGCAGACAGGCGGCGCGCCCGCCTTGGGGAGGGGAAAACCATGCCGAGCCAGAGAAAGATCAAGGTCGCCATTGCCGGACTGGGCCGCAGCGGATGGGGGATTCACGCCCGGCTGATTGAGCCGCTCAAGACGCGCTATCGCATTGTGGCCGCGCTGGACGCCGATGGCGGACGGCGCAAGGAGGCGGAAGCGCGTTTTGACTGCGCGACCAGCGACCGCTATGAAGATCTGCTGAAAAACGAGGACGTGGAGTTGGTGGTGGTGGCCATGCCTAATCACTTGCATGCCGCCTATACCCTGGCCGCGCTGAAAGCGGGCAAGCATGTGGTCTGCGAAAAACCCATGGCCGGCAGCCTCAAAGAGGCGGACCGCATGATCGCCGCCGCCCAACGCCACGGACGCGTTCTCTCGATCTTTCAGAATCGCCGCTATTCTCCCGACTTTCTGCAGGTGCGCAAGGTCATACGCTCCGGCGTTCTGGGGCGCATTGCGCTGATCCGCATTGCCTATCAAGGGTTCGGACGACGCTGGGACTGGCAGACCCTCAAGAAATACGAGGGCGGCTCCATGAACAATGCCGGGCCGCACGCCATCGATCACGCCTTGAACCTTTTCGGACCCGACATGCCCCGGGTGTTCTGCCTGCGCGACCGCACGTTGACGCTGGGCGACGCCGACGATCACGTCAAGATTGTACTGTACGGCAAGGATCGTCCCTCCGTCGAAGTGGAGATCACGGCCGCCTGTCCCTACCCGCAGAATAGCTGGCTGGTCATGGGTACACAGGGCGGATTGTCGGGAAACGCCGCGGAACTGAAGTGGAAGTATTTCAATCCCCGCCGTTTGACCCGGCGCGCAGTGTCGGAGGTTCCGACGCCGGATCGTTCGTACAACAGCGAAACTCTGCCCTGCGTCGAAAAGACCTGGATTCGCGATCGGGATCGCGGCCCGAACGAAACCGGATTCTATCTGGATTTGTTCAAGACCGTGCGACGAGGGGCGCCGCTGGAAGTGAAACCGGAAGAAGTGCGCATGCAAATGCGCGTCATGGAAGCCTGTCGCCGCCAGGCGCCGGTCTAGACCTAAGGCGGGTCGCGCCCGCATCCTAAATTTCAGATTTCAGTGGGGACCCGTGATCTCGCAGGCTCCACGCCTCGAACGCCCACATTGAGGGTTTTGGCGCGCTAGCGACAAATACTCGATGTGTTGTTCGAAATTATAGTTCTATCTCTATGTCGATATCTTCCTGATCATGTTCCCGTTCATCAATGTCGTGGATTGTCTGGAAGGATGGATGTATGCGACGAGGCCACTGGAGCGACTGCTGCATCAGTGAAGTGATGTATATACGTTCTTCATTTGGGGTCATTCCTTCCGTTTCCGAATCCAATTGAATGCCGAGACTCTCGGCTGTCCACCAGCCGAAACCGGAAGGCTCTGTGATCACTTGCCGCCTGCACACATCAGGGAAGAAACTTCGGCTCCATTCCATCCAGTCCTTGCCACCGCCGGCAACGAGCAGCGCAATAGACAGAACTGCGACTGTTTGGACTGGCCGATCCGAGGATCGCCAGTTTTTTTTCGGATCGAGACGTCGAAAACGTTCCGTGTTCGGGGTGGAGTCTTCCCTGCCAACTGTGTATAGCGACAGAAGCAGATGAGTTGCCTCATCCAAAATGTTATTGGTTTGTACAGAGTGCCTGCTTTTGAGGTTAGATAGCATCTGCGTCCCGATTTCGGGTGCAGCCTCGGATGTTTGAAGGGCTCGCGCAGCGAAGGCGTGCCAGGGTGTTGCCGACTCCGAGTTGAGCAGAGCCCCTCGTTTTCTTGCTGAATCACGCAACACGGGAACTCTGGTCATGCCGTAGGCCTCGGCAAGACACCATGTTAAAAGGGCTTCATCCGCTGGCGGCAGATATTCTCGTTCCTCTGTATCCCTCAAAAGGGCTCTAAGACCATTTTCGACAAACTTGCCGTAAACATTTGAGGATGGTGTTTCTCCATCTGAAAGAAAGGCAAGCACCGCAAGGCTCGTTAGAGTCACGCGGTGCTGATCAGTGCCCCAGTATCCGTCTGCGCGCTGTTGTTGTGCCAGCCAAGACATGGCTCTGGACTGCGCAGAAGATACCTCTTTAAAGTCTTGCGCAACTGACGTCCTATCATCAGGTGAACAGGCAGTGCCAAAGAGGGCGACACACAGAATAAGATGAATAGTTTTCATTTCGAACGTGGTGCCTCTCCCTTTTCAAAAGCAAGCGAAGCGCGGCTTTTGAAATAGGGAGCAGGCTGGTGTTGTGCCCGGTTATTTAAGCAGACTGAAA
>CAZYAW010000117.1:0-3104 GCA_964646045.1 uncultured Victivallales bacterium | reverse complement strand
TTACGTTCGAAGCCGAGGGGTTCTGCGACGCGACCGTCGTGGTGGAAGACAGGAACGGACGGATCGTCCGCCACCTGGCGTCCGGCGTACTCGGGCCCAACGCCCCGGAACCGTTTCAGAAGAACAGCAAGTCGCAGACCGTCGTCTGGGACGGCAAAAACGATGCGGGGCAATACGTGGACGACAAAGCCGCGCACAGCATCCGCGTTTCGCTGGGACTCAAGCCGCAATTCGAGAAAACGCTGTTCTGGCATCCCAAGAAACGCAACGGCCGACACAGGATTTCGCGCATGGTCGCACAGCCCGAGGGCGTCTACGTATATGAAGGCGACGGACTGGAGCAGGTGCGTCTCTTCAGTCACCAGGGCGAGTATGTCCAAACGATCTATCCCTTCCCGGCGCGTACCGTGGAGAGGGTAAAGGGACTGGAGTGGATCAGCAGTACGGACGGCGCCCGTGCGCCGCAGAAGATCGGCTACTGGCAATCTACGTTTCTTCTGGGCGGGATCAAGAGAACCAACACCGGTCCTGGCAGTTCCGCGGACGCGTTTGCGGTCAACAACGGGGTGATGGCCATCGTCGCCGAACGGTTGTCCAGAGTCGCGGCAGACGGCACAACCGGGGCATTCGACGTGCATGGCCCCGCATGTCTTGGAAACTTTACGGGACACGGACGTGTACTCGGCAAAACCGTTCCGCGCAGCGTCGCCTTGTCGCCGGACCATAAATGGCTTTATCTGACCGGATACTACCTGGACACCATGGCGACCCTGACGGACATGAATCCCCGGCCTCATTTCGGTCACGGCGTCTACCGGATGGAATTCGGCGGTAAAGAAGCGGCCAAACTCTGGCTGGGCTCCGATTTGCCGGGCAAAGAAAACACGCAGTTCGATCATCCGCTTTCCGTCAATGTGGATCGTGAGGGCCATGTCTTTGTGGCCGACAACCGCAACAACCGGTTGCAGGTTTTCAGCCCGGAGGGCCAGCTTCTCCACAGCATCGCGGTTTCGTCGCCGGCGATCGTCCAGTTCCATCACCGCACCGACGACATCTATGTATTTTCCTGGGACGCCATGATCGGCCTGCGCAAGGGCGCTCCCCCCGCGCTCACGATCCTGAGCCCCCTGGCCTCCGGCGCCAAAGTGAAACATAGCATGCCCTTGCCCATCACAAGAGATGGGATCGGTCGCTTCTGCCTGGATCCGATTCCTTTGCGCGCCGTGGTTGACAGTTGGGCGGATCCGCCCATGGTGTGGCTCTTCGACAATTTCAAGGGACAAGGCCACCTGAAGCTGTATGCGCTGGAAGGGGACAAACTGACGCTTAAACAGGACTGGCACAAGCAAGTGGTCTCTTCCATCAAGCGATTCGAATCGCCGCAACTGGCCCGCCAGCGCCTGTATGTGGATCCGGTCAAAGGAACGCTGTATGTGGCGGAAGGGGATTCGGGTGTATGGAAGGCTTTTACCCGGCTTGTCCGCATTGATCCTGACCGGGAGGAGTACGGCCTCGTGGAATTGCCGCTGTCCGCGGAAGATATGGCCATTGACGCGAACCGGCACGCCTATTTGCGCACCACCGAAGTCATTGGACGTTTCGACCTGGACACGTGGCGGGAGATTCCATTTGACTATGGGGAGGAGCGAGGAACCCGTTTCAATTACGATTGCAAAGGCGCGAAACTGACGGGCGCGCTCTGGCTCCCCTCGTTTAAACCGGTATATTGGCATCAGCAGGGCTTCGACGTCAATGCAAAGGGGGATATAGCCGTCTTCTGCCACAATGCGGCGAAGAAACAACCGTACCAGCATCGCGACGGTCGGCGGCCCGCGCCCGCGGCGGACGCTCGCTCCTATACGCCGCAAATCTATCCGGGTCGCAGCCGGTACGGCGAGTTGCATATCTTCGACCGGCATGGGAAAGTCAAGCATGAGGACGCGGTGCAGGGGCTGCCCGACGGCCATGGCACGTCTATAGATGCGAACGGCGATGTGTACGTATTTTTCCGGGCCGCCGGCTTGCAGGGCAAAGGAAAGACCATAGGCGACACCACGGGCACACTGGCGAAATTCAGGCCGGACAAAGGCGGCAGAGTGCTGGTCTCCGCCCGAACGCCGCTTCCTCTGTCGAAGGGGCGCAAACCCGATCGTCCGCCGGACGCGCGCGCCGGGGAATATGGCGACGCATGGATCGAGAACGCGGAATGGCGCTATCACGGCGGCGGGTTTTTTCGTCCCGCGCCGTGCCAATGCTGGAATTGCCGGTTTGCGCTGGATTATCTGGGTCGTTCGTTCGTGCCGGATCTGGCGCGGAGCCAGTTTGCGGTACTGGACACCAACGGCAACCTGATTACGCGGATCGGGCGCTACGGCAATGTGGACGACGGCAAGCCCTCGAAGCCGGGCAAGCATGAGCCCCCGAACGCGCGCTCCATCGGCGGCGATGAAGTGGCGCTGATGTACGCGCCGTACGTGGCCACGCACACGGATCGTCGGCTGTTCATTGCCGACCCGGGCAACATGCGTATCGTCAGCGTGAAACTGAACTACCACGCCGACGAGACGGCGGCTTTGAAGAGCGCGGAAGAATAAGCCGGCGCACAGGAAACATATACCATACTAATTGTTCCGTCATGAGACACGATTCTTGTGTTTTGCATCATTCAAGGTCTCAAATGTGTAATTCGGGATACGGGCGTCAGCCCGCCTTGGGGAAGATACGCATGATTGCTGCGAAGAAAGCCATGAAGTGTGCGGTTGGGGCGCATTTGCCCTGGATATTGGATATTCCTTGTTGGCTGCTGGACATTGTGTCCGGAGGTTATCGGAGACAAGGGTTAAGGTTGTTGTCCGTCGCGGCGGCGTGCCTGGCGACAACGTGTTGCGCCGAGGCGGCCCAAACACGGACGAGCGGTCTGCTGGAGGAACTCGCGGTTAAGCGCGAAGCGGTCTTCGCATTCGCGCGCAAGCCGCAGGTCGCGCAGGACGGCGACCGGGCGACCATTACGTTCGAAGCCGAGGGGTTCTGCGACGCGACCGTCGTGGTGGAAGACAGGAACGGACGGATCGTCCGCCACCTGGCGTCCGGCGTACTCGGGCCCA
>CAZYAW010000116.1:0-13103 GCA_964646045.1 uncultured Victivallales bacterium | reverse complement strand
CCTGGCTGACCCTCCAACGCCTCGGGGTCGGGCAGGAATGCCCGACCTACTTTTCGCTGCGCATTCAGCGTGCACCGGGAGTCTACCTGAGCAGTTACGAAATGAGCGAGGTTTTCCGTCGCGAGAGTGCGCAGACGTTGGCGTGCTCGCAGCAGAAAACCTCGCTTATTTCAGGTCTAGCTTGTGCGACATAGGGCGGCGGCGAAAATGCCGTCGGTGCCGCTGATCGGCGGAAAGAGGCTGCGCCGGGCCGTACAGGTAAAGTCGGGACGGGCGGCCAGCCAGGCGTTCACCTGGCCGGCGCCTTCTTCCGGCTCCAGGCTGCAGACGCTGTACACCAGCGTTCCGCCGGGCTTGAGCAGCGGGGCGCAGGCGTCGAGCAGGGCCCGTTGCGTGGCGACCAGGCGCGTCAGCCGGGTTTCCGCAAAGCGCCAGCGCGCATCGGGCCGCCGTTGCAGCACGCCCGTATTGGAACAGGGCGCATCCAGCAGGATGCGGTCGAACGTCCCGGCTCCGAATTTTCCCCGCAGGGCGACCCCGTCGGTCGCGTCCATTTGCGCCGACGCGACGCCGGTCAGATTCAACCGCTGCACGCTTTCCGTCAGCAGTGCGACGCGGTCGGCGTGGCGGTCCAGCGCGATCAGCGGGTGTGTGCGGCCGATGCGCTCGGCGATGGCCGCCGTTTTGCCGCCCGGTGCGGCGCAGGCGTCCAGAATGCTGTGGCCGGGCTGCGGGTCGAGCAGGTCGACGGCGACGGAACCGGAAGGATCTTGCGCAAAGAAAAGGCCTTGCGCGAAGCCCGGAATGTCGGGCAGCGCGACGCCGCGGGGCAGCGTGCGGTAGCGTTCCGGCGCGAACGGATGGGGCGACGCGCCGATGCGTTCCCAGTCCGGCTCGGCGGCGGGCGCGGTTGCCGCCTGCGCGCCGTTGCGGATGTGGACTATGACGGCCGGCCGGGCGTTGTTCCACGCGCACAGGGCCTCCACGGCGGCGGGCTCCCGTATCTTGAGCCAGCGCCGTATGAGCGGATCCGGATGGGAAAAACGCAGGCCGGTCGGCGCCTGGGCCAGGCGGGCCCGCCAACGGACGCGTTCGCGCAAGGCGCGCCGCAAAACGGCGTTCACAAAGGCTACGGAGCGGGCGGGCAGGACGGACTTGGCGCCCTCGACCGTTTCATGTACGGCCGCATGATCCGGCAGCGAGTCCATGAAGAAAATCTGGTAGAGTCCGATCAGCGCGAACGACAGCGTCGGCGCGCTTGGTTCGTGCCGGGCGCATTGGCGGACTTGCCAGCGCAGGAGTCGCGCCCATTTGACGGCGCCGTAGACCGCTTCCACCGCAAACGCGCGGTCGGACAGGCCGACGGGCAGGAGCCGATCGGGGAAACGGCGGGTGCGCAGCCAGACTTCCAGGATGCCGGCCGCCTCGGTCTGACGATTCGCGACGGCATGACGAGTGCGGGTCACGCGGCGTTACGGCGAGATCGGAGGTGGAACGGCGCCGGCGTCGGCTGTCGGGACGAGTTCGACGGGGTGCGGGAAGGCCTCGCTGTGATAGTTCCACTCCACGACCTGCAGAATGATCACGGTGGTGAAGAAAAGAAACGCGATAATCGCCAGTGTACCGGCCAGCACGTAGGAGGCCGGCTTGGCCGTCGGCGTCGGAGCCGCGACGGCGGCGACCGGCGCGGCAACCGGCGCCGCCGCCATCTCGGGCGTTTCCGCCGTCTGGGAGGGATCCGCAGTCACCGCTCCGGCTTCGTCATCGTGCGCTTGCGCCCGCACCGTTTTGACTGTCAGCTTCTTTTTCTTTACGGTAATGCCCATAGTTCAGCCCTCCACGACGACATTTCCGGTCAAGCTAGCGGCTTTGTGGCCGGATGGCAAGAGAAAAAATCGGATTAATCAAGGAGACAGCACCAGACGAAAGCCGCGATATTCGTCGCGCAGCGATCCGCTTTCGCCGTTGCGGTGCGAGCAGCGCAAATCGTCCCGCCGGCCGTCGTTCCATGACGCGCCGCGCCAGGCGCCAAATGATTCGCCGGTGTCGTCTTTAGCGCAAGCCTCCCAGACATTGCCGCCGACTCCGTACAGGCCCCAGGGATTGCGCCACAGCCGGTCCACGGGCGCCGCCGCGCTGAAACCATCTCGGTATCCGGGTATCTTCTCCCCTGTTCCCGGTCCTTCCTGTCCGTGATAATTGCCCGCCTGTCCGATTTGCGGCGGCCAGTGGTTGCCCCAGGGATAGGTTCTAAAGTCGCGGCACTGCGCATAGGTCATCCATTCTTTTTCGCTGGGCAACCGGTAGCGCGCTCCGTTCAGCGCCGTCCGGTCCTGCTGCGTCAGCCACTCGGCATACGCTTTGGCGTCGTCGAAGTTCACGGAAACCGCCGGTCGGCGATAGCCGTCGTAATGATGGCCATATCGTTGGCGATGGACGTTTCCCACTCCGTGCCCGTCTTCTTTGCGCCGATATTCTCCCCGGGTGACCTCGTACATGCCCACCCACATCTTCATGGCGTCAATCCAGACGAACTTCATGCGGGTCGCGGGCGAAGTCCAGTCTTCCCCGGCGACGGGCCCGTCCTTTTTGTCGGCGTCGACATTCTCGTTTTCCGGCGCCACAGGGTCCGTTGCGGGCAAAGCATTTTCTTTTTCCGGCGGTGCTTCTGCCGTTTTTCGCAGTTTCGCCTCGTACAAGGCCAGTTCGAATTTCACCGTATGGAGCTGTTTTTCGACCGCCAGAGCTTCGTTCAGTTTGTCCGCTCTCGTCAATTCGGCCACCAGGGCTTCGAGCCTGGCCACATAGGCTTGCAGCAACTCCGCCATCCTGGCCTTTTCCCATGTCTGCACTTTCCGGGCCAGTTCCGCCACGTCCCCGTTGCCGGACTCGGCGCCCTGCGCCATGTCGCGGTCTTTCTCGTAGCGTTCGCGCTCCTGGCGAACCGTCAGCAACTCTCGCGGCTGACCCGCCGCCCGAAAGCGGTTTTCCATGGCTTGCAGTCCTTGAACGTAATGTCCGTGCGCTGCGGCTTCTATATTCTGTCTGGCCGTCCGATACTTCTTTTCGAGATCGGAATGGGCGGCCAGCGCCAGTGTCGTCAGCGCCAAAACCGCCGGCAGTCCCCAAACTTTCCTTATATGTTTTCCCTGTAAAAGCATCGATTTCCGCTCCTTGGCGGGCCTACACCGCCCGGCCTGTTCCGTCCGTATGCGCGCTGCGCCGCAGCGCGGCCGCAACACCACCACCGTAAACCTAGCCTGATCCGACTTCAAAAGTCAACCCCCATCGCTTTCATATCGGCCATACCAAGGGACGATTTCCTCTCCGTCTATTCGCATAGTACGATTCATCAATAGAAAAGCCACACACAAACCCGGAAGCGCCAAAGAACGACGGCTCCCGTTTTCGCGCGTTTCGCGTTTTTTGTAGTTCCTCGCCTGCAAAACAGTTTCCGCGTCCGGCAAGATTCTTCACCTGAAAAAAGGGGGTTGACCGTGCGGGCGCGCTGGTGTACGGTCTCGACATTAATGGTTCACGGTAGATACGCCGGCGACGGCGCAACGGAAGGAGAATTCATGGCTCGCATCGATTTTGGCGGCGTAAAGGAAGATGTGGTCACCCGCAAGGAGTTCCCGGTTACCCGGGCGCGGCGGGCGCTGAAGAATGAAATCATCGCCGTGCTCGGCTATGGCGTGCAGGGTCCGGCCCAGGCGCTGAATCTGAAAGACAACGGGTTCGGCAATGTGATCGTCGGGCAGTCCAAGTCCTTTAAGAAGGACTGGGATCGCGCCCGCAGGGACGGCTGGGTTCCCGGCAAAACGCTGTTCGACATCGAAGAGGCGGCGCAACGCGGCACGATTCTGCAAATGCTGGTTTCGGACGCGGCTCAGATGGCGGTCTGGCCGACGATCAAGGCCCAGTTGCATCCGGGCGACGCTCTTTACTTCTCGCACGGATTTTCGGTGGTGTACAAGAAGCAGACGCATCTGGTGCCGCCCAAGGACGTGGACGTGATTCTGGTGGCTCCCAAGGGATCGGGCACTTCGGTGCGCAGGAATTTTCTGGCCGGTGTGGGGATCAATTCGAGCTACGCCGTGCAGCAGGACGCCACCGGCCGCGCGCGCGAGCGCTGTCTGGCGCTGGGGGTCGGTATCGGGTCCGGATATCTGTTCCCCACCACTTTCGAAAAAGAGGTGTACAGCGATCTGACCGGCGAACGCGGCGTGCTGATGGGCGCGCTGGCGGGGGTGATGGAGGCGCAGTACGATGTTCTGCGTCTGCGCGGCCATTCGCCCAGCGAGGCCTTCAACGAAACGGTCGAGGAGCTGACGCAAAGCCTGATCCGGCTGGTGGACGAGAACGGCATGGACTGGATGTTCTCGAACTGTTCCGCCACCGCCCAGCGCGGCGCGCTGGACTGGAAGCCCAAGTTCAAAAGCGCCGTCATGCCGGTTTTCCGCGACCTCTATAAACGCGTCAAGGGCGGGAAGGAAACCGAGCGCGTCATCACGGCCTGCGGCAAGAAGAACTATCGTCAACTGCTCGACAAGGAACTGGCGGCCATCCACAATTCGGAGATGTGGCGGGCCGGTGCGGCCGTGCGCGCGCTGCGGCCGCGGGAAAAAGCCAGGGCGGTCGGCAAAACGACCCGGGGCGTATCCGGCCGATCCGCCAACTGATGAACCCGTCCGTTGCCATTCGTCAAGCCGAATTCCGCGACGCCGCCGCCATCTTCGCGCTGGTCAAAAAATACCCGGACACGGTTCTGGCCCGGCCGATCGGCGACATCGTGCAGAACATCGACCGCTTTTTGGTGTGCGAGGAGGGCCAACGGGTGATCGGCGCCGTGTCCTGGCAGATTCTGCCGGAAATCGGTTCGCCCAAAAGCCCGTCCGTCGAGATCAAGTCGCTGTGCGTGGAGCCCGACCGCGTGCGGCGGGGGATCGGACGCAGGCTGGTCGAACGCGCCATTGAGCGTATCCGTCCGCTGCGGCCCGTACAGATTGTCGTGTTGACGTTCGCTCCCGAATTCTTCGCCGGGCTCGGGTTTCGTGAAACGGCGAAAGAAGGTCTCATGCACAAGATCTACGCCGGGTGCATCAACTGTACCCGCTACGAGTCGCCTTTTACCTGTCCGGAAATCGCCATGATTCTACCCATAGAACAACCGGAGACTCTTGCCAAACCCTGCGGAACGGAGTGCGCCCAATAGCGGAGCGTTTTCATGGTGGCTAAAACCTATGGCGGCAAAATTGTCGACATCCTGCTGCGCCGTAAACTGGTGGATCGGGAAATTCTGCGCCAGGCGGAAGAGGAGGCGGTCGTTTCGCGCACCCGTCTGGAAAAGTATTTGCTCGAAAAGAAAATCGTGTCCGACGAGGACATGGTTCTGGCGCTGTCGGAGTATCTGGGCATTCCGCCCGTGCATTTGGCCCGTTGTCGGCCCGACGAACGGACTCTCGGCATTGTGGACGCCGCCGTGCTGCGCAAGCGGCAGGCGGTGCCGCTGGCCAGGATCGGCGGACTCCTGACGGTCGCCCTGGCCGATCCGTTCGATCTGGTCGGACGCGACGAGCTGCAGAACCTGACCGGGCTCGAAGTGGTGCCGCTGATCGCCTCCGAACGAGACATTGCCGAAACGCTTGCCCGTTTGTTTCAGGCGGAAGCGCCCACCCTCGGCATCAGCGACATTCTGCAGGAGTCCGCCGCCGACGAGCAGGACATTATTCACGAGAGCCTGCAGGACGAAAGCGAGGAGAACATCGACGATCTCCTGCAGCGCTCCGAGGGCGCGCCGGTCATTCGCATGGTCAGCATGATGCTGATCGAATCCCTGCGGCAGGGCGCCAGTGACATCCATTTGGAGCCTCAGGAGCGCGCGCTGCGTCTGCGCTACCGGGTGGACGGAGCGCTGATCGAACTGCCCGGTCCGCCCAAAACGCTGCAGGGCGCGGTGATTTCGCGCATCAAACTGATGTCCGGCATGGACATTTCGGAACATCGCATTCCTCAGGACGGTCGCATTAAAATTCGCGCGCTCGGCAAGGAAGTGGACTTGCGCGTCAATACGCTGCCCACCATTTTCGGCGAAAAAATCGTGATGCGTCTGCTCGACCGCTCGTCTCTCTTTCCCAGCCTGGCGGCGCTGGGTCTGGAAGAGGCGCCGGCCCAGGCCATGCGCAAGGCCATTTCCGAGCCGAACGGCATCGTCCTGGTGACCGGCCCGACCGGCAGCGGCAAGACGACCACGCTTTACTCCTGTCTCATGGACCTGAACCAGTCCGACGTCAACATTATCACCTGCGAGGACCCGGTCGAATACCAGTTGCCGGGCATTAATCAGGTGCAGATCAACTCCTTTGTGGGCATGACCTTCGGCGCGGCGCTGCGTTCCATTTTGCGTCAGGATCCGGACATCATTCTGGTGGGCGAAATTCGCGACGGGGAAACGGCCGAAATCGCCATTAAATCGGCCCTCACCGGCCACCTGGTGCTCAGTACGCTGCATACCAACGATGCGCCCAGCGCCATCACGCGCATGGTCGATATGGGCGTGGACGCTTCGCTGCTGGCCTCCGCGATCATTCTGGCCCAGGCCCAGCGTCTCATTCGCCGGCTGTGTCCCGTCTGCAAGAAGCTGGCCGACGAGATTCCGGCCAAACTGCTGAAAGCCTACGACGTGGATCCGCACACCTTCGACCACTGCACGGTGTTCGAGGCCAAGGGCTGCGTCAAGTGCCGCAATATCGGCTACAAAGGCCGCATGGCCATCATGGAGGTGCTGCCGATCAACCGTGAAATACGCAACGCCATTGTCCAGGGCCTGACCTCCAAGGAGATTGCCGCCTACGCCCGCCAACACGGCATGATGTCGCTCAAGGACATCGGCGTTTCCAAAGTCGTAAGCGGCGACACCAGCCTGGACGCCGCCCTGCGGGTGACGGGCGGAGGAGAATAGCGGCATGACGGCGAAAGCGCCCAAAAACATTACGGAGATTATCCTGCGCCGCAAAATGGCGGAACCGGAGGCCCTGGCCGACGCGCGCGACCGCGCCGCCGAAAACGGGGTGGCGCTGGAGAAGGAGTTGACGGAAAGCCGTCTCTTGTCGTCCCAGGACATGACGCTGGTCATGGCCGAATATCTAGGTCTGAACCCCGTCTCGCTGGCGCGCTTCACGCCGGAGGAAGCTCTTCTCAAAACCCTGCCGCGCGAGGTGGTGCGCCGCCATCGCGTGATGCCCGTAGCGCAGTTCGGCAAGACCATGACCGTCGCCATGGGCGACCCCTTCAATATCATCGCCATGGAGGAGCTGCACACGGCGACCGGCTACAATATCGTGCCGCTGGTCGCGGACGAGAACGACGTCGTTGAAGCCATCAAGCGCGCGTTTGCCGCCGACGAGAGCCATATCGATATGGAAGACGTCATGCACGGGCAGGACGACGAGATGGAATACGGCACGGTCGACGAGAACGACGAGCAGAGTCTCGAGGAAATGATGGATGGCGCCGACGACCAGCCCATCATTCGCATGGTCAACACCATTCTGATCGAGGCCGTGCGCATGCGCGGCACCGACATCCATATCGAGTCGCAGGAAGATTCGGTGCGCCTGCGCTACCGCGTGGACGGGCTGCTCGCCGAACGACCGAAACTGCCCAAGACCATCCAGTCGGCTATCATTTCGCGCATCAAAATTCTGGCCGACATGGATATCGGCGAGCAGCGCGTACCGCAGGACGGACGCTTCCGCATCAACACGCTCAACAAACTCATCGACGTGCGGGTCAGCGTGCTGCCCACCATTCACGGCGGCCGGGTGGTCATGCGTCTGCTGGACAAGAACGCGCTCTTCCCCAACCTGTCCTCTCTGAATCTGGACGAAAAATCGTACGGCGCCTTTTCCCATGCCATCTCCCAGCCGCACGGCATCATTCTGGTGACCGGCCCGACCGGCAGCGGCAAAACCACCACGCTCTATTCCTGTCTGCAGGAACTCAACAAGCCCGACGTCAATATTGTCACCTGCGAAGATCCGGTCGAATACCAGATTCCGGGCATTATTCAGACGCGCATTATGCCTTCCGTCGGCTGTACGTTCGCCGCCGCGCTGCGCGCCATTTTGCGGCAGGATCCGGACATTGTGCTGATCGGCGAAATTCGCGATCTGGAAACGGCCGAAATCGCGATCAAGGCCGCCCTGACCGGACACCTGGTGTTGAGCACGCTGCACGCCAACGATTCGCCCGGCACCATTACGCGCCTCATGGATATGGGGATCGAGCCGTTTCTGCTTTCGTCCTCCATCATTCTGGCGCAGGCCCAGCGACTGTACCGCAAGCTCTGCGCGACCTGCAAGAAGCCGGTGGAACCCGATACGGAGCTGATGGCCATGCACAAGATCGACCCCGCCGTTTTGCGGGGCAGCGTCGTGTACGGCGCCGTCGGCTGCCCCAAATGCCAGCGCTTCGGCTATCTGGGCCGCGGCGCCATCATGGAGGTGCTGCCGATCGACGACGATATACGCGTCTCGATCATGAAGCAGGATTCGTCCGACGTCATCCGGGACAAGGCCAAAAAAAACGGCATGATCCCGCTGGCCGACGCCATTCTCGAAAGGGTCAAGGACGGCACCACCAGTCTCGAGGCGGCGGTGCGCATTATCAGTTCCAGGTAGAAAGAACCAGACAACCCGACAGGAGAACGCTATGGAAATCGACCGGTTCATTGTGGTGGGCGAAAACATTCATTGCACGCGCATTTTCAAGGTGGGCGGCAAATTCGTGCGGGCCGGCGGCGACGCGGGCGCGCCCGCCATTCTCTATACGTCCAACGGACGCCCGTGCGAGCTGCCGGTTCCGGCCGGCTTCACGGAGGGCGCCGACTGGGCCAACGGCAAGATCAAGCACTGCGCCGCCGCCATTTGGCAGGGCTGCTACGGAGAAGGCGCCGACCGTGAAAGCGGCCGGAACTACCTGCAGGCGCTGGCCCGCGCGCAGGCGGCCCGCGGCGCGGCCTACCTGGATGTCAATGTGGACGAGTTCAGTTCCGATACCGCCGAGCGCGCGCGGCTGATGCAGTGGACGATCGACGTAGTGCAGCAGGCGGTTTCCATCCCCGTCAGCGTCGATTCCTCCAGCATGGAGATTCTGCAGGCCGGTCTGGAGGCCTGCGACGCGGCCCGCGGCCGACCCATGATCAATTCCGTCTCGCTGGAACGGCAGGAGGCGCTGGAGCTGGCCGCGCGCTACCGGGCCGTGGTCATCGCCTCCGCCGCCGGCGAATGCGGTCTGCCCTCCAATACGGAGGAGCGGCTGGCCAATCTGGAGCGGCTGATCCCGCAATTGCGGGCGGCCGGCCTGCAGGCCGAACATATTCACGTGGACCCGCTGGTTTTCCCCATCTCGGTGGACGCCGCCAACGGAACCGGCTTCCTTTCCGCCGTCAAAGCCGTGCGCGAGACCTACGGTCCCGCCATTCATATTGTCGCCGGGCTCAGCAACGTTTCGTTCGGCATGCCCAACCGCAAACTGATCAATCAGGTCTTCAGTTGGCTGGCCGTGGAGGCCGGCGCGGACGGCGGCATTGTGGATCCCGCCCAGATCAATCGCGAGAAGCTGTGCGCGCTCGATCCGAGCGCGGAGGATTTTCAACTGGCGCGCGAGCTTCTGCTGGGCGCAGACGAGTACGGCGTGAACTATATCGCGGCCAGTCGCGAAGGACGGCTGTAGTCGGCCGCCTATTGGCGCAGGAAGACCAGCGTTCCCGGCGGAATGGCGCCCTCCCGGATTTCGCGGCCTCGCCGCAAGGTGCCGTCGGGGAAACGGTAATAGGTGGAGGGATGGTTCCAGCGCGGTCCGCATAGGTCGAAGGCGGTACGCTTTTCCGCCACGACGCCGGCGGCCGCATAGCCGATCAGCGCCAGAGTGCCGGCCGGCATTTTTTTGAAGTCGGCTGCGGTCATGCGGGCGCCGGACAGCACGCGGCCGTCGGGCAAACGGTAGAAAGTGGTGGACCGGTTATAGGCCTCGCCGGCGATTTCGGACGCCGTCGCTCCGTCCCGGCCCAGAACGGGAAGTCGTCCCTCCTCCGCAGTCGCCGCCGGGGCTTCGCCCGCCCCCGTCAGCACGCGCGTACCGCTCGGAACGGCTCGCCAGTCGCCGATTTGATCGCCGCGACGGCGTTGTCCGTCCGGGAAAACATACACGGTATCCGCGCGGTTGTAGCGTTCGCGCGCGATATCCCAGGCCGAGCGTCCCGCGACGATCACACGGGGATCCGCCGCAGGGTCGTCACGGGTCGATTTGCGCGGAGCGGAGGACTCGGCTTCCCGGCCGTAAAGAACTCGGGCCAGATACGGATCGGCTTCGACCAGACGGCCGGCCCGGACATCGGGATCGTAGGCGGGCTTGCGGCGCAGGCCCAGCTTGCGGCGCACGGAGTCCGTGGCGAATTGCATACCGCACCGTTTGCGACCGCGATGCGGCCGTCGATGCCAGCGGTTGGGCGCGCCATAGGCCACCATCGAATGCGTCAGCACCCGCTGATCCGGAATGCGGTAGAGGCGCCGCAACTGACGCAGCAACTCGTGCAGGGCCCGATACTGGGCCGGCGCAAGGTCGCGGTCGTGATAGCCGACCACCTCGATGCCGATCGAATAGCGGTCCAGGTCGGTTTTGCCGTCCCACATGCTGCGGCCGGCATGGTAGGCGACGCGTTTGCGATCCACGACGCGATAGACCACCCCGTCCGTACTCACCACATAATGGGCTTCGCCGCGCTCGCGCACCTTGTTGAGCGAACTTTTGTCGGGGGCTTCCGTGGTGTGCAGTACGATATAGCGCGTGTAGCGCCGCAGCGGACGTTCCGCGTTGCGCGGGCTGAGAGCGTCGCGAATGTCGAACGCGGCGGCACGACTGGCGGAGGCGGCGAGAAAGAACAGGCCCAGCAGGCATAGAAGCGGCGCCACGTTCGCGGCGTGCCGCAGGCGTGCCCGGCCATGCCGGTGGCGAATCGTCATAGGCGGCCTCATAATTCGTTCCGTCGTAAGATGCGTCGCATCATTGGGAAGATGAATCTGGAATGCGGGCGCAGCCCGCTTCCCGTTTCAGGCGCGATCCGGCAGCAGATTGTCGGCCGTCATCTCCGGCGGGACCGGCAGGTTCAGCAGACGCAGTACGGTCGGCGCGATATCGGAAAGCTTGCCGCGCCGGCGCATCGGACGGCCCTGCGCATCGCGGGCGACATACAGACACTCCACCGGATTGAGGGTATGGCTCGTTTTGGTCATGCCGGTTTCGTAATCGATCATCTGCTCCGCATTGCCGTGATCCGCCGTAATCAGGATATGCGCATCGAGTTCCAGCAGGCGGGCCACGGCGCGGCCCAGGCACGCGTCCACGGTTTCGATGGCCGCGCGGGCCGCCTCGAACTGGCCCGTATGGCCCACCATGTCGCCGTTGGCGTAGTTCACGGCCACGAAAGCGTAGGGATTGTCTTCCAGGCGGCGCAGAAGTTCGTCCGTTACGTTTTCGGCGTCCATTTCCGGGTGCTGGGCGAAGGACGAGGGATCGAAGCGGCCGGGAATTTCGACCTGGTCCTCGCCGTCGTAGGGGCGGGTCGATTTGCCGTTGAAGAAACTGGTTACGTGGCGGAATTTCTGGGTTTCCGCGATGCGCAACTGGCGCAGTCCGGCGCGCGCGATCTCCTCGCCCAGCAGGCGGTTCATGCCGCCGCCCTCGTCCATGGCGCCCAGCAGATACTCGGTGAAATCGTCCCAGTAGCGGGTCAGTCCGGCGTAAACCACGCGCGGCCTGGCGGTCAGCCGACCCGGGTAGCCGGCGGGATCGAAGAACGCCATGGACAGTTGAATGGCGCGATCCTGGCGATAGTTGGTGTGCATGACGGCGTCCCCGTCCCGGATGCCGTCGTAGTCGCCCAGTACGCAGGGCGGCATGTATTCGTCGCCCATCGGCGTGCCGTCGGGCGCGCGGTCCTGCTCGTAGGCTTCGCGCACGGCGCCCGCCGCGTCGTTGCGGCGGCGACCTTCGGCGGCGACCAGACAGGCGTACGCCCGATCGGTCAGCGCCCAGTTGCGCGAACGGTCCATGGCGTAGTAGCGTCCCATCAGCGTGCCGATCGTGCATCCGCCAACCTCGCCCATGACCTGTTCGAGCTTGGCCAGATACTCCAGAGAGCTGCGCGGCGGCGTGTCGCGACCGTCCAGAAAAGGATGCACGACGATGCGGCCCGACGGATTTTCCTGTCGGGCGCGGCGCATGATTTTGAAAAGATGCTCCTGATGGGCATGCACGCCTTCGTCCTGCAGCAATCCCAGCAGGTGCAGGCGGCCGCCGCCTTGCCAGGCCTCCAGCAGGCCGCGCCATTGGGGGCTTTGGAACAGGCTGCCGTCGCGCAGTCCGTCGTCAATGCGTTTCAGTTCCTGAATCACAATGCGGCCGGCGCCCATATTGAGGTGCCCGACTTCGCTGGAACCCTGGTATCCCTCCGGCAGACCGACCGCCTCGCCGGAGCATTCCAGCAGGGTCCACGGATACGTTGCCTTCCAGCGGTCCACGTTGGGCGTGGCGGCGGCCGCCACCGCGTTGCCCTCGCTTTTCTCGTTGACGCCCCACCCGTCCCGAATGAACAGCGCCACCGGGCGCGCTCCCGCTTTTGTTTCCATATTCGCCTTTCCGTCTTGCTCGCGTATGCCATCCTTTTTCGCGGCGCAAGGTATCCTATGGCGTGCCGATTGTCAAGAAGCCTTTCCCGCGACACGGCCATTCGAATTTCAGACTTCCTGACCTCGTAGGAAAATGCTTTGGCACACTTTCAAATTGTGGCACGGGCGCCGTGCCTGCGCCGAGCCCGGCGCGGCAGGCAGGTCTTGCCCGTGTTATCTCGAAATATTTCATGGGCGGGACGCCCATGCCACTAAGAATGCGCCCACTCATTTTCCGAAGAACAGTCCCAATCCTCTGTCGAGGTCAGGAAGTCTGATTCAGTCGGGCCTCGTGATTTCGCAGGCTCATCAGATTTTTCGAGGGACTGAATATCCAATATCCAACAAGGAATTTCCAACCGACCAAATTTTTGT
>CAZYAW010000115.1:0-13725 GCA_964646045.1 uncultured Victivallales bacterium | reverse complement strand
CGAGGCAAGATGGCAGGTTTTGTCGAATATCAGCTTGAATTCGAGAAGAGTATGGCGAAAGCGTAAAAGAAGGCTGAAAAACCATGAACTGTGAACTGTGAACTGTGAACTGTGAACTGTGAACCGTGAACGGCTACCATCCATCTTTGCGATCTTCGGGCCTTTGCGCGAGTCGTTTGTAAGTGTTTTCGACTATGAGAATCGCCGCGATATTCGGAATTTGAGTTGCCAGAATCCGCCGCAGGCGCTATGCATTTCCTTTCCGTCGCAACAGACCGCACCGCGCTGGCCGCGGGACGACATCGAAAGGATCGGATATGGCCGCCCTAAACGAAATACTGCACGAACTGTCCGCTTCAACCCTGCCCGTTCGGGGCCTATTGCGGCTTCGCGATCTGACCGACCGCGAACTCGCCCTCCTGCTCGACCTCGCCGCCGAGCTGAAAACACGCAAGCGCCGACTGCGCGAAGGACGCCTGCTCGCGGGACGCAACATCGCTCTGCTTTTCGAAAAACTCTCCACCCGTACGCGAGCCGCCACCGCCGTGGCCATTGCCGATGAAGGCGGCCACTCCCAGTTCATGGCGGCAGCCGACATTCATCTGGGCCGCAAGGAATCCGTCAAAGATACCGCCCGCGTGCTGGGCCGCATGTTCGACGGACTGGTCTTTCGCGGCTTCGCGCATCGTTCGGCGGAACAGCTCGCGGAATTTTCCGGCGTACCCGTCTGGAACGCACTGACCGACGAATGCCACCCGACCCAGGCGCTGGCGGATCTGCTCACCATTCGCGAAAAATTCGGAACTCTCGCCGGTCTCAAGGTCGCCTATGTCGGCGACGGCCGCAACAATGTGGCCAACTCCCTGATGGAAGCCTGCGCCAAGTCCGGCGTGCATTTCGCCAACGGCGCTCCCGCCGAACTGGCGCCGCGCCCCGACTGGCTGGAGGCCGCCCGCGCGGCCGCGGCCCGCACCGGCGGCAGCGTAGCGGTCTTCACGGATCCCGACGAAGCGGTGCGCGACGCCCATGTCGTCTATACCGACGTATGGGTTTCCATGGGCGAAGAGGCCCAGACCGCCCGGCGCCTCGAGCTGCTGGCGCCCTATCGGGTCACCATGGGCACCATGCAGCGCGCCGCCGCCGACGCCATTTTCCTGCACTGCCTGCCCGCCTTCCACAATCGCGATACGGAAGCCACCCGCGAACTGGGCGCCCTGGAAGTGGACGACGACGTGTTCGAAGCGCCTTTCTCGCGCGTGTTCGACCAGGCGGAAAACCGCATGCACACCATCAAGGCGATGCTCGTCGCCAGCTTGACCCGACCGCAGGAGGCGCTATGCGACTGTCCCGAATAGACTGGAAGACCTTCTCCGCTCTGCCGCTCGGCGACAAGGCCCGCTGCCTGCGCGAAGACGGACGCGACCGGCACGTGCTGTATGCCCAGCAATACGACCGCGCCCGCCTGGACGCCCTGGGCGCCCTGGCCACACGCATCCGCTTCGTTGCCAAAACGCGAAGCGGGGCGAACTTTCTAGGCAGCCTGCTCTCGCACAAACGGGCCATGCTGTACTTCACCCAACCCAGCACGCGCACGTTCCTTTCCTTCTCCGGCGCCTGCCGCATTCTGGGTATGGGCACCGAAGACGTCCGCGATTCCACCACCTCCAGCGAATTCAAGGGCGAAACCCAGGAGGATTCCGTCCGCACCTTCAGCTCCTACTTCGACTGCATCGTAATGCGCACCCGCGAACAGGGTCTGGCCGAACGCATGGCCTGGCGCCTCGCGCACTCGGAACGGCCCGTCCCTATCGTCAATGCCGGTTCCGGCAAGGACCAGCACCCCACCCAGGCGCTGCTCGACATTTATACCCTGCAGCGCAGCTTCAGCGCGCGCGGCGGCATCGACGGCATTCGCATGGTGTTCGTCGGCGACCTCAAACGCGGCCGCACCGTCCGTTCGCTGGCTTCGCTCCTGACCCGCTACGAAGGCGTCGAAATGACCTTCGTCGCTCCGGACCCGCTCCAAATCGGCCGCGACGTACTCGACGAACTCGACGCCGCCGGCATCCGCTACGACCTGACCGATCAGTTCGAAAGCGTCATCCCCCGCGCCGACGCCATCTACATGACCCGCGTCCAGGACGAATGGGACGGAGAAAAAGGCGAAAGCGCCCAAATCGACATATCCTCCTTCTGGTTCCGCAAAGAACACCTGCCTCTGCTCGGCAAAGACGCCATTCTGATGCATCCCCTGCCGCGCCGTCAGGAGATCGCCATCGAGGCCGACAGCGATCCGCGCGCCATGTACTGGCGCCAAATGCGCAACGGCATGTGGATTCGCGCCGCGCTGCTGGCCGGGCTCTTCGACTGCGAACAGGACATCCTCGGTCCGGAAGGAGCGCCTCAATGAGAAGCGGCCCGGTCCGGCAGATCATACGCCAATGGCCGACGGGGATCGCGCTGGCGCTCGCGCTGCTGTCGGCCGGCGGCTGCGCCACCTCGCAATCCGCTGCGCGCCGCGAGTTCGATCTGGGCTTCATCGCCTCGCGCGATCGCGACCTGGAAGGCAACCTGCGCACCCGCGCTCTGGGCCCATTTTTCGAGCGGCGCGTCAGTCCGGAAGGCGGCGATTTCAGCGCCCTGCGCCCTCTCTACTCCCGCTCCGGCAACCCGCAGCGCGAAAGGGTCCTGACGGAATTCCTGTGGCCGATCGCCATGCACAAAACGCTGGGCAAGGAAACCTACTGGCGCTTCCTGCTGGCCTACGCCAACGACTTCGACCGTACCCGGCCCGGATCGCGCTATCGTTTGGCCCTTTTCCCCCTGATCTTCGCCGGACGCGACCGGCATGGCGAACGCTATTTCGGCTTTTTTCCGCTGGGCGGCAAGGTCCACGAGTACCTGGGGCGCGACCGCATCGTCTTCGTTCTCTTCCCCCTCTACATGCACACCACCCTGGGGAGCCAGACGCGCCGCCACATCCTGTGGCCGCTCATCGGCTGGGGCGGCTCGGAGCGTGGCCGACACTACGGATTTCTGCCCTTCTACGCCCGTTCCGTGCGGGACGGCGCCTGGGACAAACGCACTGTGGCCTGGCCCTTCTGGGTCTCGGCCCGCTATGATGCGCCGGGCGGGCAGGGCGATGTCCACATGCTGTGGCCGCTCTACTGGCGCGGCAACCTGCCAAACGAAAAAACCTGGATGTTCCTGCCGCCCCTCTTTCGCTTCACCACCGCCGACCGCCTCTCCAAAGTCCATGCGCCCTGGCCCCTGGTGCAGTGGAGTCGCGGCGATGTCGACAAACTGTACCTGTGGCCGCTGTGGGGACGCAAGAGCGCCGGCTCCGTCCAATCCTGGTTTCTGTTCTGGCCGATCGTTTCCGGCACCCGATCGGCTCGTGCCACGGGAGCCATGCGCCAATTCAAGATCATGCCCTTTCTGCACTGGCGCACCGTCGCCGGGCCCCCCGCCGCGAACGGCGAAGCGCAGGAGCCGCAGGAACAGTACTGCAAAATCTGGCCCCTTTTCGAGAGCCGGCGCATCGGCCAAACCGCGCGCCTGCGACTGCCGTCGCTCTGGCCGGGTAAAACCCTGCCGCAACTGGAACGCAACTGGGAGCCCTTCTGGACCCTCTACTCGCGCGACCGCCATGGCTCCGTCAAGGAGGACGAAGCCCTCTGGGGCCTGTTCCGCTACCGTCGCGACGAGCGTCAAACGCACAAATTCTCGATTTTCCCGCTCTTTCGCTTCACGCGTGACCCCGCCCGTCCGGAGCGGCGGCAATGGTCTTTCCTGATGGGACTGATCGGCCACGAACGCGCCGAACGGCACAACACCCTGCGCCTGCTCTTCATCCCGATCCGCACAAATAAATGAGGCAGGCGTTCCCTGTTCGGTCAAGCTTCGTGATTTCGCAAGCTCCATCAGGTATTGCGGAGAGGAAAGAACGGACGACCATTACGGGCGACCTTCCGTTCTCTCAGACGAGAATATGTCGCTCTCGAGAGGATTGATTATGTATATGAAGCCGATCAACAACGTTTTCTTTTGGTTTACTATGAGTCTCGTTTGCAATTCGGGGGTGTGCGCGACCCCTCCGCCGACACACGGAGATGTCGAGTACAGCAAGCGGTATGAACGAAGCAGGCTTGACGTGTGGTTGCCGGAGGGCACGAATACCATGCGTCCCATAGTTGTTTTTTTTCATGGAGGCGGATTCACGGGAGGTGACAAGGCGCAATTCAGGAAACATCGAATTCTTTCCGAATTCCTCCGCCATGACATCGCCTGCGCCAGCGTTAACTACCCATTGCTGAAGGATGCGGGATATCTCGAAATCATGTCGCACGCTGCCGAGTCCATTAATTTTCTCAAGGCGCAGAGTGCGCAATGGCGGATCGCGCCCGACAAGATTGCCGTGATGGGCGTCTCTGCGGGGGCCATGATTGCCGAGTTTCTTGCCTACGGACTCGACTTGGGAATCACCGCCTGCTTCGCGGAAGAGCAACCCCACAATTCCTGGTTTCTTCTTGTACCTGTCAAGAAGGGAGGGCCGCCGTTGATCCTGTACAGCAAATCCGGGCCGGGCGACAAGGTGCATCATCCCGATAACGCCCGCTATTTCTCGTCGCCCGACGGCTCGCGCCACTCGTCTTTCAGCCGACAGCGCTCGCAGGCGGCATGACCCTGCGAACAGTAGTCGGATTCGATCTGCAACAGCCCCTGTCGGATCAGAGCGCAACGGCAGAGGGCCGGATTGCGGTCGCGCCCGAACAACGTCGCGGCGACGCGGCGCACGCGCGCGTTATCCTCGCCGCGCGGCCAAACGGCGGGCAGGGCGAGCGTCCATGCGCCGCGGGCGACCAGATACGGGAACAGCGTGTTGATGAATATATCCGCCGCACGCGGCTCCCCGATCAGGGCCGTCGGCTTTGCCGCCGCAGGCCCCGCAAAACTCAGCCGATGCGACCAGAAGGTCATGCGACTGCGCTTCTGCAGATCGTGAACTATGCTTCGCGCCGCATCCGACGCGCTCGCGGCCGGATCGCCCGTCTGCGCCGCAAGGTCGGTCGCCAGCGACGCCGATCCTCCAAACAATGCGGCGGCGGCGGCCAATCGGCGGCGCGGATGATTTTGCGGACGCAGTCCGGACAGTCTCCATGCGCCGCGCGCCATGACGCGATCCGACCAGGCCGACTGTCGTTTCCACCAGAAATCCCACAAACGGCGTGCAAAACGACGTGATTCCGCATCCGCAAAGGGCGAGAGCCGCTCCGGGATTAGTCCCGCCACGCCCAGCAGCAGCGCATAGGCTCGCCGCGTGTCGCCGCCGGCTTCGCATCGCAGATCTTCGTACGAAACCCGCTCCGCCAGTTCCCGAAAGGGCCCCTTGTTGTGTTTGTAGCCCAGTCCGGTCATCACCTCGGCGTACAGCGCTTGTTCGGCGCCCAGCCGACGGATTTCCAGCGCCATGCGCTCGCTCTTAATGCGCAAGCGCCGCTGACCCGCCCCCTGTAGCAGCGCCCGTACAGCGTCGGGATCGCCGTCGCGCAGCCGCAGTGCGCACGGCCGCGCCGCCGCGGCCACGGCATAGGGATAGGCGGCCAGATCGATTGCGTCAAAACAAAAGGATGGATTTTGGGCCAGCGCCTTGCGCAGGGGAATATGCAGCATGCCGGACGGAAAGCGCGCGTCCCGCGTGCCGCGTTCTCCGTAGGTCACATGGGCCGCCACGCGGGAATAGGCCGGATTGCCGTCATGCCCGTGCCGAAACCAGTCGCTCGGACGGACATGCACCTCGATATCGCCCCGCAGGACTCGCCGTTCGGAGCCCACCCGCAGATCGGCATCCAGAAAATCGGGGCCGGCCTCCAGGTTCCAGCGGCCCGGATCCGCGACCGCGACCGGCTCGCCGCGATCCGTGCGCAGCTCGTCGGGCCGCCATGCGGCGTCGAACCACACGCACTGCACCTGCCGTTCCGAGGGGACTGAGTCGTCGTAGCGCGTCCGGGACTCGCGCAGGGATGGTCGCTCGTAGAAGTCGTCCGCCGGATAGCGGGCGATCAAAGGGAAAAGGGCGTTCGTCAAAGCCGGTCTGTTGCGAGAGTGCTCCATCGTCAGAAACTGAAGCCGAACCACACTCCGAAATCCATATCGTCGCCGCGGAAATTGGGCAGATCGCTCCAGCGGTCGAACACGTAGTAAACCATCACGTCCAGCCCGGACCCGCCCACGGGAAGGTTCAAGCCCAGCATGAACTCCCAGTACAATCCCGTCCACTCGTCGGACTCTTCGCCGTAAACCAGACTTTTCAGAACGCCGACCCCGCCGCGCCAGGCGTTGTCCTTCCAGACCAGCGCGAGCTGCGGCGTAAGCACCGAATCCGCCGACAGTCCGTTTCCGTCGGCGTCCGGCTCGCCTATGACGCCCTTGACCGACGGCGCATAGGACAGGCCCAGACGCAAAAAGGATACCGGTTCGTGGAATTCGTAGGCCAGAGCGTAGGATAAATCGCCGTTGGCAAAAGGCAGTTCGGAGAAAGAATGGTGCTCCTGATGCATGCGTACGCCCACGCTCAGCCGCGAATCCGATTCCCCCTTCTTTCCGCCCGCATGCGCCTGGCCCGCAAACAGAACCAGAGCGCACACAAGACCGTAGAGACAGGTTTTTGTTTTCATGCCAAACTCTTTAGCAAACCCGCCCGCCCAACGCAACAGAAAAATGGAGATCACTCAATATGGGATGACAGCGATTGCATAATTCACCGCCGATAATGCCGCATCAGACGCAGAATGTCTTCCCGCAGCGCCAGCAAGTCGTTGCGCAGCCGATTCATGCGTTGCGGGGCGAACAGTCCTTGGGCGCGCAAATGGTCGGCCTGCCGCAAACTTTCATGCAGCGGCTTGAGCGCCCGTTTCAGATAGGCCACCACAAAACCCTGCTCGGGCGCGCTCGAATAGGCCACATGATTGAGCGCACCGGCCAGTTTAATGGCCGTCGCATGAATGGAGGCGCATAATTCTTCCGCTGTGCCCGCTCCCGTCTCGTGCAAAAGACCGCCGCGCGCGCAATCGCGACGGAATTCAAAACCGGTCAGATACGCCCTGTACGCAAGCGGATGCGCCACGCCGCCGTTGGCCATGCGAATCCAGCTCACGCCCTCTCCGTCGGGATTCGGCTGCGGCTCCGCGCCGTCCAAAATCTGCCCGTCCAACGCGCCCGCTTGCTCGTCGGCCTCGAACTGCGACCAGCCCATCTCGCGGGTGGCCAGCCGTTCCGCTTCCGCACGACCCCGCTCCCGGTATTTTTCCAGCAGAACGCGATAACGTTCCAGACGGGCGTCCGATGCGCGCAGGAAGCGTTCCCACCCGAATTCGTCCATGGGCTCCGCCCCCTCGTCCCGCGCTGCACCGCCATTCGTCCGCCAAGCCACGACCGTTCCTCCGTTGCCGCCTCTTCCTCCCTACCGCCTCGAACGAAGCATAGCGCACCCATGCGGAAACGACAAGCCCGCTTATGAAATAGTCGCCAATTGAACGACGGGGATTGCAAACATACGAAGTCGCGCTCAATTCCCTTGTTCGAATCTTCGAGTCTTCCAGTAATCCGGGTCACGGCGGAGATGCATGACAGCCATGATGGCAATGATATGAGGCCTGATCCGGAACAAGATGCCGAAAGGAAAGGTCTTGGTGAGACAGCGATGGACATCCCCTTCGACAAATGGGTAAAGTTCGGGATTGAGTTCGATCCTGTTTAGGGCGTCTTGGACTGCCGTGAGGAAACGCTTTCCGAGGTCTTCCTGTTGCGCCTCATACCACACCGCCGCTTCGACCATCTCTTCGTCTGCTTCGGGATGGAAGCGAATTGTTTTCATGCAAGAGCCGCATATGCCTTGGCAAATACGTCGGCGGATTCGCGCAACTCGACCTCACCCTCATCCATCTCCCGACAGCGCTTCTGAACCTCGGTACGCCATGCCGAAGAGAGATCCTCGCCGGGACAGGTGTCAAGACTCTCGATGAGACGCTCAGCCACAAATGCACGTGCGTGCGGGGAAAGGGAAAGCGCCTCTGCAACGATCTTCTCTGCCGTTATGCTCATAAATACTATGTACCGCTTGTGGGTTCCGTTGTCAATACTCTGATTCGAACGTCAACTTTGAGTAGAAGAATTAGGGTCAAGTCTCAATATGCAATATTTGAACGGCATGCTTGTAGGCTTTTCTGCGAAAGAATTAGATTGTTCTCATTTTGAGCGACTCTATGTCGGACGATAGGCTTTCTAAAAAATATGATCTTTCGCCTTGATCTTTCCTTGCCCCTATTCCCTGGGAGAGGCATCCAAATTGTGGCACGGGCACCGTGCCTGCGCCGAGCCCGGCGCGGCAGGCAGGTCTTGCCCGTGTTATCTCGCAATATTTCATGGGCGGGACGCCCGTGCCACTTTCAAAAATGAAAATCGGGGGTTGACATTTTTTGCGTCTTATGCGACGGTGCCTCCATTCCGTTGCGGGTGTAGCTTAGTGGTAAAGCTCCAGCCTTCCAAGCTGGCTACACGGGTTCGATCCCCGTCACCCGCTCCAGCCAAAAAAACCAATAAAACAAGGCTTTTCCCCCTATAAACCGCCTCTTTGGGTGCTATCATCCTTTTGCGTATAGGCGCCGTTTATGGCGCATAAGGGCAGGCCGATTGTCAACAGACGGCAGCAACCCGGCAACGGGCCCGCGACGGCGGGCGACTCTCCCCGTCGTGACACGGGCGTCCCGCCCGTGTTTTCTCGGTATGGAACGCGGGCGAGACGCCCGTGCCACTGCGGCCTGTGTTACGCCGTTCGACTTCGATGCTCTTGCAAAACGACGGGCGCCGGGCGGGTCCCCGGCAGTTTTCCCGCATTCCGTTCTTTACAGACGCACGGCGTTGCGCTATTGATATGTCTGTTTCGGTGGAGGGAAGGAGCGAGACATGCCGATGACAGCCAAACGAAAAAAACAATACAGACTGACAACGGATGTCGAACGCTGCAAAGGATGCGGACTGTGTGTCGCTTTCTGTCCGCGCGACGTCGCCGTTGTGAGCGGCGAGCGCATCAATGCCAAGGGCTATCCCGTCGTGGAAATCGTGCGGCCTGAAAACTGCATCGGCTGTCGCAACTGCGTATTGGTCTGTCCGGATTGCGCCATAGAAATTTACGAGATCAGCGACGACAACGGAGATCCGCAATGAGCGAGCGCCTTCTGATCAACGGCAACGAGGCGGCGGGCGAGGGCGCCATTCGCGGCGGCTGCGCCGCCTATTTCGGCTACCCGATTACGCCGCAAAACGAGCTGACCGCCTATATGGCCGCGCAGATGCCGCAGCACGGCAAGGCTTTCGTACAGGCCGAAAGCGAGGTGGCGGCTATCAATATGGTCTTCGGCGCGGCGGCCGCCGGCGCGCGCGCCATGACCTCGTCCTCTTCGCCGGGCGTCAGCCTGAAGCAGGAGGGTCTTTCCTACATGGCCGGCGCGGAACTGCCGATGGTGATAGTGAACGTTCAACGCGGCGGCCCGGGCCTGGGCAACATCGATCCCTCGCAAAGCGACTATTTTCAGGCCGTCAAGGGCGGCGGCCACGGCGACTATCGCCTGATCGTGCTGGCTCCGCATTCGGTGCAGGAAATGCACGATTTCACCGCCGAGGCCTTCGATATCGCCGACCGCTACCGCAATCCCGTCATGATTCTGGCGGACGGGCGGCTGGGTCAGATGATGGAGCCCATCACGCTGCGCACTCGCGCACCCGAGCGCATCGACAAACCCTGGGCGCTGACCGGCGCCTGCGGGCGGCCGCAGAACATCGTTCGCTCCTATTTCTCCGTCGACGGCGTTCTCGAACAGCGCAATCTGGCTCTGCAGGAGAAGTATCGGCGTATCGAGCAGGCCGAAACACGGTCCGAAGCCTATGAACTCGAGGATGCCGACCTCATGCTGATTGCGTACGGCACCTGTGCGCGACTGGCCCGGGCCGTGGCGCGCGACTGCCGAAACGACAGCATGAAAGTCGGCCTGCTGCGTCCCGTCTCCCTGTGGCCCTATCCGACGGCGGCCATTCGCGAACGACTGGAACGCGTGCGCCATATCCTGGTGGTCGAAATGAGCGCCGGCCAAATGGTCGAGGATGCGCGTCTGGCGGTCGAAGGCCGTGTCCCCGTCCATTTTCTGGGACGCATGGGCGGCGGCGTGCCGACCACCGAGGCCATTCGGGAGAAAGTCAACGAAATCATGGGGAGGACAGGACGGTGAGCGTAACGGAAACCCCCGTTTTTACAAGGCCGCAAACCCTGACCGATCGGCCCATGGCCTACTGTCCGGGCTGCGGACACGGCATCGTGCAGAATATGCTGGCCGACGTTATCGACGAACTGGGTCTCCGCGAGCGAACGGTCGGCGTCGCTCCGGTCGGTTGCGCGGTGGAGACCTACAACTATCTGAATCTCGACATGTGCGAAGCCGCGCACGGCCGCGTTCCGGCCGTGGCCACGGGCATCAAGCGGGTGCGCCCGGATCTGACAGTGTTCGGCTACCAGGGCGACGGCGACCTGGCTTCGATCGGGCTGGCGGAAATCATTCACGCCGCCAATCGCGGCGAAAACTACACGACGATCTTCATCAACAATACCGTGTACGGCATGACCGGCGGGCAGATGGCGCCCACGACGCTGGCCGGACAGAAGACCCAGACCAGCCCGCTCGGCCGCGATCCGGCCACCATGGGCTCGCCCATGCGCATGTGCGAGATCATCGCCACCCTGGAGGCGCCCTGCCTGGTGGCGCGCGTCGCCGCCGATTCGCCGGCCAACATCCGGATCGTGCGCAAGCTGCTGCTCAAGGCTTTTCGCTATCAGATGGAAGGTCGCGGATTCTCGTTCGTGGAAATTCTGGGCGCCTGTCCCACCCACTGGCATGCCAGCCCCAAGGCCTCCATGGACTACATCGGAAAAACGTTGACGGAAGTCTTTCCCTGCAAGGTCTTTCGCGACCGGGAGGAGAATCATGCCGGTTGAACGCGCCATTTTTTCGGGATCGGGCGGACAAGGGCTGATGTTTATCGGCAAGCTGTTCGCGCAGATGGCGGTGGACGCCTTTCCGCACATCACCTTTATGCCCAGTTACGGCGCGGAAGTGCGCGGCGGCACGTCCCACTGCCGCATCGTGCTCGCCAACGAGGAAATCGCCTCGCCCGTTGTCGAGGTCGCCGATTCCATTGTGGTCATGAACCAGCCCAGCCTCGATCGCTTCCGGTCCGCGCTGCGGCCGGGCGGCCTGATCGTTTTCACCGCTTCGCTGGCCGCGCCCCCCGCCGATGCCTCGGCCCTGGGCGTGCCCGCCACGGAGTGGGCGCTGGAAATCGGCGATCTGCGCATTGCCAACGTCGTCATGCTCGGCGCCTATTTGCAGCGCAAGAATTTTTTCCCCTATGCCGCCGTCGAAGCCGCCATCGCGAGTTTCTCCGCCGCCAAGGGCGACCGGGCCCGTCGCGCGAACCTGCAGGCGCTGCGCAAAGGCTGGGAAGCCGCCGGCGAGCAGGCCGGCCCGTCCGTCGCGACCGCCGTTCGGGGAGAAGCATGAAACAGCGCGATCCTTTCGACTTCTGGTTTGCGGTCAACAACACGGAAATCGTGCTGATGCCCCGGCGCCACCTGGAAACCTTCGGATCCACCATGCTGCACTATCATCTGGTCAGCGAACTGATGGACACCGTCGAACAGGTGCGCGTACGCGAGGGCCGCATGCAGGCGCACAAGCCGCAGATCATCACCCCGGAAGCCTATTCCAAGGTTTTACTGGAAGGTTTCGGCGAGGCCGCCGGCCGCTATGTGGAGTGGCTGCGCGAGCACGAAAGCAACATCCGCATTCTGCAATACGGCTACAACCTCAAGCAGGAATCGTTCAGCGAGCATGTCGTCTCCGACTCCATCGAAAACGTGATCGAGCGCGTCAAGACGGAGGTTCAGTCCAAGAACGATCCCAACCACGCCGTGGTACGCGGCGTGGAAGAGCCCTGGGACGTCTGTCTAGTCAAACTGTTCCGCGCGGTCATCGAGCATTCCGCCGCCTCCAACATGCGCGACCTCTCCCGCCGCAATATGTTCGAGACCGCCGACGGCCCCTCGCAGAATGTGCGCGACGAAATCGAAGCCGCCTTCGTGGCGGCCAGTCGCAATCCGGCGCTGATCCAGCCTCTGGGCGTCCGGCTGCAAAAACTCGGCCTGTTCGAAACCTACCAGGACCGCTTCTTTTCTCTCTTTAAAAAGTAGGAGCCTATATGGGCATGACCATTACCGAACGCATTTTGGCCCGGGCGGCCGGCGAGGCCGCCGTCGAGCCCGGCCAGAACGTATGGGTCAAAACGGACATCCTGCTGACGCACGACGTGTGCGGACCCGGCGCCATCGGCGTCTTCAAACGCGAGTTCGGCGAAGACGCCCAGGTCTGGGATCCGCAGCGGGTCGTCATCATTCCGGACCACTACATTTTCACTCGAGACGCCAAGTGTCTGCGCAATATCGACACCCTGCGCGATTTTGCGCGACAGCGTCAACTGCCGTGGTTCTACGATCCGGGTACGCCCCGCTACAAAGGCGTCTGCCATGTGGCCCTGCCGCAGGAGGGTCACGTGCGGCCCGGCGAAGTGATTTTCGGCACCGACTCCCATACCTGCACGCACGGGGCGCTCGGCGCCTTTGCCACCGGCATCGGCAACACCGACGCCGGCTTCATTCTGGGGACGGGCAAGCTGCTGATCAAGGTGCCGCGCACCTTGCGTTTCATCCTGGACGGCACGCTGCCGCCCTATGTGTCGGCCAAGGACGTCATTCTGCGCATCATCGGCGACATCGGCGTGGACGGCGCCAACTACGCCGCCATGGAATTTCGCGGACAGGCCATTGCCGAACTCGACATTGAGGAGCGCATGACCATGGCCAATATGGCCATCGAAGCCGGCGCCAAAAGCGGCATTATGGAACCCGACATCAAAGTCATGGAATATCTGCGCTCGCGCGTGCGCCGTCCCTTCGATCCGCTGTTCGGCGATGACGACGCGACGGTCGAGGGCGAATGGCGCTACGATGTCGCCAGTTTCGAGCCTTGCGTCGCCGAGCCGCACCTGCCCTCGAACTACGCTCCGGCCCGCGAACGCGGACAGGTTAAAATCGACCGCGCCTATATCGGTTCCTGTACAGGCGGCAAAATCACGGATTTCATTCTGGCCGCCCGCGTGCTCAAGGGCCAAAAGGTGACGGTGGACACGTTTCTGGTGCCGGCCACCGCCGAAGTGGCGCAAGGGCTGCAAAGCGAAACCGTCGAGGGCGTCCCGCTCGCCGACATCTTCCGCGACGCCGGCTGCCTCGATATTGCGCCTCCCTCCTGCGCCGCCTGCCTGGGCGGACCGGAAGACACGTTTGGCCGTACGCACGACCGCGAGGTCGTCATCAGTACGACCAACCGCAATTTCATCGGGCGCATGGGCTCCAAAAACGCGCCGGTCTATCTGGCGGCGCCCATGACCGTGGCCGCTTCCGCCATTCGCGGCCGCATCACCGATCCGCGCGAATTCCTGACGAGCCGCTGAAATAATGCAAGGTCAGACTTCCTGACCTCGCAGGAAAATGCTTTGGCACACTTTCAAATTGTGGCACGGGCATCTTGCCCGTGTTATCTCGAAATATTTCATGGGCGGGAC
>CAZYAW010000114.1:0-5031 GCA_964646045.1 uncultured Victivallales bacterium | reverse complement strand
GGAATATTCCCGATATTTCGAGTTTTCGCAACGCAGTCGGGCGGGATGCATCTGCGTCAAAATGTGAATTTTTTTTTGCGCGAGCCCTTAGCCGTTGCGCCAGTTTTCCTTGCCGCCGAGATCGCCGACAAAACGAGCCAGTAGCTCCACGCATTTTCGGACATCGTCCAGGCACACGGTTTCCACGGCGCTGTGCATATAGCGGCAGGGTACGCTCACCAGGCTGGCCGCCACGCCGCGGCGGGTCATGTGCATGGCAAAGGCTTCCGTGCCTTCGCCGCGCGCTTCGGGCTGCATCTGAACTTTGAGGCGCGCCGCCTTGGCCGCCTTTTGCAGGCCCGTTACGACCGCCTTGTTGTGGGTGGGTCCGCAGTGCAGTACCGGACCGTCGCCCAGTTTGCATTCGCCCACGATTTTCGGGTTCATTTCGGGATAGTCCGTGGCGAAGGCCACGTCCACGGCCAAACCCAGGTGCGGATCGACGCCGAAGGCCGAGGTGCGGCCGCCGCGCAGTCCGACCTCCTCCTGTACCGTACTCACCGCATGCACGGCGACACGGGGGGTCTTTTCCTTGAGCAGGCGCAGGGTGTCGGCGACGATAAAGGCGCCCACGCGGTCGTCCATGCCGCGACAGGCCACGTATCCGTTGCCTAGTTCGATCCAGTGCGCGTCAATGGTGGCCACGTCGCCGACGGAGACCCGTTTCTCGGCGTCTTTGCGGTTCTTGGCGCCGATGTCGACGAAAAGTTCGAATATGCGGGGCGGCTCGTTCTTCTCGCCCGGCTTAAGCCGCGAGAGATGAATCGGCTTGACTCCGAAGACGCCGGGCACCACTCCCTTGTTGCCCTGAATCAGGATGCGTTCGGCCTGCAGAAGCGATTCCTGCATGCCGCCCAGCACGGACATGGTCAAAAAGCCCTTGTCGTCGATATGCTGCACCATCAGCCCGATTTCGTCGCAATGGCCGGAAAGCATTACGCGATAGGCCCCGTCCGGGTTGAGCACGCCGTGTACGCTGCCATGTACGTCGCATTCGACGGAGTCGGCATAGGCGCTCATGTAGTCCGCCACCAGCTTTTGGCCCGCCGTCTCGGAACCGGACGGAGTCGGCGTGGCCAGCAATTCTTTGAGAAAACTCAAGGCTTTTTTGTTCATCGTCAATCTCCCGCAATTCGAGGCTCTTGCATAACCCATGCCCGTCCAATGAGGCCCGGGCATCGTCCCCGCGCCGCAGCGCGGCAGACAGGTCTTGCCCGTGCTTATTGGACGAGACTCTCCTTCCGCAAGGGGTTTTGCAAAAGCCTGATCCGTACAAAAGAGAAAAACGTGACATTTCCGTGGTCGTTTGTCCAATTAAATCCGGCGCCAGCGTATTCTTCGACACGTTTGGGCTTGCTTTCCCGAACGGGAAAATCGTAGTAGGAGGTCGAATCGCAGATCGGACGACGGAGCGGGCGCTGTCCGCCTACGCCGCGCGGCGTCCGGCCGGGGTCGGCGCCGCCCTGCGCTACGCCAGTTTGGGGCATGCCCGGCGGGCGGTTTACGCGGACGGAACGGCGGAGATGTACGGGGACACCAAGCGCCCCGATTTTGTCGGCATGGAAGGCGGGGAGGATGCCGGTGTCGAGATGCTCTTCTTCTTCGACCAGGAACGGCGCCCGTTCGGCGCCGTGGTCAACGCCGCCTGCCCGGCGCAGGTCATGGAAGCGCGCCGCGTAATCTCGTCGGACTATATGGGCGCGTTACGCGAGAAGCTGAAGACGCAGTATGGCGAGGATTTCCATACCGTTTGCCAGATTGGCTCCGCCGGATGCCAGAGTCCGCGCGATCTGACTCGGGACATGGCCGGTCGAGTCGCTCTTTGGGGCGAAGAAGGGGTGGCCAAGTTGGCCGAAAGCCTGCAAGGCGCGGTCGCGGCCGGTCTTGAGGCGGCCCGCCGCCATATGGATCGCGTCCCGGCGCTGGCGCACAGGAAAGAAGTTTTACGTTTGCCCGTGCGGCGGGTGACCTACGACGAATACAGGACGGCGCTGCGGGAACGGGAGCGGCTGGAAAGCCAACAGGACAGTCGCAGCGCCTACCTGGATTTTTGCCAGGAGGTTCGGCGCAACGAGCAAGCGGCGAATCGGCCGGGGCCCTATGACAGCAAGTTGCATCATTTCGTGCAGATTCGCGCGCGCGAAGCCATCATGGATCGCTATGCGGCGCAGAACACGCGGCCTTGCGCGGACATCGAGATTCATGGCATCAGAGTGGGGCGCGCCGTGTTCGTCAGCAATCCGTTCGAGCTTTTTCTGGTCTATGGACAGTGCATCAAGGCGCGCAGTCCGGCGGAGCGTACTTTCGTGGTGCAGCTTGCCAACGGCAGCCATGCCTATTTGCCGTCGCGGACGGCCGAGTTGCACGGGGGCTATGGCGGCGAGGTGATTAATGGCGAGGTGGGTTCCGAGGGAGGCAGCATGCTGGTGGAGGAATCCCTGCGCCTGATCGCCGCGCTCATGCCGACGACCGGTACAGTGGCGGCGGAGGAGTGACGATGCTGCCGGCCTGTTTCGGAAAAGCGCAATGGATTGCGGCGGATCATGCGACGAGCGCCGCTCCTCTGTTGCGGATCGAATTTTCGGCGCCGGCCAATACGGCGCGCGCGACCCTGCACCTGTGCGGACTGGGCTATCACGAGGCTTGGATCAACGGTCGCCGGGTGGGGGACCATGTTCTGGATCCGGCGCAGACCGATTACGAGAAACGGGTTCTGTATGTTTCGTGGGATGTGACCGCGTGGCTGCGGACGGGGCCCAATACACTGGGCGTGATGCTGGGCAACGGGTTCTATCACCAGGACCGCGTGTGGGGCGAGGGCGGGTTGTCCTACGGGCGTCCGCGCCTGCTGGCCTCGCTTCAATTGCGCGGGGGCGACGGTTGCGAATCGGCGCTGATCAGCGATCGGCACTGGCGCTGCGCCGCCGGGCCGGTGCTGGAAAACAATGTCTATGCCGGCGAAGTCTATGACGCCCGGCGCGAGGCGGTCGGTTGGACCGAGCCCGGTTTTGACGACGCGGACTGGCATGCGGCGGTATTGGCGGAGCCCCCCGGCGGACGTTTGGAGCGCCAGACCATGCCGCCTGTTCGGGTGATCGAAACGTTGCGTCCGGTCGCCGTCGAGGCGCGGGGGGCGGGCCGTCATATTGTCGATATGGGCCGGAATTTTTCCGGTTGGGCCCGTCTGCGTGTCGCGGCTTCGCGCGGAACCGTGATTCAGTTACGCTTTGCGGAAACTCTGGCGGCGGACGGCGAGCTGGATACGGCCAGTACCGGGGTCTTCGCGACCGGCGTCGAACAGACGGATCGCTATGTGTGCAAGGGGGGCGGCGCCGAGATATGGGAGCCGCGCTTTACCTTTCACGGTTTTCGCTATGTGGAAGTGGCCGGCTGGCCCGGCGCCTTGCGCGCGGACGACATGACCGGCGTCGTGGTTCATACCGATCTGCCGACGGCCGGAAGCTTCGAGTGCTCGGACGAGCGGCTCAATCAACTGCATCGCATGGCGCTATGGACGCATCGCAGCAATCTGCACGGCATCCCCGAGGACTGTCCGGCGCGCGAGCGCTGCGGCTGGCTGGGCGACGTCAACATGATCGCCGAGTTTTCCATGTGGAATTTCGAGGGCCGCGCGTTCTGGCGAAAATATCTCGACGACATCGAGACCACGCGAGACATTCATGACGGTACGCTCTGCAATATCGCGCCCGGTCGGCGCTCCTGCGGAAAGGCCCGACCCGACTGGGCGGCGACCCTGATCCTGCTGCCGTGGTATCTGTACGTGCAGTACGGCGATGAAGCCGCGCTGTCAAAGCACTGGGCCAGCATGCGGCATTTGATCGAGAGTTTCGGCGCCGACGCGCGCGCATGGATTCTGGGCGGCGGCTACGGCGATTGGTTCGATCCGGGCGCCGAGAGCATTTGTTCGCATACGGATCCCGCCCTGACCACGACCTTCTGGTTTTATCGGTGCGCAGAAACTATGAGTCGGGTCGCCGCCGTACTGCTTCGGGAAGCGGAGCGCCGTCGCTATGCGGATTGGGCCTTGCGCATACGCGACGCCGTACAAGCCGCGTTTTATCGGCCCGCTGCCGGATCGTTCGGCTCGCAGACGGCGGATGCCATGGCCCTGGAGTTCGGTCTTGCGCCGCAGGGCGAGGAATCGCGTGTTCTGGACGCGCTGGTTCGCGACATTCGCGGTCGCGACATTCGTCTGAACACGGGCGTTATGGGGGTGCGCTTTCTGTTCGAAGCTTTGACGCGGCGCGGACAGGGCGATCTGGCGCTGGCTCTGATGCGCCGGAACGGTTATCCGAGCTTTGGCGATCTCATTCAACGAGGCGCCACGACGCTCTGGGAATCCTGGGGCGAAGCGGAACACGATCGCAAACACGGCGCCCGTTCACTGAATCACCCGATGATGGCGGGCTACGACAACTGGTTCTTCAACACGTTGGCGGGTATCCGGCCCGACGCCGACGCGCCGGGTTTTCGGCGTTTCATATTGGCGCCGCATCCCGTTCCCGGCTTGCAGTGGGTGCGCTGCCGTTATCGTTGCGCGGCGGGGGAAATCGTCAGCGATTGGCAATGCGACGAACGCGAGTTCACATGGCGGGTCGTGGCGCCGCCGGGCACGACCGCGCTGGCGTATCCGCCCGGAACGCACGAACCGCGGCGGCTGGAAGCGGGCGAGCACCGCATAGCGAAGAAGATGCGCTCGCCCTAAATCAAGCGAGTTTTTTGTCGCGAAAGTGCGCAAGCGCCGTCGCCAGTCCCGCCGAAGTTCAGACTTCCTGACCTCGCAGGAAAATGCTTTGGCACACTTTCAAATTGTGGCACGGGCATCTTGCCCGTGTTATCTCGATATATTTCATGGGCGGGACGCCCATGCTACTAACCCGGCTTTCGCAGCCGCACAGCGATTTTTGCTGTTTTTGACGCATCGGGGCTTGAGTTTCCTAGCATTTGGCGTGATTCCCGCACGGAATTCGC
>CAZYAW010000113.1:0-6652 GCA_964646045.1 uncultured Victivallales bacterium | reverse complement strand
GGCAAATACACAAAAATTTGGTCGGTTGGAAATTCCTTGTTGGATATTGGATATTCAGTCCCTCGAAAAATCTGATGAGCCTGCGAAATCACGAGGCCCCGCTGACTCCTGACTACCCGAGTAGTAACCCTGTCCGAAAAAAACCTTTTCGGTCAGGGTCTAGTGACTCGTCTTTTTCTATTGCTTTGTCACGCGATTTCAACTAGGTTCCGTCCGTGATAGATGCGAACGGGAAATGTGCGAAGGCTGTCGGGAGTTTACTATGGGCATCATCTTTAGTCCGGGTATCGGAATTGTAATTGTCGCTCTGGTGGTGGCGCTGGGCGTGGGCATCGCCTTTTTCGTGGCGGCAGGCAAGAAGAACGACTGACGAACAACGGAAGGAGAGTGAGGTATGCCGGGAACAGGAGTTCTTATCGCGCTGGGGGTCGTGGTCCTGCTGGGCTTCGTGCTGGCGGGCATCTACAACGGACTGGTCACGCTGCGCAATCGCTACAAAAACGCTTTCGCGCAAATCGACGTGCAGCTCAAGCGGCGCTACGACCTGATCCCCAATCTGGTCGAAACGGCCAAGGCCTATATGGGACACGAACGCGAGACGCTGGAGGCGGTCATTCAGGCGCGCAACCAGGCGATGTCCGCCGAAAAGGCGGCGGCCTCCAATCCGGGCAACGCCCAGGCCATGGCCGGCCTGCTGGGCGCGGAGACGGCCCTGGGCGGCGCGATGGGCAAGCTGATGCTGACCGTCGAACGCTATCCGGATCTGAAAGCCAATCAGACGATGGCGCAACTGATGGAGGAGCTGACTTCGACGGAAAACAAGGTGTCCTTCGCGCGCCAGGCCTACAACGACGCGGCCATGAGCTACAACAACAAGCGCGAGGTGTTCCCCAACGTGCTGTTTTCGGGCATGTTCGGGTTCGCCCCCGCCACTTTGTTCGAGGTGAAGACCGAAGCGGAAAGGGAAGCCCCCAAGGTTTCATTCTGAACCTATGGATTTTTTCGCAAGCCAGGATCGGGCGCGGCGCAAGACCACGCTGCTGATCGGCTACTACGTTCTGGCGGTGGCGCTGATTGTGGTGGCCGTGTACGCGGCCGCCGTGGCGACGTTTGTCGGCTTGAGCGCCCGGAAAACCTCCCCTGCCGCGCCCGCCGTCGAGCTGTGGCAGCCGACGCTTTTCCTATATGTCGCCGGCGGCACGCTTTTGGTGGTGCTGTTCGGGTCGCTCTATAAAATCAGCCTGCTTGCGCAAGGCGGAGCGGCCGTGGCCGCCATGCTGGGCGGTCGCGCGGTGGCGCCGAACACGACTGACGCCGACGAGCGCAAGCTGTTGCACGTGGTGGAGGAGGTCGCCATCGCGTCCGGCACGGCCGTGCCCGCCGTGTTTGTGCTGGACAACGAAAGGGGCATTAACGCCTTCGCGGCGGGACTGACGGGCGACGACGCGGTGATCGGCGTCACGCGCGGCTGCGTCGAACGGCTCAACCGCGACGAGCTGCAAGGCGTCATCGCCCACGAGTTCAGCCACATTCTGAACGGCGACATGCGCCTCAACCTGCGCCTGATGGGCGTGCTGCACGGCATCCTGGTGGTGGGCCTGCTGGGCTACTGGATCTTCCGCTCCTCGCTGTACACGTCGTCGGGTCGCTCGTCGCGCTCGAGCGGTCGCAACGGCGGAGGCAACCGACTGCCCATCGTGCTGTTCGGCGTGATCGTCATGGCGGTGGGGTATGTGGGCGTGTTTTTCGCGAAACTGATCAAGAGCGCGGTATCGCGCCAGCGCGAGTATCTGGCGGATGCGTCCGCCGTGCAATTCACGCGCAATCCGGCCGGCATAGCGGGCGCGCTCAAGAAAATCGGCGGCTTTGCGGCCGGATCGCGCATTCGCAACGAGCATGCGGAGGAAACCAGTCATTTTTTCTTCTCGAACGGCCTCTCGGGTCTGTTGCCGGGCCTGATGGCGACCCACCCGCCCTTGCCGGAGCGCATTCGTCGGCTCGACCCGCAATTTGACGGCGAATTTGTCACGTCGGCGCCGCCGGCGCCGTTGGAGGGGAGCGACGGCGGCGCAGCGGCTTTGGGCGCGACGGCGGGATGGGGGTCCGCGCCGGCGCTGGAAGCGGCGCCCGCCGCTGCGCGGACGCGTGTGCAGGCCGGAGCGGTCGTGGCCTCCATCGGCACGCCGCAAAAGGAGCACATGGACCGGGCCGTACGTCTGTTGGCGCAGATTCCGGAACCGCTTATGAAGGCCGCGCGCGATCCGCAACTGGCGCAGGCGGTGGTTTACGGGCTGCTGCTGGATCGCGACGAGGCTTCGCTGCGGGCGGCGCAACGGAAAGAGCTGGAAGCGCGGGCCGACGCCGCGCTGGTGCAGGAAATTCGCAAGCTGGACGCCGCCGTTGTCGGTTTGCCGGCGGAATGTCGTTTGCCGCTGGCGGAGATCGCGATGGCGGCGCTGAGAGCGCTTTCGCCCGATCAATACCGGGCCTTTCGCGACCAGACGCGGCGCCTGGCGGAAGCCGACCGGCAAGTCGATCTGTTCGAATACGCTTTGCAGCGCATGATGATGCGCCACTTGGATCCTGTCATACTGGGGACCCGCGTGCCGACGGCGCAGTATTACAGTTTGCGACCGCTGTTGCCGGCGGCGGCCACGCTGTTGTCGAGTCTGGCGCATTGGGGCACGGATCGGCCGTCGGAGGCGGCGAGCATGTTCGCCGCGGGCATGGCGCGCTTGCAGGCGGAGCCGAGCGCGCTCCACCCGCCGGAACAGTGCGGACTGGACGCCGTGGATCGGGCGCTGTCCCGGCTGGAGCAGTCGTCGTTGCCTATCAAGAGGAAACTGATGGACGCCTGCGCGACCTGTGTTACGGCCGACGGACGGGTCACGGTGGACGAGTTCGAGCTTTTGCGGGTGGTGGCCGACGCCCTGGGCTGCCCCATGCCGCCGCTGCTGCCGGACGCAAAGGAGGAGGCGGCATGACCAACGATGGCGAGTCGCAGGAAACCCGTTGCGACGACGGTCCCGATGTGTCGGCCCGCACGATGCGCATCGACATCCACCCGGATTTCGCGGGAGAAGATCTGGCGCGCAAAAAGGCCGCCGCCACGCAGGTCGGCCGGAGCGAAGAGTCGTCGGCCATTCTGGCGGCTCGCCTGCAGGACCGACGCTCGTCCGATTACGGGAATCTGCTGGAAAGCATCTACGACGGGGTCCTGATTGCCGACTACAAGGGGCGTATCATCGACTTCAACTCGCGCGCGACGGATTTTTTCCTGACGGACGAACAGGCTTTGCGCGGCCGCAAGGCTGTCGACTTGATTTCGGGCGCCGACGAATCGCTGCTGGCGTCCATTCGCCGCAACTTGCGGCAGCATCGCTATACGCTGATCGAAGCCTATTGCGTCCGCCGGGATCAGACCAAGTTCCCCGCCGAAATCGCCGTCAACAAGATTCAGCTTGACCAGGAGACCCGCTTTTGCTTTTTCATACGCGACATTTCGGTGCGCAAACGCGCACAGGAGGCGCTGGAGGAGGCCGTCGCGCGTCTGGAGGAGCACGACAAGGCGCGCTTGCAGTTCGTGTCCAATGTTTCCCACGAACTGCGTACGCCGCTGACCTCCATGATTTATGCCGTGGACAACATGCTGCGCGGCGTGGTGGGGCCCATTCCGGACAAGGTGCGCGACTATCTGAACCTGCTGCGCGGCGATTGCAAGCGCCTGCTGGGGACCGTCAACGACATCCTCGACATGCGCAAGCTGGACAGCAAGACGCTGGCGCTGGCGCTGACGCGGGTGCCGCTGGCCCGTTTTGTGCGGCGCAGCGCCGAGTCGTTGCGCGTCCAGGCGGAGCGCAAGAATCTGGCGCTCGAAATATCGAGCCGGGATCACGGATTGTTTGCGGACTGCGATCCGCAAAAGATGGAGCGTGTCATCCTGAACCTGGTCGGAAACGCCATCAAATTCACGCCCGACGGCGGACGCATCGAAGTGGTCGTGGCCCGCGATCCGGCCCGGGACGGCTACGCCCGCATTGCGGTCGAGGATACGGGCATCGGCATACCGGCCGAGGCGTTGAAACGGGTGACCGAACGCTACTTCACCGTGGTGGATCAGCCCATGGGAACGGGACTGGGTCTTTCGATATCGAAGGAAATCGTGGAACTGCACAACGGCGCCATGACGGTGGAAAGTCCGCCGCCCGGTCGCGAGCGGGGGACGGTTGTCACGGTTTCCCTGCCGACGGCCGCGCCGCCCGTTGTGCTGATGGCGGACGACGATGCCGGCGTGCTGGACGTCATGGAGTCCCATTTGAGGAAACACGGGTATGCCACCGTGCGCGCGGCTGACGGTGAAGAGGCTCTGGCCAGAATCGCGCAGGCCCCGCCCGATCTCGCCATTTTGGATTTGGCCATGCCGAAACTGGACGGCAACGACGTCATTATGCGCATGAAAAGCGACAAACGTATGATGCGCATCCCGATTCTGGTGGTGTCGGGAGTGCATCTCGGGCGCGAGGGATCGGAACTGTTGCGCAATTTCTCCGTTCCCGCGCTGCGCAAACCATGGAAGGAACAGGAACTGCTCGACAGTCTGGAAGAAGCTTTTCTCGGCAAAGCCGCGTTTGGCGGACAACGTCCGTCGCCATAAGGAGGAGCCCCGCATGCAGGATCGTGAGAAACGAAAGATATTGCTGATTGACGACGACACCAGTTTGCTGGTGACCCTTCGGGATTTTCTGCTTTTCGAGGGATACGAGGTGGCCACCGCCGACAGCGGGGAGCAGGGCCTGAAGCGGCTGGAAACGTTCCTGCCCGACCTGATCGTGCTCGACATGAGCATGCCCGGCATGGGCGGCATCGGTTTTTTGCAGCGTATTACCCGCAGCGACGGGGCACCGCGCTACCCGGTGCTGGTTCTGACCGCCCGCGCCAGCATGGCCGAATTCTTCGCCAACGTCAACGTGGACGGGTTCATCGCCAAGCCGTGCGATCCGGAAGATCTGCTGATGGAGATCGGCCGCATCATTTTTCTGCGGCGCGGCTCGGAGACCGACGGCGCGGCGGCGCCGCAGCGGCCGGCGCGCAAGATGCTGATTGGCGAGGACGACAAGGAAGCGGCCCGCAATTTGGCGGAGGCTTTTGCCGACGCCGGCCACATTGTGGATGTCGCGCGCACCGGTCCCGAAGTCGTCGAGAAGGCCATCGTGCAGAAGCCGGACGCCATACTGATCAAGTATCTGCTGCCGGGCATGACCGGCGACGCCGTGGCCGAACTGCTGCGCAAGATGCCGCATACCTGCGAAATCCCCGCCGTTTTATACGACGAGACGCAGTCGATCGCCGACGAAACGGAAATACTCGACAGCCAAACCTGCGTGCGCAAAATCGTTTTTTCCGCGAACTCGGCGGCGCTGCTGGAAGCGGTTGAAGCCCTATGGCGGCCGTAGTGTCGCCGAGAGGATGCGGGAGACCAGGCGATGCGCTGTCCGAAATGCCAACACGAGGACGACAAGGTTGTCGACAGCCGCTCGGCGCGCAACGATTCGGTGATTCGGCGGCGGCGCATGTGTTTGCGTTGCGGCTTTCGCTTTACCACCTACGAGGAGGTGGTCAAAACCCGTCTGCGCGTGATCAAGCGCAGCGGACAAAGGGAAGACCTCGACGAAGGCAAACTGACGGCCGGCATCCGGCGCGCCTGCGAAAAGCGGCCGGTCAGCGCCGAGACGATTCAGACCATGGCGGACGCCATCATCGAGGAATTGGAGAGCGAATACGAACAGGAAGCGCCCAGCGCGGCCATCGGGCGCAAAGTGATGGAACGCCTCGAGAAAATCGACGAAGTGGCTTTTGTGCGTTTTGCGTCCGTGTACCGCCGCTTCAAGGACGTCGGTCAGTTTCTCGGCGCCATTCGCGAAATGCTGGACAAGGGGAATCATGATTTGGGATCCGGAGAGCAAACCTGAAGTCGAGGAATCGGCCGTCGCCGCGTTTGTGACCGATCAAATCGCCGAGTGGTGCGGATCGGACTGTCGCGAACACAGCGAAAACGTCGCGGAACTGGCGCGGGCCATCGACTGTTTTCTGAAACAGCGTCCGAGCGGAGAATGGACGGGCTCGCGCCAGATTCTGGGCATGGCCTCGCGCGCCCTGGCTTCGCTCGGCGAAAACAAGGCGGCCCGCAAACTCTTCATCTACGGAACCGGCATGGCGACGCCGTCGGAATGGATGGTCAGCTACGGCGATTCCGTGCTGGTGCTGAATCTGCGGCAGGTAACGTTGTGCGACGACAGCCGCCTGGAACTGGCGTTCTTCGCCAGTCTCAATGCCGCCCTGGAGTCGGTGTCGGATTTCTGGGACGAGACCGACGGCCGCGGTTTTCTGGGGTTGAGACGGGTTTTGTCCACCGCTCGCTCTCTGCTGGGTTGCGTCGGTCACAACAAGGTGCGCATGCTCGCGGAAGAAATCAAAGACGCCTGCCGCGCGCGACTCGAGTGCGTGGCCGACGAGCGCGACTGGGAGCATGTTCCGTTTGTCGTCAACCTCGATCTCGTCTAGCCCTGAAATAAGCGAGGTTTTCGTCGCGAGAGTGCGCAAACGTCTGTGGATGCGGCACTTGAGGCGGGGCGCGCGATTCTCGCATATTGAA
>CAZYAW010000112.1:0-16396 GCA_964646045.1 uncultured Victivallales bacterium | reverse complement strand
TGGCAGACACGCGTGATGGACAAGGCGACGGGAAGAGAAAAGCGCACCGCCCCGCCTTTTTCCGAAGCGATGCTGGAAGCGACGGTCGACGAAACCGCCGGTGTCGGGATTGACGTTCACCTGCTGCAACCCGGCGTAGGTTGGGTTCCGTGGTGGAAGAGCAAGGTCTATCCCTTCGAGGAGCATATCAAGTTCATGAAGGAAAAGACCGGCATGGATCCCTCGGACGGCGGCTTCGCCACCTATATGGCCCAGGGCGGCGATATGGTCGAGGTGTTCTGCCGGCGCTGCCGCGCGAAGGGATTGGCCCCCTTCGTCTCCTTCCGCCTGAACGACGTGCACGGCCACGAGTTCATCGAAACCCCCCGTGACAAGATTCCATCCTCGGCATGGCATACGTTCTCCCCCGTACACGTCAACCATCCCGAGTGGCGGCTGGGCGACATCCACGACTGGAGCGGCAAGGCGCTCGACTGGGGCATCCCCGGGGTGCGCCGGACGAAGTTCGCGTTCATCCGGGAAATCGTCGAGCAGTACGACATCGACGGCTTCGAACTGGACTTCATGCGGCACTGCAACTTCTTCCGGCAGGAAAAGACCACGGTCGAAGAGCGGCGGGAGATCATGAACGGCTTCGTCCGCGACGTTCGCGCGGAACTCGACAAGCGCGACCGTGCCGACGGGCGGCATCGCTGGCTGTGCGTCCGCATTCCCGCCCAGGCGGCGTGTTTCGATCCATTGGGCATTGATCCGGCCGGGATGGTCGCGGCCGGCGTGGAGATGTTTAATCTTTCCAACTATTACTACACCGAACACCGCGGCGATCTTGCGCAATTCCGCGGGATGGCGGGAGGCAACGTTTCCGTCTACTTCGAGATGTGTCATACCATTCAGCAACGCAACGTGCCGGACAGCTTCAATGCCTACGACCGGCACATCCAGCGCCGCACCACGCCGCACCAGTACTACACCGGCGCGCATCTGGCGCACAGTCGGGGCTGTGACGGATGCAGTACGTTCAACTTCGTGTACTACCGCGAACACGGGGTCGGAGATCGCGGACCGGCAACGGAACCGCCGTTCGAGATTCACAAAGGCATCGGCGACGCGGACTTCTGCGCCCGGCAGCCGCAGCACTACATCATGAGCGAAGGATGGTACGCCTTGGGTCTTGACTCCACACCGCTACCGGCCTCTCTCAAGCCGGGCCAGACGCTGAAAGTCCGCCAGGATTGCGCGCCGCCGGAAGGCGGCTGGCGCCATGGCGGACGGCTGCGCATCCAGGCGGAGAAAGATCTGGGAACCAGCCAATGGACCGCCACGCTTAATGGCGTTGCACTCGAAGAAACGGAGGATCGCTCGGAGCCCTACGAGAACCCCTATCCGCAGTTGATGGGTCAACCGGGAGAACATCGCGCCTGGCGGGTACCGGCCGAACGGCTCAAGGACGGCGTCAATGATATCGAGATCACTTTTCGTCAAGGACCGGATACGGCGCAGATTCTGTTTCTGGATATGGCCTTGACATGACGTCCCGGCGCAACAAGGCGCGAGCGACCACTGGCGCGAGGAAGGCTCCGTGGTCCGTAGGACTCGCAGAGCCTCACGCGCCACTGGAGTCATCTCGGGGAGATCAACCAGAAGCAGACACGACCACAGGATCAACCACGCCCCATCACGCAACTCGTGAAAGAAGAACTGCGTATGATCTTTTCGCGATATCCCGATTTGGAGAATAGTTTGACATCGAAACGCCTCCTGCACAATATGAGTCATTTCGTTGCCACCGGATACCGAATGACACATCTCTGGACAATGACCGGTTCTCTATCCGGAAGGCATGGGAGATTATGGAACGCGAAACAACCGACCCGGATCGTACATTCCCCGTTAACGAAGCGGAAAACAAAGGGACGCCATAATGAAGAAACGCCGCAAACCAGAGTTGGATAGCGAACGCGCCTGGACGGTCGCCCGGGACATGGCCGCCGACAAATTGCCGATCGGCCCTGTCGGCGCCTGGCGCTTTGGCGGGCTGCTCGGCCGCTACCTCGATCGTGTCGCGGCAGCCCGCCTGACGACGCCGGAGGCCTGGAACGCTCTGTATCCCCAGACGGAAGAGGCCTTCCGCCTGCGCGTTGACGACCGATCCCACATTCACCGCGGCGGAGTCTGGCGCGGCGAATTCTGGGGCAAGTATATCATGGGGGCCATCGCGGCCAGCCGCTATTATGCGTCCGAGCCGCTTAAAGAGCGAATTCGCGGCGCCGTACGCGGCCTGCTGGCCACGCAGGATCGGGACGGTTATATCGGCACGTACGACAATTCCGCCTTCTACGGGGACACCACCTGGAATATCTGGTGTCGCAAATATACGTTGTGGGGTCTGCTGGAGGCGTGGGATTTTCTGGGAGACGACGAGATTCTGTCGGCGGCCGTCCGCTTTGCGGATCATTTGCTGGGACAGGTCGGGCCCGGCCGGGACGACATCGTCCGCACCGGAAAATTCTACGGACTGCCCAGCTCGTCCATTTTGAAGCCGATGGTCGACCTGTATCGGGCGGCCGGCGAAAAACGCCACCTTGAATTTGCCGAGTACATTGTGGATCAGTGGGGCCGACACCCGGACGGCCTGCCGGACCTGTTGCGCAAGGGACTGGGCGGAACGCCCGTACACAACTGGTTTGCGGATCCGCTGCAATGGGCCAAGGCCTACGAATTCATGTCGTGCGTCGAGGGACTGGTGGAACTGTTCCGGGTGACCGGAACCGGGGACTATTGGACCGCCGCCCGCTCTATTCACGACCTTCTCGTGAACTGGGAACGCATCCCGGTGGGCGGCGTCAGTGTCAGCGACAAGTTCGGCGGAGCGCGTTTTCTCGCCAACGGCATTTCGGAAGTGTGCGACACCGTCTATTGGAACCGCCTCTCTTTACAGCTTTTCCGCCTGACCGGCGAAATGCGCTATTTCGATGAAATCGAACGCTCCCTTTACAACTCCATGCTCTGCGCCATGGCGCCCGACGGAAAATGGGGACTGCGCCGTTTCCGACTGACCCACCGGCATATTCCCTCGCACAATCATTTTCTGAAAGGCCACCAGTGCTGTGTCGACAACCTGCCGCGCGGGCTTTTTCAGGCGAGTCAGTCGGCCCTTTTTCAGGATGAACACGGCGTGCGTATCGCCCTCTTTGAAAACGGCGAAGGCTCCGTCCGCCTACGCAGCGGGAACCGGGTCGACCTATCCCTGCAGGGCGACTTCCCCGACCGCGACCAGGTGACCATTCGCATCGCACCGGAAGTCCCGGAATCTTTCCGCCTGTATATCCGTCGGCCGTACTGGAGCCGCCGCACCAGCGTCACACGCCATGGCAAGTCGATGGCGGGCGTCGTAGAAGCGGACTGGTTCCGAGCGGAACGCGTATGGCGGGCCGGCGACGAAATACAGGTCTCTTTCGACCTTCAGCCCCGTCTGGAATTTTTCGATCCGACGGTTTATCCCGACAACCATCCCCTGGCCGCCTGGCATCGCGATCTCTGGGCCAAGCTTGCGCAAAAAGGGGACGACGACGAACCTATGCCCGCCGGCACGCACAAGGATCTGACGGTCGCGGACAGCCTGCCGCAGAGACCAATGGCCATGTTGTTCCGGGGGCCGGTCGCTCTGGCGCGCGACATTCGTCTCGGCGATCCCGACATTTTCGACCGCGCCCCGCTGGATCCGAAAGACTTGGAGGGGCTGCAACTCTCGGAACGAAAAGCGCCGGAAGGGATTCGACGCGCATACGACCTGATTCTGCAAAACGGCGAAAAAATGCGAGTGTGCGATTTCGCCTCCGCCGGGAACACCTGGGACGACCGCTCCCTGTTCCACGCCTGGCTTCCGATCAAGTCGTAGCGCTCGGTCGCGACGAAGAACGACCCTCTAAAACGTTGAATCGCCGTTGTTTCCCGACATGGAGGGACGCGCTCCGTCGCGTCCACCTTGTGGAATCGGTCAAAATTTGAATGGCTGACTGCGACATGAAATTGGTTGACAAGCCGCTCCTGTTGCGGCTATTTTATTTTCTCTTAAAGACGTACGGGACAAACTTGTCATGCCACTGATTCGACCAAAAAAACCCTACTCCGAACCTGCGTCGGGGAAAAGAGATACGCCGACGTTGGCCGGCTCCTTGTCGGCGGAAAGCATCGAAGGCATTCCCTTGCTCACTCAGCAGATGGGCAAAGCGATCGCCAACGCCCATCTCTATGGAACCGACCACTCGATCGCGCAGGCCACGCTCGACCAGGCTTTTGCCACGCTCTCGCGTCAGCTCGACGAGAAGAACCAGATATCCATGCATGTCGCCGAAGGCCAGCTTTTCGCCGATGGCGAGGCGCTGGAAATCAAGAATCCTCTCATGGGAACCTTCGCTCAGGCCGTGGCCACGCTCGGCGTCAACGGCATTACACTGGAAAAAGGGCTGTCGCGCGAGGAATTCGGCGAATTCGCCAAGGCGCTGATCAAAGGGAAAATGCGTGCGCCTCAAAAACAAGACGACAGCGCGCCGGACTCCGATTCCGGCCACGAGCCGCCTCTGCTTGACGCCAGCCGTTTCAGTCATCTCAAAGCGCAAAAGACCGTCTATCGCGCCGTGGCGGAGGACGAAGTAGTCGTCCAGCGCGATGTCGCCGCGCAAGCGGAGTCTCTTAGCGGCTTCGACGGCGGACAAGTTCGCCAAATCGTCGCCTTTCTGAAAGGCGGAGCCGGCAGCCTGCCCGCTGCGGAGCAGCCGCTGCAAGACCTTGACGCGGCCGCCACCAACGCCGGCCAACTGGCCGACCTGATCATGAAGTCGGCGGTCGTCGACAGCCGTCAGGCCGAGGTGGAAGGTGGCGAAACTCTGGGCAACATCGTAGTCGGATGCCTGCGCCGTACGTTCGATTCCCTCAATCGCGCGCCCGGCGCCCAAACGCGCAAGGGCAAGCGCGCCATCAAAAAAACCCTGACCATTCTTGAAAAGGACATTCTCGATCGACTCAAGGAAACCGCGCGGCAGGGCCATGCGCTGGCGGAATCGGAGGTGAGTGAAGCGGTCTCCGACATGACCGAGGAGCTGCAAGCCTCCGATCTCATCGAACAGTACGCCCGCAAGAGTCGGGCCGTGAACGACGATGAAGCCAGACTCGCCCGTTTTATTCGCAAAAAAGGAGTCACGGCGCTGCAAGATTCGGCGCTCAAAGACAAGCTGATCGAAGAAGGCCTGAGCGAGGACGACTGGCGCAAGATCGTCATCCGCAGCGGACTGGCGGAACCGCCCCCCGACCATACGGATGCGCCAGCCGGGAGAAATTTCGGGGCCACTACCGTCGCCGACCCCGCCGTGCGCGACGGCACGCAGGACGACACGCAAGAAGTATCCTCTCTGATTGCGCTGCTGACCGACCTGACCGAAGCCGTCGCCCATGTTCCGGCGGGCGGTTCGGCCGCACCGGCGGAAAACAGCGGGCTCATGAAAGTTCTCGCGAAAATCGGATCGGAAGTGGATGCCGCGCTGGCGCAGACCGACGAGAAAGTAGAGGCGTTGGCCCAATTGGCCGAGATGCTGGCCGGGGAAACGACCGTCGCCGAGCCGCCGCTGCGGGAAGACGAGTCCGATCTTCTCCCGCAAAAAAAGCAGGGGGCTCGTTCCCGCGCCATGACCGCATCGCAACAGCGCTCGGTCATCCGCATTTTAGGCGAAATCACCCAGGAATTCAGTCAGCCGCTCAGTGTGGTCGCCTGCACCCTCGACATGCTGGCCAAGATGGATGCACCCGCTCTGGAAGTCTCCGCACCGCCCCTATTGGAACTGGCCCGGGAAAGCGTCAAAAGCATGGAAGATTTAATCGCCAAAGTCGTACACGTCACCGGTCTGCCCAAGGGCATGAGTCCGGATCGTGCCCTTCTGGACGCTCTCAACGACATGCCCATCGCACCGTAGCCATGAGCCGCACCAACGACAGCGCGGAGACCAAACGTCTTAATGCCGCCATTTTGGTCGCGCGCACACTGGCGCATGCCAATGCGCATACAAATTCCGTGTCTTTTGAAACTATGGAACGGCGCGCGCAGTATGCGCACCTACTGGCCGCGCGCTGCCGCTTTTCTCCGCTTGACGCGCGACGAGCCATTCTGGCCGTCTGGATGTCCATGATGGAAGGTCAGCCGCTCATGCGTCGGCAACTGGCCGAAGCACACCGCCTCAAACACACGCTGGACCCCGACGATCCGGCGCCCGAAAGCCGTCTCGTCGCCCTGCTCGCTTTTTGCGAGCGAACCCGCAAGGCGGATCCCCTTTTCGACACGGAGCCCGGCGAGGCTTTAGCCGTTCTGGAGCGGCAGTGGGTTCGCTATCCGGGCGACAAACTGATGGCGCGCCGCTTCCTCAAGCTGTTGCAGGACGATCAGTTTCTGCATGCGGAACCGGCTCCCTTCCGCGGTCGCGTCCTGATGGTCGATCCCGACGAAAAAATCACTCCGTTGCTGGCCCCTCGTCTGCGGCGCCGCGGCTATCATCTGCGCATAGCGGCCACGGCGGATGAAGCCCGCCGCATCCTGCCCGACTTTGTGCCGGACGCCATTCTGGCCCACGCCGACCTGCCGATGGAGAGCGGCATCGATTTCTGTCGCCAAATCAAGGAAAATGCGACGACCGCCGTCATCCCCTTTTTGGTCATGACCGGCCAAGGCCGGCGGCATGCCGAAAAAATCGCGCTGCAGGCGGGCGCCGACGATGCCGTCCCGAAATCGGCCGATCCCGACACGCTCCTCATCAAACTCGAACGTTTGACAGTCTCGCGAGCCGTACGCCACAGCGAGGACGATGAAGACCTCGGTTGCGTGAGCGGGCCGCTCGAAGACATGCCCTTTACCGACATGATCCAGATCCTGACGGCCGGCGGCAAAAACATGCGCATTCTGCTCTGTCGCGACGAGGAAAACGGGGACGTGACCGTGTACAACGGCGAGGTAATTGACGCGCGACTGGGCGATCAAACGGGGATCGAAGCCTTTTACAGGCTGATGCAATGGCGCGAAGGCACGTTTGCCGTCACCCGCATTGAAAACCCGCCCCCAAGAACTATCGAGGCGTCGCTTATGTCGCTTCTAATGGAAGGCTCGCGACGGATGGACGAGAACGTGTGAAACCATAGCCCTAAGAGGCTCTTGCAAAACCCCATCGGTAGGGACGGCTCTCCGAGCCGTCCGCGGACGTTGCGGAGAAACGTCCCTACCCGGAATCGCGAATGCATGGGTTTTGCAAGAGCCTCCTAATCCTAAAATAAGCGAGACCGATCATGTTTAGCGGGTCGTCAATGAATTGCCGCCCTTGGAGACGCGGTCTTTCTCCGCCTCGACAAAGTAGCGCCGCACAAAATCCGAAACGTCTTTGTCAAGACAGTCCAAAGCGGCGGCCGCCGCAAGGTGGCCGTTGCGCACATCCATCTCCAGTGTCTCCCGCAGTTCGCGCATGACGGCCGCCGGCGCCGCCCGACCGTCGCTCAGCCGGCGCCGAATCAGGGCCGTCAGATTCGTCTCGCGTATATGATACACGTACGAAAGCGCGCGCCGGCGCCAGCCCGCAATTTCCGCCACCTGCGCCTGCATGGCCGCCGCATAAGGTTCCGGAGCCGCTTGCGCCACCTGCTCGCCCAAAGGCAGGGCCTCGCTCAGCAGTCGAGCGGCAAGATCGCAGCGAATCTGTACATCCTCCAGCAGCCAGGCGTCCGGACCCGCATTGTCGGTTTTCATGAAGATGGCTCGTCGCGTCGACTCCCAGGAAGGCGTATGCGCCTGCTGTCCGCGCAAAAAGGCCGCCTCCATGCCGTGTTGCGGATCGCAGCGCCCGATTTTGCGAATGTACCAGGACGTCTCCCACGGAAAGCGTTCCATGGCCGCGCTCGTCAGGCGCCAAAATGCCATGACATTCTGCGCCTGATCGCCAAAAGGTTCGGCCAGACGCCGCAGCGCCTCGTCTTCCGTCTGGTCGGGGCGGGCGAAGAAGAGAGCGGTCATGGCCAAATTGGCGTCCGGTCGGGTCGGAATCGAGCCGTAGTATTCCTTGACGCCCGCCACGTCCAGGGCGGCGATGGCCTGCAGGCCGCGCCAGGTAACCAAAGGCCAGGAGAGCGCCACGTAGGGTTCCACCTCCTCGGTCGGCGCACCCAGAAAATACTCCACGATCACCGGCAGACCGGCTTCCCGGCTCATGGCCACCGTGTTGCGCAGCCAGCGGTCGACCGGCAGCGTGGCCATCACTTCCGCGATGTTGGCATGCAGAGCGAGCCCCACGCACGAGGCGTCGAGCCGCTCCACGGAGGCCAGCACCTGACCGGCGGACAGCTCCCACGGCTCCCACCAGAGGCGACCTTGCGGCCGGCCGCGCCGCCAGGCCTGCGCCAGCCGATTGACAAACGCGGGCACGCGCCGATGCAGGGGCACGCCGGCGCAGCGTGCGCAGTCGCCAAATTCGCTGCACAACCAGGCGTCCTGATCGTAGGTGTACAACAGCGCGTCGTCGACGCCCGGATACTGTTCGTGAAACGCCTCGATCAGCGTTTCGTAGTACCGCACCACCGCCTCGTCGGACAGACAGCGGGGCGGCGTGTCGCCGAAACGCGCGTGCATGTTGTAGGGCGCCCCGAAATGGAAAACGCTGCGCAGTCCCAGACTGCGGCACAGGGCGATACGCTCGGTCAAACGGGCGCGGCGCCGCGCCACCGCCGGCCCGTCCGACCCGCTGCGCAGCGGCAGCGGCGCGATCGGCGGCAGATCCAAGCCGTCCGTCCGCACCACGTCCTCGAGATTGAGCGGTTCGTCGCCCGGCCGACTGCCCCAGGCAATGTTCAACTGAACAGTGTTGAACCCCATATCGCGCAGGATGGACAGCGTCTCCCGGTTCCACGGCACGTCGGGCTCCGACGGACAGCCGGGAAACGTCACTCGCAACTCAAACGGTTTGGTCGTCATATGGAATGGTCCCGTCAACAGTTCGCTTGCCTGCCGGTGCGCGCCCGCCTCGGCGACGACACTCTTCAATGCAAAAGCCCCTGTACAACAACCGGACCCGACGACACAACCACAAACGCTTCCGCTTTGCGCTTGACGAGTGAATCATCCAGCCATTACGAGTTATGAGCAACGCGCGGGGAAACAGAGGGAAAGATCCGGAAAGGCGATCATGAAAACACGCAACATTCTGCATTATCATACCGAGAGCTGGGACGGACGCATGCTGGGCTGTCAGGGCATCCACCCGGCGCTGGCCGGGGCGACGCCGAACATCGACCGTTTGGCGGCACGGGGAACCCTCTTCCGCAACGCCTACTGCACAAACCCCATCTGCTGCCCCTCGCGCGCCAACATGCTCTCCGGCGCCTATACGCACCATTGCGAAAGCTGGTGCAACTTCAAGGGACTGGAACAGGGCATGTGGACCTACCACCAGGCCTTGCGCGCCAGCCACGACGTGCTGTTGCTCGGCAAGCACATGGATTATCTGACCGGCACGCATTCCGTAATGAACCGAATCGCCGATTTTCTGGAACCGCTCAACACCGCCTCGTACCCGGTCATGAACGCCGATACCGCCCAGCGCTTCAGCGTCGATCCCGGTCGGGAACGCCAGTATCATCGCGGCGACTGGCAAAGCGCCGGGCGGGCCATCGATTTCATCCGTTCGCGCAAAGAGGGCGACCGCCCCTTCTTCCTCTGTCTCAACCCCACCTTGGTCCACGCGCCCTTTCTCACAAACCGCTACTGGTGGGACCAAATTCCCGCCGAAGCGGTGGACGCGCCGCCCGTGGACGAGAGCGGGCATCCCGCCGAGGAATACCAGAAAAAATCCAAGGCCTGGCGCTACGGACTGGACGATGAAACCGTCAAAACGGTACGCCGCATCTACTTCGCCATGTGCGCGGAAGCCGACGCCATCGTCGGGGAACTGATGTCCGCTCTACAGGAAGCCGGACTGACAGACGAAACGACCGTCATCTTCTCGAGCGACCATGGCGAAATGGCGCTGGAACATCAGCAGTACTACAAAATGAGCCTGCTGGAAGGCTCGGCGCGCGTTCCCCTGATCATCAGCGGCGGACCGGATATCCGGGCCGGCGGGCGCATCGAAACGCCGGTCTCGCTGATTGACATGGCGCCAACGATCTGCGAACTGGCCGGCCTCGAACCGCGCGCCCACTTCGACGGCGAATCATTAATGCCGCTGGCCCGCGGCGAAACGACGAGCAGCCGCGGATGGGCTCTCGCCAGCTACTCGGGGGTCACGTCCAACACCCTGTCCTGGATGATCCGCCGGGACGACTACAAACTGATTGTCCACGAGGGCTACCCCGCGCGCCTCTTCAACGTACGCGAGGATCCCGGCGAGCTGCACGATCTCGTCGCGCGGAACCCGCGGACGGCGGCGGAACTGCTGGCGATTCTCGACGGCGCCGTCGACCGCCCGGCCACGCTCCGCATCTGGGAGGAGTACCGCAAGCATAATTTCGCGCAGTTCCAGCGTCAGGCCCGGCGCGGCCTGTACTGGGACGACTCCTACAGTCTGGCGGAAAACCCCACGTCCGACTATCATGCCATCATGGACAACGCCTTTACCGGCTGGACGGCCGCCGACGAAGAGCGCGTCGCCGCATGGCTGCAACAGAGCTAGACCTGCCGGGAGGATCGTAAAACGATGCCCAACGAACGCCCGAACATTTTGCTCGTCCTAACCGACCAGCACCGCCTTCGCGTCGCGGGCGACCATGGCGCGCCCCCCTGTCCCAACCCGAAAAAAGTTTCCGCCTGGCACCCCGACCTGGCGCGCGGCGACGAACCCTGGGGTTGTTAACCCATGCATGCGCAGACCTCCCGCCTCACCGACGCTCCGGTCCCCTCGTGGACGCAGTCTCTACTCGACTGGTTTGACACGAACAAGGAGCCTATGCCCTGGCGACGACGCGCGACGCCCTACCGCGTCTGGATCAGCGAGATCATGCTGCAACAGACCCGCGTCGAAACGGCCATCCCCTATTTCCTTCGGTTTATGCGGCGCTTCCCGAGCTTGCGCGCGCTGGCCCGGGCCGACGAAGAAGACGTCCTCAAGGCCTGGGAAGGGCTGGGTTACTACGCGCGCGCCCGCAACCTGCAGCGGGCGGCCCGCCAAATCGTCGCGCACCATGGCGGCCGCATACCGCGGGAGGCCCTCGCCTTGCGTCAACTACCCGGCATTGGCGAATACACCGCCGCCGCGCTGGCCAGCATCGCGTTCGGCCAGCCCGTTCCCGTCGTGGACGGCAATGTGCTCCGCGTCATGGCCCGCTTTCTCGCCCGCAACGGCGCCGCCCGCGAAACCGCCCGCTTTCTGGCCGCCCGCCTGCCCCAGGAGCGACCCGGCGACTTCAATCAGGCTCTGATGGAATTGGGGCGCCTGGTTTGCGTTCCCGGAAAACCCCATTGCCCCCGCTGCCCCCTGCAAACGCAATGCCGGGCCCATCGCAGGAAGGCCGTCGCGCGGTTCCCGCGCCGTTCGCCCGCCAAACAGATTCCCTGCATCGAAGTGGTGGCCTGTCTCTTGCGCCGGCGCGGCCGATACCTCGTGGGCAAAAGACCCTCGCGCGGACTGCTGGGCGGATTGTGGGAATTCCCCGGCGGCAAGCGCGAACCGGGCGAGACCCTGGAAGAAACCGCCCGCCGCGAAATACGCGAGGAACTGGCGATCGAAATCGAGACGCTGGAGCCCCTCTGCGTCGTGAAACATGCCTACAGCCATTTCCGCATCGTACTGCACGCCTTTCTCTGCCGTCCGCAGAGCGGAGGCATTCGCCGTCACGCCCACGAGCAGTTGCGCTGGCTGCATCCCGCGCAATTCGACGAAGTGGCCTTTCCCGCCGCCGACCGAAAAATCATCAGGATGTTAAAAACGCTTGCGGATCCGCCTGAATTATGATGGGCTCCGGCCTTTTCTGTTTGTTCGGCCTCTGCCGGGCCCTTCGATTGCCGCCGGCCGTTGCCGCCCAGAGATCGCCGCTATGAAAAAAACGCTGGTTTTCCTTTTCTGCCTGACGGCGGCCGCTACCGCCCGGGCGCAAAACGCCGACGCGGCCCACGCTTTCGACATGGGCGAACGCATGATGTACCTGGTCATGCAGTTGGGCACGATTCTGGTGGCCGCCCGTTTCGGCAACATGCTGGCGGAACGTCTGCGTCTACCGGGCGTACTGGGCGAACTGCTGGCCGGAGTGGCCGTCGGCCCCTTCCTGCTCGGCCATCTGGCGCTGCCCGGATTTCCCGAGGGCCTCTTCCCGGTCGTCGGCGGGAACACGCTTTCTCCCGAATTGTACGGCATCTGCACCGTGGCCTCGCTCGTTCTGCTGTTCAATGTGGGCTTGGAAACGGATGTCAAACTTTTTTTGCGCTATTCGGCCGTGGGCAGCCTGGTGGGCGTGGGCGGCGTCCTGCTCTCCTTCTTCTCGGGAAATCTTCTGGTGGTGCTGCTCTCGCCCCTCCTGTTCGGCGCCACGTACCACTGGCTGGATCCCATGCCGCTCTTCATGGGCATCATCGCCACCGCCACCTCGGTGGGCATTACCGCGCGCATCCTGTCCGAACGGCAGAAAATCGACTCTCCGGAGGGCTCCACGATTATGGCGGCGGCCGTGGTGGACGACGTGCTGGGCATTGTGCTGCTGGCGGTGGGGCTCGGCGTGGCAGGCGCCTCCCTCAACGGCGGCATGGACTGGCTGCATGTGGGCGGCATTGCGCTCAAGGCGCTGGGCATCTGGCTTGTGGCCACGGCCATTGGACTGCGGGCCTCGCAGAAGATCGGCTTTCTGCTCAAATGTTTTGGCGACCGTTCAGCCATTGCCGCCCTTGCGCTGGGACTGGCCCTCATTCTGGCCGGACTCTTCGAGGGTGTGGGGCTGGCCATGATCATCGGAGCCTACGTGGCGGGCCTCTCCCTCTCCGGCACCGACATCAGCCGCGTGATCCGGGAAAAAACCGAGCCTGTGCAAAACCTGCTGGTTCCCGTTTTCTTCGCCGGCATGGGCGCCCTGGTCAACCTGCACCGCATGGCCTCCGTCAGTACGCTGGCCTTCGGATTCGCGTTCGTACTGATTGTCGGACTGGCCAAACTGGCCGGCTGCGGCATCCCGGCGCACCTCTTCGGCGGCTTCAATAAGCTCGGCGCCTTCCGCATCGGCGCCGGCATGCTGCCGCGCGGAGAAGTGACGCTGATCATGGCCGGAGTCGGCCTGACCGTCGGCGCGCTGGACGAACGCCTCTTCAGCGTCGTCGTTCTGATGGTGCTCGTCACGTCTCTGCTGGCGCCGCCGCTGCTCTCCCTCGCCTTCTCCGGCTCGCGCACCGGCACCGACCGCAACCGCCATGACGACCGCGACACGTCGGCCCGCTTCGATTTTCCGTCCGACTCCATGGCTGAACTGCTCACCGCCAAACTGCTGCGGGCCTTCGAGGCGGAAGGATTTTTCGTCCATACGCTCGGCCGCCAGAAACTCTTCCAGTTCCGCAAAAACAAAACCGTCATCGGACTGGCCCGCGACCGGTCCGAACTGGTTTTCACCTGCGGCAAATCCGACCTGCCGTTCATCAATACCGCCATGTACGAAGTCGTCGCCGAGTTCGAACAGACCCTGCGCGACTTGCGGCGCCCGCTGGATATCGCCGCGATCGGCAAAAAACTGCAAAGCGGCGCCGCGTCCGTCGTCGCTCAGCCGGCCCTCATGCGCTACATTCCGCCCGACGCCGTCACCGCCGCCCTGCAAGGCGCCGACAAGGCGTCGATTATCGACGAACTGCTGGATCTGCTCCATGCCAAAGGCTATGTCGGCGATCGCCAGCAGGCGCGCGAAGATATCTGGGCGCGCGAGAAGAGTCTTTCCACCGGCATGCAATTCGGTATCGCCATTCCGCACGGCAGAACGGACGCGGTCAAACGCCTGGTCTGCGCGATCGGCGTCAAGAGGGACGGCTGCGACTTCGACTCCATCGACGGCCAGCCGACCCGCATCGTCGTGCTGACCCTCTCGCCCAAACATTTGACCGCGCCCCACATGCAGTTCATGGCCATGATCAGTCAGGCGCTGGACGAAGAAGGCCGCGCCCGCATCTTGCGCGCCGACAACGCGGCGGAACTGTGGGCCGCCATCGCGCACAAGTAGTCGGCTGGCGCCGGAACCCTCAATGCGAACAGGAGAGAGATGACGAACTATCGTGTACTATAATCATTCGTGTAACCATGGCGACGACCCGCCTTGGGAAAAGGCCGTCGGATACCACGATCAACCGAAGCACCGGTTAGCGGAGAATCTCTGTGCCATCGTAAGTTGGTTGGGTGAGCGGTACGACAATTTAATCCAACGTATCGCAAAAAAAGGGAGAAATCAAACATGAGAAAACATCTTAGACACTCCGGTCATGCCGTGTATGAAGGCACTCATCTGTCGCGCGTGGCGTTTCCTCTGGGCGGAATCGGCGCCGGGATGGTCTGTTTGGAAGGCAGCGGTTCTTTGTCCCATGTCTCGGTGCGCAACGTTCCGGATATGTTCAACGAACCGATGATTTTCGCGGCCCTGAAAGTCCTCGGGCACGATAGAACGGCCCGATTGCTGGAAGGCCCGGTTCCAGAATGGAAGATTTTCGGAGAACGCGGATCGGGTAACGGCGCAAACGGACGAACCTACGGATTCCCCCGTTTCGATACCGCGCGTTTCGATGCTCCCTTCCCCTTTGCCGAAATCGAACTGGCATGTTCCGGCATTCCGTTGCGCTGCCGTTTGACCGCATGGAGTCCATTCCTGCCAGGCAATGCAGACGACTCGAGCCTGCCCATGGCCGTTTTGGAGTATACGTTTCTGAACGAGACGAAGAAGCCCGTCGATTCCGTTTTTTCTTTCCACGCCGCAAACTTCATGTCCACTTCGTCTGAAGAAGCCTCGGTGGCCGGCATCCATCAAGGATTTGTTCTTCGCCAGCCCGGATCGGACAAGGCGCCGTCGGATGAGGGCGCCTTCGCCGTAAGCCTTCTCGATCCCGACGCAAGTGTTGACTGTGCCTGGTTCCGGGGCGGTTGGTTCGATGCGGCCACGATTCTGTGGCAACATATCGACAGAGGGGACGTGATCGCCAATCCACCGGTGACGGAAGGGAAGCCAAGCCCCGGCGGCAGCGCTTACCTGCCATTCTCCCTTCTTCCAGGCGAAAAACGTACGGCAACGATTCTCCTGAACTGGTACGTGCCGAAGACAAAACTACGCTATGGCGCAGAAACGGAGACTTGCTGTAGCGGAACATCATCTTCTCTGCGCGATACGCACGTACCCTGGTATGCCGGGCGGTTCGCGTCCGTCGAATCCGTTGTCGAATACGCCAGGGCCAACCGGGAACGTCTGCGCCGCGACAGCGAGCGTTTTAGAGAATGCTTTTACGACACAACATTGCCGCCGGAAGTGACGGAAGCGGTTGCCGCCAATCTGACCATTCTCAAATCTCCAACAGTTCTTCGTCAACCGGACGGTCGGCTATGGGCTTGGGAGGGCTGTTGCGACGGAAGTGGATGCTGCGCAGGTTCCTGCACGCACGTCTGGAACTATGCACAGGCCCTGCCGCATCTCTTTCCGGAACTCGAACGTTCTCTGCGCCTGACCGAGTTCACCGAAAACCAGAACGGCGAAGGGCACCAGGTCTTCCGCGCGGCATTGCCGATCCGTGACGCAGCAGACCACGAATCGCACGCCGCAGCCGACGGCCAGCTCGGCGGCATCATGAAAATGTTCAGAGAATGGCGGATCTCAGGCGACACTGCCTGGATGAGGGACTTCTGGCCGAAGGTAGCGTCCAGTCTGGACTATTGTATCAGGACATGGGATCAGACGGAAGAAGGAGTTCTGCGCGAACCTCACCACAACACGTACGACATCGAGTTCTGGGGTCCCGACGGCATGTGCACGAGCTTCTATCTCGGCGCCCTGGCCGCTGCGGTGAGCATGGGCAAGACGGTTGGCGACAACGTCACCCTCTACGAGGATCTGCTGGCCAAGGGACGCAAGTATCTCGAGACGGAACTGTACGACGGCGAGTATTTCTTTCAGAAGGTGCAGTGGGAGGGCTTGCGGGCCAAGAACCCGGTGGAGGTTCCCAGCTTCCACGCCGGATATTCGCCCGAGGCACTCGAGCTGCTGAAGAAGGAGGGACCCAAGTATCAATATGGCAAGGGCTGCCTGTCGGATGGTGTGTTGGGGGCGTGGATCGCCCTGGTCTGCGGCGTAGGTGAAGTACTCGATCGAGAGAAGGTGGCCAGCCACCTGCGGGCGGTGCACAAGTACAATCTCAAACACGATCTGTCCGAGCACGCCA
>CAZYAW010000111.1:0-17811 GCA_964646045.1 uncultured Victivallales bacterium | reverse complement strand
TCTCGAAATATTTCATGGGCGGGACGCCCATGCCACTAAAGGCCCGCGCAAAAATAACTTCACATTTTGCACGCAGATGCATCCCGCCTGGCCGGGCGGGCGCCTACCCGCCCAAATCTGCAAACTTCAGACTTCCTGACCTCGCAGGAATATGCTTTGGCACACTTTGAAATTGTGGCACGGGCATCTTGCCCGTGTTATCTCGAAATATTTCATGGGCGGGACGCCCATGCCACTAAGAATGTGCCCACTCGTTTTCCGCAGAACAGTCCCAATCCTCTGTCGAGGTCAGGAAGTCTGAAGTTGCAATTGTCGAGGAAAGCTCGGCGAGTCTAGCCAGAGCCAAGGCCAGGCATACGCCGACGCTTCGGCGTAGGCGCGGGAGCCGGCGCCGCCGTCGCGCAGGTGGCGGTCGTCGTGATTTCGATGGGATCGCAGGCGTCTCGTCCGCACTCTGCGGGCCGGAGGCCCGCGTTCCCAGGTTTGCCAGAACCTTTCCGGCATGCCTCCTTCCGAGACCGTTGTGGCCGTCGCCTTGCGCCACAGCCTTCCCGAATTTTTCGTGAAGGCACACACCCGGCATATCCCGGCGAAATTCCTGCGCAAAAATATTGACCTTGATATTGCGGATGGTCTAGAGTTGGCGGCACAGAAGAACTCGTCACTCTCAAGATAGGTTGACAGGAGGGTTTTTTATGCGGCTACGCGGGGAGGGGCTATGCTGGAGAGGTTGATTTGCCTGTTCGGGCGCCGGCTGCTGGCGTTGCGCTATCGTGTTTCCTTCGCCGGGATCGAGACGGTGGCGCAGAAGCGAGACGGATCCGGCATTTTGTTCCTGCCCTCGCATCCCGCCCTGATCGATCCGTTCCTTGTGGCGAGCCGCCTGTTTCCGCGTTTCCGCATGCACATGCTGGCCGACGAGAGTCAGGTGGACCGGCCCGTCCTGCGTTGGCTGGCGCGGCGGTTCGGCGTCGTACGTCTGGCGGACGCCGCCCGCGACGGAGCGGCGGCCCGCGAGGGGATTCAGCGCAGCCTCGACGAGTGCGCGCGTCTGCTGGCCGCCGGCGAGAACGTGCTGCTGTATCCCGCCGGCCATATCATGCGCTCGCGCCGCGAGGAGATCGGCTCCAATAGCGGGGTGGAAACGCTGTTGCGGGCGGCGCCCGACGCGCGGGTCGTTCTGGTGCGCACCCGCGGGTTGTGGGGCAGCGTTTTCTCGCGGGCCGACGGCGGCTATCCGGATTTGGGCCTGATCCTGCGCAAGGCCGTCAAAACGCTGCTGCTTAACGGAATATTCTTTGCGCCCCGCCGTCCGGTGGATATCGTGCTGTGGGAGCCGGATGCGTTCCCGGCGCAGGCGGGGCGCCGGGAAATCAACGCCTTTATCGAAAATTTTTTCAACGACAATCCGCCGCCCAATACCTATGTGCCGTACACTCGTTTTGAATCTCGGGGAATACGCGCTGTAGCCGAGCCGCCGGAGCGGCGGGGCCGCCAGGCCTGCGCGACCGCCTCGGCGGCGGTTCAAGCGATGGCGCTGGCCAAGATCGCGGAGTTGAGCGGGCATGCCGAGGTCAAACCCGAGCAGCGACTGGCGAACGACTTGGGCATGGATTCGCTGTCGCGTGTGGAACTGGCCGTTTGGATCGAGCAGGAGTTCGGATTTCAGGTTCCCGGCGCCGATATGCTGGAGACGGCGGGGGACGTGGTGGCGGCGGCGGCCGGCGAGGCGCTGGCCGGACGGGCCGACGCTTTGCCGGCCGTGCCGGAGCGCTGGTTTCGGCGTGCGGCCGGACGCGGAGATGCCGACTTGTGTCTGCCGACCGGGGCGACTACGCTGACGGAGGCCTTCCTGCGGCAGGCCGCCCGGCAGCCGGGCGCCAGTATCGTGGCCGATCCGGGCGCGGGGGTGAAGACCTATCGCGACCTGGTGACGGCCATTTACGCGCTCAAGGAACCGTTGGCGGAGCTGCCCGGCGCACGCGTCGGCGTCATGCTGCCTGCTACGCCGGTCGCCGGCATCGTATGGCTGGCTCTGCTGTTTGCCGGCAAGGTTCCCGTCATGATCAACTGGACGACCGGCGAACGGCAAATGCGTCACATGAGCCAGTTGCTGGAGATCGAGAGAATTGTTACCGCCCGCAAACTGACGATGAAACTCAAGGCGCAAGGCACGCGTTTCGGAGAGGTCGAGGCGTCCTTCGTTTTTCTGGAGGATGTCGGCGCAGCCATGCCTCTAAAGGCGAAACTGCGGGCCAAGGCGCTTTCCTATTTCTCCTGGAACGAGCTGAGAAAGGCGTCCGTCCCGGATACCGTCGCGATCCTGTTTACGAGCGGCTCCGAAAACATGCCCAAGGCCGTACCTTTGACGCACGCCAACATTCTCGCCAACATCCGCGACGTTCTGGCCATCCGCGCCTTGCGGCCCTCCGACATTCTGATCGGCTTCCTGCCGCCTTTCCACTCTTTCGGCTTGACCTTGACCTTCGCCTTGCCGCTGATTAGCGGACTGCGTACGGTGTATCATCCCAACCCCACCGAAGGGGCCGTGCTGGCCCGCATTATCGAGCGCTACAAGGTCACGGTGATGGCCGGCACGCCGACCTTCCTGAGCGGGATTTTGCGCGGGGCCGCGCCGCAGGATCTGGCGTCGTTGCGCCTGGGCGTGACCGGCGCCGAGAAGTGTCCGGAACCCGTTTACGAGGGATTGCGGGCGACGAATCCGCGCATGACCGTCCTGGAGGGCTACGGCATTACGGAATGTTCGCCGGTCGTATCGGTCAACCGGCCGGAAGCGCCGGTGCCGTTTTCGATCGGCAAGGTGATGGATTCGCTGGAATACGCGATTGTGGACGAAACGACGGGCGAGGTCTGTCCGCCCGGTCGGCGCGGCATGCTGCTGGTGCGCGGGCCCAGCGTGTTTGGCGGCTACTTGCGCTACGAGGGGGCTTCGCCGTTTGTGGAGCATGCCGGTCGGTCTTTCTATCGCACCGGCGATCTGGTGGAGGAGGATGCGTCCGGCACGCTGTTTTTCCGGGGGCGTCTCAAGCGTTTTGTCAAATTGGGCGGCGAGATGATTTCGTTGCCGGCCATCGAGGAGACGCTGCTGCGGCGCTTTGGCGGCGGCGGCGAGGAGGGTCCCGTTCTGGCCGTGGATGCGCCGGGCGAGGATGCGCCGGAAATCACCCTGTTCAGCGTGCGCGGCATCTCGCGGGAGGAGGCCAACCAGGCGCTGCGCGAAGAGGGGTTTTCGCCGTTGCACAATATTCGTGTCGCCCGGCAGGTGTCCGCTATTCCCGTGCTGGGTTCCGGCAAGACGGACTACCGTACGCTCGTGCAGTCGGTTGCGGGCCCGTCTTAGAACAAGCGAGTATTTCCCGAATGGTTCTCCCGCAGAGACGCTGAGACGCAGAGAGGGCGTCATACTTCGTTCCGCACATCCACAGACGTTTGCGCACTCTGGCGACGAAAACCTCGCCTAGCGCAGCGCGAGGGTCGCCATGGCGGTGGCGTAGATGCGGCCGCCTACGGGGCCCCATTGGTCGGAAGGGTTCCAGGAACCGCCCAGCGCGACGCTGCGGTTGCGTTCGCGGCTGAGGTTGGCCTGCAACTGCGCCCGTTTCAGTAGGTGGCGCGGGTGGGCGCTGGCTTTAAGCGCCGAACTTAGAAAATAGGAGCGGTAATAGTCCGGCGCGTCGTCCGCCGACTCCGCGACGGCGCGTTCCAGCGCGAGCTGCGCCAGGTTGCGGTCGACCGATTCGCCCGCCGCGTTGGCGGCGGCCCGGAACAGGCAATGGGCGCCCATGGCGTTCAGGGCGCTATGTTCCGACGTGTCGCCGCTCTGTTGATAGCCGAAACGTCCTCCTCCGCCCGCCATGGTGTGCAGCCATTGCAGACCTTTTTCGAAAGTCGGCGTCCATTCCTCGTATCCCGTTTCCAGCGCCAGTGCGAGGGCCTCCATCTGCCAGGCGGTTACGGAAGTATTGGGTTGCGTGGCGGGATTGCGGTCGTAGCCCCAACCGCCGTTCTGATGCTGTTGATCGCCCAGGAAGGCCAGTGCGGCCCGTAGCGCCGTTTCGCTATGAGCGTCGGCGGCCAGGCCTTGTCGGCGGGCTTCCAGCAGTGCGGCGGTGGCAATGCCGTGATTGTACATATGGCCTGCGGCGCGCGGACCGAATCCGCCGTCGGCACGCTGTTGCGAAAGCAAATGCCGCATTCCGCGGCGAGTCGCGTCGCGCAGGTTCGGCGGCGCGACGTCCGCGTGTCGCAGGAAGGTCAGCAGGGTCAGGCCGGTCAGCGCCGTTTCGTAGTCCTGACGTCCGCCCCAGGCCGCGGGATTCCAGGCGCCGTTCTCCGATTGCACGGAAGCGAGCCAGGCCAGCGCTTCGCTCACGACCTGGGCGGAGGCGGCGGGAGCGGCGCGGCCGGCCCGTTCGGGAGAGAGCCCGCTGCGGGTCTGCCAGAACAAAGCGCCGCCGAGGACGGCCAGCCAGGCCGCCGCCTTGAGGAGAGTCGGCCTGAAAACAAGACGCTTGATCTTTGTCCGGCCGTGTTTTTGCTCTTTGAGTTCGGCGGCGATGGCGGGGTAGAGGTCGCGGCAGGGTTGGCGCGGCGCGGCCGCCAGGATGCACTCGATGGTTTGGCGAAAGCGATCCGTTTCCGCGCGGCAAACGTCGCAGATCGCCAGATGCCGTTCCAGCGCCGTGCGACGGGCGGCGTCCAGTTCGTCGCGCAGGTAGGCGATCGCTTCCGTCATGGGCGGGCATGCGGCGTCAGTTGTTTCGGCTGGCGTTGTTTTTTTCATGGTGGCTCTTCTCCGTCTTCGTCCAGCGCCTGTCGCAGGTGACGGAGCGCCTGAAACATGCGGGATTTCACCGTTCCGGTCGGGATGCCGAGAACCTCGCCTATTTCCTCGTATTTGAGTCCCTGATAAAAATTCAGAACCACAACCGATCGCATGGCCGGCGTCAGGCGGTCCAGGGCCCGGTCCACGTCCGGCCGATCCGTGCAGCCGCTGCGGGTTTCGTTGTCCGCGGCGTCGGCGTTCTCCGTCAGTTTGCGCGTCAGGGTTTCGTTCCGTTTTGCTCGGCGCAGCGCGTCGATGCGTACTTGTCGGGCGATCATGTACAAAAACGTCGTGAATTTGGCCGTAGGCCGGTAGCGTCGGCGGTAGCGAAAGACGCGGACGAAAGTGACCTGCGCCAGATCCTCGGCATCGTTGTAAACGCCCATGGCCCGAAAAAAGTTCACGAGCGTTTGCTGATGGCGGCGGACCAGGACTTCGAAGGCGCGGGGCCGATCCTCGGACGAGCGCGCCATGAGTTCTGGATCGGCAAGATCCTCAAGGCAGGGGGGGCTCGACATGCGTGTCCTCTAGGGGTGGCGGTGGCGGGCGCGGCGGGCGCAGATCGATCGGATACGAGATTTCCCTGGCGCGGTTCTCGCGTTCCGTTCGTTCGCGACAGCCGTACCAGACGATTCCGAGGATGGCCAGGGCGGCCACCGACAGCGAGATGACCGTGTGATGCGCGATCATCCAGTCCAGCAGGGGATGGTTGACGCTCCATTGCACGCGTTTGCGGTGCTTTTCCGTCAGACGCGCGGGCAGCAGACGGTCTTCCAGCGCCTCGGATTTGATCCAGTCGAGGGTCGCCTGGATTTCCGCGGCCGCCGCCAGGCATTCCGGACACTTGCGCAAGTGACGGCTCACCAGTTCGGAGCGGGCCTTGCCCAGTTCGCGCGTCATATAGGGGAGCAGCACGCCCTGAATTTCCTCGCAGTTTCGCGCGGCGCCGTTAGGCTTTTGGTCATGACTGTTCATGATGCTCGCAATCCCTCATGTGCCGTCCCATTTTGCGGATGGCATGATGCAGTATGTAGCCGATATTGCCGACATTGAGGCCGGTGATTTCGCCGATTTCCTTGTACGATTTCTCCTCGTACACCTTGAGCAGGACCAGTTGCCGTTCGCGCAGGTCCAGAGACTGCAGGGCGTCCTGAACCTGTTCGGAGCGGGTCGGCGTTCCCTTCTTCTGTTCCAGGCGTTCCAGGTTATCACGGTCGATTTGCTTTTCGGCGGCGTGTCGGGTATGCAGGCTTTGGCGGCGACTGACGCGGCGAATGCTGTCCACCGCTTCGTTGTGCGCGACCCGGTACAGCCAACTGGAGATCTTGACGTCGGGGCGGACGACGCTGTTCCAGCGTCGGTAGAGTTTCACGAACGTGTCCTGCACCACGTCCTGGGCGCCGTTCGGGTCGCGCAGAATGCGGGTTACATAGCGCAGCAGCGGCGATTCGTATTCGGCCACGATCTTCTCGAAGGCCGCGTGTTTGCCTGCGGCATGCTCGTTGTCGGTGTTGCCCACGCAACGTCCTCCCCGGTCGTGAAGATGGCGCATTATGGACGGGTCACGACCGCCGACGAACATGCTTGATTGTCGCCGGAAGATCAAGTACGTTTTTCGGAAATGGGAGGAGGTTCTTGCGGAATCTCTTGCGGGACGGAACTTTCGTTCCAATGAGCACGGGCGAGCTCGGTCTGCCGCGTCGCGACGCAGATCCGGGTTTTGCAAGGCCCTCGAGAGGGCGGATTTTTTTCGCGAATTCCGTAGGGGCATTGGGCCATAAGGAGACCTTGTCATGGCGAACGAATGGACGGCGCGTCGGATCAAAGAGGCCAAGGGACGTCAAAAGCTGTGTTGCATGACCGCGTACGACTACTCGATGGCGCGCCGGGTGGATGCGGCGGGCATACCCCTGATTCTGGTCGGCGATTCGCTGGCGATGACCATGCTGGGCTACAGCCATACGCTGCCGGTTACCGTCGAGGAAATGCTGCACCACTGCAAAGCGGTCTGTCGCGGCACGCAGAACGCCCTGGTGGTGGCCGATTTGCCCTTTCTTTCGTACGAAGTCTCGGTCGAACAGGCCCTGCTCACCGCCGGTCGGTTCCTCAAGGAGGCCGGGGTCGGCGCGGTGAAAATCGAAGGCGGCGCCTTGCGGGGGCCGACGGTGAGCGCTCTGACGCAGAACGGGATTCCGACGCTCGGGCATATCGGTCTGACGCCGCAAACGGTTCGGCAAACGGGGGGCTATAAAGTCCAGGGCCGCAGCGCGGAGGACGGGGAACGTCTCGTGGCGGACGCCGTGAAGCTGGAGCAGGCGGGGGTTTTCGCGCTCGTGCTGGAATGCATGCCCGCCACGCTGGCCGCGCGCATTACCGAGGCGGTCGCCATACCGACGATCGGCATCGGAGCCGGCCCGCACTGCGACGGACAGATTCTGGTCGTACACGATCTGCTCGGACTCTACAGCGGGGTGAGCCCGAAATTCGTTAAACGCTACGCCGATGCGGGGCGGATGATGGATCAGGCCTTCTCCGCCTATCGTCGCGAGGTCGAGGACGGCCTGTTTCCCGGGCCCGAACATTGCTATTGACTATGGAAAAGCCGTCCCGAATCATTGGCGACCGGGACGGCTTCACATGCTGTTTCCGAGACTTAGAGCGTGATCGCTTCGCAGGGGCAGGCGTCCACGCACTGGCCGCATTCCGTGCAGGCGTCCGCATCCACGACGGCCACATCGTTTTCCACCTTGATGGCGTCGACCGGGCATTCGTCCACGCACACTCCGCACCCCGTGCAACTGTCTTTGTCCACTTGCGCTGCCATGGTGTTCCTCCCTGGATTGGTTCCCGGCTCCGTCGCCTACATTGGCGCGGATTCAGGCGGTTAAAAATACACTGCTAAACACGACAGAAGCAGTAGACGATTTCGACGGCAATTGCAATCTGTTTTTTTAGCAAAGCCGGATTGCGGTTGACAAGGGTCATGGATTTACGCTAGGCGGTTTTTGTCGCGAGAGTGCGTAAGCGTCTGCGGATGCGGCTCTTGATTCAGAAACCAGTGGCGGAGAGGAGTGTCGGCGATGAATGGATGCGCGGCGTTGGACAATATCCGGCTTAAGCCTTGCGAGCGCTGGGGGCACACGGAGTACAGTCTGCCTTATCATCGCGACTACATGGCGAAGCTGGCGGGGCGGGCGCCGGACCATCCCGGCTGGCTGGCCCGCGCGTACGATGCGCTGGGCATGGATTTTATCTGGCATGTTCAGGACGGCCTGACCGACTGGGCCAGGACGGGGCGGGTTACGAATATGGGGCATGCCTCCTACGCGGCGGACGGTTCCGACTGCCGCGCTTCCGCCGTATCGCCCTTTTCCGATCCGGAGGAAGTGTGGGCCTTCGATGCCGTAACGGAATACGGCCTGCCCGATTTCGACGAGCAGGTTCACGCCTACGAGAAGCATATTCAGGAGCAGCGTGCCGCCTATCCGCATCAGTTGGTGACGGGCGGATACTACAAGAGTATCGTATCGGGCGCGATCGAGGCTTTTGGCTGGGACATGCTGCTGATGGCCGCCTCCGATCAGAAGCGCATGGAGCGCGTGCTCGACAGTTTTTTTCAGAGAACGCTCTTTCACATGCGGGCCTGGGCCGGGACTTCGGCCGAGGTTCTCATACAGCACGACGATTTCGTGTGGACGGCCGGCGCTTTTATGCATCCGGATTTCTATCGCAAGGCGATCGTGCCGCGCTATGCGGAACTGTGGAAGCCCGTACACGAGGCCGGCAAGAAGGTGCTGTTCTGTTCGGACGGCGATTTCACCGAATTCGCGGAAGACGTGGCGGCGGCCGGGGCGGACGGCTTCATTTTCGAGCCCTGTGTCGATTTCGGGGTCATGGTCGAAAAATTCGGGCGGTCGCATTGTCTGGCGGGCAGTTATGTGGACTGCCGCGATTTGACGTTCGGCCACTGGGACGACACCTTGCGGGCCCTGGATCGGACTTTCGAGAAAATGGCCGACTGTCGCGGCGCCATTTTCGCGGTGGGCAATCATCTGCCCGCCAACATTCCCGAGGCCACGCTCGAACGTTTTTTCGAGGCCTTGCTGCCGCGTCTGAAAAAGTAGGCCGATATTGAATGCGCTTTCTTCACGTCCGCCGCCGGTGTACGCGCTGCGTTTCGAGGTGGCGCTTGACCATGCCGACGCCTGCGAGGCCCGTCTCGAGGTGCTGGGGTTCGATGTCAATATCGACTATGACTATGTCCGGCGGCGGGCGGCGTTTCTTTTTCATTTGCCTACGCGCGCGCAGGCCGATGCCCGGGCCGCCGCACTGACGCAGTGGCTGTGCGAGCCGGGCGGTTGCGACGGCGGACCGCTTGAGCGCTATCTCGTGCCCGGCGAGGATTGGAGCGAATCCTGGAAAAAACACTTTCATGCGACGCGCGTCTCGCGACGCATCATCGTGAAACCGTCCTGGGAAAATCCGGAGCATCTCGCCGCGCGGCCGGGCGACATGGCGATCGAAATCGACCCCGGCATGAGTTTCGGCACCGGCCGCCATTTTACGACCGTTTCCTGCCTGGCCCTGCTCGACGAAGTGGTTCCCGTGCCTTGTAACGGCCGGTTTCTGGATGTCGGCTGCGGATCCGGCATTCTGGCGATCGGCGCTTGCAAGCTGGGCTATCGCACGGTGACGGCCTTCGACAACGATCCGCTGGCCGTGCATATCGCCCGCGAAAACTTTCACAAGAACAACATTGCTGTCGCACCCGATGCCGAAGGCGGCGCGCCTGTTGCTAGATGTCTCGTACTGGATTTGGCGCAGAGCCCGATTCTGCGCGATTACGATACCGTGGTCGCCAATATGCTGGCCCCCCTGCTGATCGAGCATGCGCCGCTCATCGCCGACGCCGTGACGCGTCGGCCCGGCGGGTTTCTGATTCTGGCGGGCCTGTTGCGAGAACAGAGCCCGGCGGTTCTGAGGGCCTATGCGGAGCGGGGTTTTACGGAAATCGTACGCAAGGAAGATGGCGAATGGTGTACGCTGGGACTCCAGGCCGTACGAACTCCCGACCTGTCCGCGGAAATAGAGAATGGCCGATTTCCCGTTGACGGGCCCGGCGACTCGTGCCTATGTTCCGAATGACTTGTGAATGCATTCGGTCGGGAAAAGGGAGGCGCTATGAATTCCGTATGGAAAGGCGAAGGGAACTCGTCGGTCGTTCATGCGTTTGGTTTGCGGGCGAGGGCCGCGGGACTGGCGGCGGGACTGCTCGCCCTTTGGGCGTGGGGGGCGCCCGGCTCCCTGCGGGGCGAGACGGTCGCCGTGGAGGGGGCTCCCTTTGGCGTGCGCCGGGAGCGGCCGCGCGTGTTTGTGCGCGCTACGCCCTGGGCGGGGCCGCATACCGCGAAAATGAAGGAGTGGTTCCAAACCGCCGAATACCGCAAGCGCGGCGTCGAGCGGCAGGATTTGTTCCAGTATCTGGTGTCCGGCGACCGGGCGCGAGGGAAGAAAGCCCTTGACGCCTTGCTGAAAAGCAAGATCAGCGGCAGTTCGCCGAGTTATTCCGGCCAGTCCGCCCAGATGTACGCTTCCGCCTACGACTGGCTGCGCGGGCACCCGGATTTCGACGAGGAGAAACGCCTTCAGGCTGTCGCGCATCTGGAGCAGTGGGGCGATAATTTTTCCGCCTATCTGTCCCGTTCCAGTTCTTCCATTTTCTATTCGCGCTATCCCGGCGCCATTGGCGGTCTAACGGCCATCGGCCTGGCGCTGCACGGCGACAGTCCCAAGGCCGACGGCTACATTCGCGCCGCGCATAGGGCGCTGATCGAGTACGGCCGGTTCCGCGACTACGAGGGCGGCGCCAGCGGCGGCGGCAACTATTCACTGGTCCATGCTTTTCCGGATCTGGCCCGGGCGGTGGCGGCTTTCGAAAGCGCCACCGACGCGGGGGTCCTCGCAACCATTCGCGAGGAGCAGGGCGACTGGATCCGCCGCCAGCTCGAATGGCAGATATGGATGACCATGCCCAGCGGCTACTTTATCAAGGAAGGCGATTTCTGGCGCAATCGCGACAGTCACCAGATGCGCTCGAATGTGGACATTCTGACAACTTTGCTGCGTCACGGGCCGGGCCGGGCCATGGCCGACAGCATCCATAAGCGCTACGGCACGTCCGATTATCATGGCGGCTACGTCTGGGACTTCTTTTTGTTCTTCAATCCCGAGATCGAGCCGGAACCCCTGAGTCAACTCGGACGGGCGACCCTGTTCGGCCAAGAGAGTCACGGCTACGCTTTTTTCCGCAGCGGCTGGTCGGCGGCGGATACGGTGGTCTTTTTCAAATGCGGAGAATCGCTCGATACGCACGGTTCGCACAGTACGGCGCACTTCGACGTCTGGCGCGGCCGTTCCCTGGCGCAGCGCGCGGCGCCCTGGTACAACGTCAAAACGCGCGGCGGAAACTGCTGGCACAACAACACCATGAAATTCACGAGCGAGGGCGACGACGGCAAACATCCCAACACAATTGTCAAAAACAACATGCCGCTCGATTTCAAACGATTCATCGACTGGAAGAGGAAATCCAAGGTTGAAGCCGGCGACATGGTCGAATTCGAGATCAAGGACGAGTATGCGCGCGCGGTGGCCGACGTCTCCGCCGCCGTACGCAAGAGCTGCCGCTCCTGGACTCGCGAGATGGTGTGGCTGGGCTATCGGCATCTGCTGGTCATCGACCGCGTCGAGACGCTCGACAAGCCGGTTCAGCAGCGCTGGATGCTGTACATGCAGGGACAACGCGAGATGGACGGCAAGCTGGCGACGACGGTATTGTCCGGGAACAAGCTCTATTGCCGTACCCTCCTGCCGGACGACGCCGCGCTGGCCTGGGTGGAAGCCCCGGAGGCGGGCACCCGTCTGGAAGTGACGCCGCCGGATTCCAATCCCGGGAAACGACTCTATCTGCATGTCCTCACCGCCACGTCCGATCGGGAACCCGAGCCGGCTACGACGCTGCGCAGCGAGGGCGACGTCCGGGTGGTGACCGTCGGCGAGCATACCTATCGATTCGCCAGGTAAGACCGATCTTCGCAAGTTCAAAAAAACATCAGATGATAAAGTAGAGGAAAGAGGGACGGAACATGAAACTTTGTTGCGCTATTCATCCCGAGGCGACCGAAGGGGCCTACGGGCGTCTCGTACTGGAACCCGTTGCCTGTCGACCGCTCGATATCGTGACCGTGCGCGTCGAGGGGCGTTCCAAGCGGGACAAGCAGGCGCGCATACGGGTTTGCGACGCGGAGCAGCAGTTGTACTACGAGGAGACGATTACGCTCCGCGACAATCGCGGGCGCGCTCGTTTTGCGGCTTCCGGAACGCTGGGCGCCCACTACGTCTATCTCTACTGGCCGGATCGCGAACGCCACAGCCGCTATTCCAATTTTCAGGTCGACTGCCAGACGCAGGTGGAATCGGGCGATGCCGCCATCGACGGACTATACGCCTTGACGCGCGACGCCATGCGGCGCGGGCGGCGCGACTACGATACGGCGGCGGGCCGTTTCGTAGGCTATATGTCGGCCGACACCCTGCATTTCGACGGGATCTGGCTACGCGATTGGCTGTACGGCCTGCCGGCCTATCGCCATTGGGAAACACAGATGACTTGCGGCTTGGACCGCTTTTTGGAACGGCAAGACGAGCCGGGCATGATTCCGGACGGCATCGAGCGTGACGGCCGCACTTGGCGGGTCGGTCTGGAGTCGGATGTCGAGTACATCCTGACTCTCGGAGTATGGGAAACCTGGCGCGCGACCGGCGACGACGGCTGGCTGGCCGATGTCCTGCCGCGTCTGGAACGGGCTTTGAACTACGTGCGCAACAGTTCCCGGCACTGGGATGCCGAGCGCCAACTGGTCAAGCGCCAGCACAGTTGCGACACGTGGGATTTCGACATCAACGGCGCTTCGGACAAGGGCGATCAGCGCTATGTGACCGCCGTCTGCGACCAAAGCGGCTACGCTCTGGCCTTTGCCGCCATGTCCCTTATGCATGCCCGGCTGAAGAACGATGCGGCCGCCGCCCGCTGGCAGGCGGAAGCCGAAGCCTACCGCCGGCGGGCCAACGATCTTTTGTGGGACGGAACCAAGTATTTGCATCATGTCCATATCGACGAAATCGATCACGGCGATTTCGACGAATCCGAGCAACTGGCCATGGGCAACGTCTGGGCGCTGACACGGGGCCTGGCCGACAGCGATCAGGCGCGTCGCGTGGTGGACGAGTACCGCAGGCGTCATATGCGTACGGGCGACGCGTATCCCTGGTGGAGCCTGCAGCCGGGCTATCCCGATTGTCTGGGCTATTTCAAGGAGCCTTTCCTGCGGCAGGGCGGCTATGCCAATGGCGGCCTCATGCCTTGGGTCGGCGGCGAATTGTGCCGGGCCGCTTTTGCCTGCGGGCGCGAAGGCTACGGTGTGGCCCTGTTGCGCCAGTATCTCGACCATCTCGCGAGAACGGGCGGCGCGCAGGTTTGGTACTGGCCCAACGGCATGCCCGGCTTCCGAACGCAGAACGAGGTTCCCTACGCCGGGTGGGGCATGGCGGAGTGGCTCAACGCCGCTCTCGAAGGGTTGGCCGGCGTACGCGACGACGAGGGCCTGATGCGCTCCGTGACCCTGTCGCCGCGCTGGCCGTGGGCCGACGTGTCCGCCGCGCGGGTGCAGGTGCGCTACGCGGCTTCCAAGGCCTGTGTGGCCTATGCGTTCCGCCTTTGCGAGGACGAAAGCCGCATCGAGCTGACCTGCACCGGGTCCGGGCGGCAGGCGCGCGTGCGTATTCCGCTGCCCGACGACTGGCCCGGCGTCGCCGTCGGCGTGGACGGGAAGGATGTGGAAAGCGCGCTGGAAGTGGAGGACGCTTCTCGCTATGCCTGTTTCACCGTGTCTCTGGCCGGCGTGCGCAACATCGCGCTGACGCGCCAAACGTAGGGGCGATCCCAGGGGATGCGGGAATGTCGGCCCGTTACCAGGCGCGGACTTCTGCCTGCTCCGGCCCGGTCTGGCAGGAACGCAGGATGAAGCCCAAGATGCCCAGGGTCGAGGCCAGAGCGTACAGAGGAAAGTACAGGAAGGAAAAGGGTACGATCAGTAGCAGCTTCCAGGCTTGACCCCTGTTCTTGACGAGCGGGACGACGTACACGGCGGAAAGCATGACAAAGGCGATCGTCGCATGCAGGTTCTGCAGCAGCACGGGCCTGTACCACCATTCCAGCAGTTCGATCGACCATTCCAGCGGCAGCCATAGATTCAGCCATTGCAGCGTCCGCCAGATTCGCGTAAGCAGCAATGCCTTTTGCAGCAGGGTGATAAACCCGTAGACCGACATCAGCCCGTAGCCTATCAGCAGGGCCACATGAATGGGGTTTTTGATCCATACGCGCGGATATTTGACCAAACATTGGAAGACGCCGGATGTCCAGCGCATTTTCTGGCGCGACCATGATTTCAGAGTGTCCGGAACCTGACTGGCCACCGCCACCATGCTTTGCTGCACCTTCCAGCCCAATTGGTTCAGTTTGTGGGCCATGTCCACGTCTTCCGTAATGGCGGAGACGGAGAATCCGCCGGCGGCGGTAAAGGCCGCCTTGCGTATGCCGAGGCATCCGCCCCACAGAGCCAGTCCCGACGTCCAGTTGTAACTGCCCTGCACGATGCGGATCATGCTGTAGTCCAGGGCCTGCATCTGCGCCCAGGCGCCGCGATTCAGGGGACGGTACGGACAGCTCACCGCGCCCACGTTGTCGGTTTCCGTCAGTCTCGCCAGCAGATCGTCCAGCGCCGCGGCATGGAGCAGCGTGTCGGCGTCCACGAATATCAGCAGATCGTGGCGGGCCTCTCGGACCAGTCGGTTCAGGGTTTGCGACTTTCCCATATTGATCGCGTTTTCGAATAAACGGAAACCGCCGTTCGCGGACCAGGCTCTCAACTGTTCGCGCGAACCGTCGCGGCTGGCGTCGTCCGCCACGAGGATTTCATATTCGTGACGGTCCCCGGTCGCCTCGCGCAGCGAGCGGAGGGTCGCCCCGATCGTTGCGCAATCGTTGTAACAGGGGATCAGAAAGCTCAGTTTCAGATGGCGGGGAACGGGGCGCCGGCGCCGGGCGTCCAGCCAGGCTAGCCACGTTGTGACGGCGATCATGCCTGCGAGCAAAAGCAGCGAGATCCACAGATTCATCGTTTATCCCTTTTCACTCACAAACACAAACACCTGTTTCACAGGCGCCGCCCGTTTCAGGAGGCGCATACGCCGCTAACTACGGTGTGCGCGGTTTTGCGAATCCACTGACGGTCGTCCCGGCTCCAGCGCGCCAGCAGGCCGCGATGCGACAAACCGTCGCAGGTCATACTGGCGTCGTAGGGCCGATGATGCAGCAGCACTCGTTCTGTCCGGCCCTGCCATGCAATTTCCACGCCGGTGGCTTCGTCGGCCGCCACGGGCTGTGCATCGACGGAAACCGCCAGCTTGCGCAGTCGCGGCGCTGCGTCCGCGTCGCGTACCGGAACCAGCGCCCAGACGAAGCAGTCCGAGACGGCGGCGCGACGGGCGCAAACGCAGGGATAGCGCTCCGGTTCGATCTTTTTCTGTTCGATATAGGCCGACAGGCCCGGCGAGGAGACGTGTTCCCATCTCCATTCCTCGTTTTCCGGCGCCAGAATGGCCAGGCGAGTCGCCGGCGCATCGGGTTCCAGCCAGACGCGGGTTCCGTCGATGCGGGCCGGCGCGCAGCCGTGGAAATACGCGACCCAGTCCTCGCGGCGGTTCGCCTCGATGCGGTCGAAGATCAGCCAGTAGCCGCATTCCGTTTCGTCGGCGGGTTTGCGAAAGAAAATCTTGCGCCAGTGCAGGGCCTGTCGGTCCGGGAAGCGGTAGAATCCTTCGTGGACGCCCTCGAAGAAATCGTGATCGCGCTCCGCGATCCAGCGCGTGACGGCCGGCCGCAATTGACCTTTCCAGCGCCACTGGTTGACGATCGGCAACTGTTCCTCGTCGCGAATGGTCAGGCAACTGTGGGCCTCGGTTTTCACGTCGTACTCGCGCGCGGCCGCGTCGCCGTAGTATTCCGCGCAACCCATTTCGCCGATGAAGCGCTGTCCGTCCGCATGCACCTCCATCGAGAATATATCGTTGTGGCCGTGGCTGGTAACGATGGGGCCGCGTTCGGCGGCGCAGACGGCCAGGTAGTGCGCGGCCGCGGCGTGGCGGTCGCGCATGGCGGCCATGCCGCTGAAGGGCATCAGCACGGAAAGGGAGCCGGGAGTTCGGGCGCAAACGGTTGCGTAGCGCTCCGCTCCGGCCAGACCCACTTTCCAGAAGGCCGCTTCCGGCAGGGCGTCCGACGACGATGCGCGCGATGACCCCGTCGCCTTGCGCCAGAGTTCGACATAGCCTTTGCACTCCCGGTCGCCGGTCAGCGCGGCGGCGACGGCGGCCGTGACGATCAGATCGCCCGGCGTGTGACGGCCGTCGCCGAAAGAGGGCTGGCCGCCGACGGGCGAAGCCAGTCGCAGCAGGTAGAGGGTGGCCTGCAGGGTGCGCTCGGCGAAATCCGCCGTGGTCGGGTGTCCGTTGCGTTGAGCCATGAGACAGAAGTCCCATAGCGCATCGACATTCCATTTTTGATAATTCATCGCCGTTTCGCGCGCGCCGAAGTCCGGTCGGTAGTGGGCGCGCAAATGTTCCTCGGCCACGCTCCAACCGGTGTCCAGGCAGAACTGCGCGCTCTTGAATTCGGGAAACAGCAGGCCGAACAGCGGCAGCATGTGTATGCCGTGCAGGTACCAGTTGTGGTTTTCCGGGCCCAGCCCCATCATCGTCCAGCGCGACGTCTCCCGGTGCCACGCGAACTCGGCGGCGGAGACCAGATGGTCGAGGAAGGCGATGCGGCCCTCCGCGGAAAAAGCGGGGCAGTCCAGCAGCAGAAACCAGGCGTCCAGCTCCGTCGCCACTTGGCTGCCGGTAAACGCTCCGTGATTGAAGAGTTTGCCGCTGGGGGTTTCGATGAAGAAACGTTCGAACGCGGCCCCGTAGCGGGGGTTGTCCGTGGCCCACCAGGTCCGGCCCAGCGCAACAATGCCGTCCAGCTTGCGCGTGCCGATCGTTTCCGCCGCAGGCAGTGCGGCCAGGGCGTCGGCGCTTTGGGGGTTGTATTGCGACCAGTGGCGGTAGTGCTCGCGCAGATACTGCAGAATTTCGGTTTTGCGATGGTATTCAAAACGGAAGCGCGGCCGCGGTTGCGCGGCCAGCCGTTCGACGAAAGCGTCAAGCGGACGCACGCCGTCCGCGACCCCTTCCAAGCCGTGGTAACGCCAATTGATTTCCGCCGTGAGATGATCCGATTTGTTCTGCGTCAGTTCATGCATAAGACCCTGCTCCTGCGACGTACGAGATCATGGAAGAATGGACTGATGGAACAATGGAAGAAAGGGAAACGAATGTTTTGGAAAGGGGAAACACGCATTACCATCGAGGCTCTCGCATAACCTATGTCTGTCAAACGTGGCCGGGGCGCCGCGCCTGCGCCGTAGCGCGGCAGGCAGGTTTCGCCCGTGTTTATGGAACGAGCCTTCCGTTCCGCAAGGGGTTTTGCACGAGCCTTCATCATTCCGGCATTCCTGTCTTCGGGTATTCCACGTGGCTCCCGGAAATTTCACACGGTTTTTGTCGCTATCGGGCAGGCAATGGCTTATGCGTGGCGGAATGTCAAGCCCTGAATCATCCATGATCGCGATCGCGGATTGACGGACGGCGTCGAATGTGGTTGCCTGTCGACAATCATTTGTTTCCAAGTTCCCTTAAATTTAGTAACGGCTCAGGTAGACTCACGGTGCACGCTGAATTCGCAGCGAAAAGTAGGTCGGGCATTCCTGCCCGACCCCGAGGCGTTGGAGGGTCAGCCAGGA
>CAZYAW010000110.1:0-11307 GCA_964646045.1 uncultured Victivallales bacterium | reverse complement strand
TACAGTGCAGCAGTCGATATGTCGAGCGCCAATTATCTGTCAATGAGGAATACTATGAAAGCAATTAATGTAAATAAAGCGCCGGTCGTGCTGGGCGGATCCGCAACGGTGACTCTGCCGAAACCGGCCTGGCCCGTAGTGGACGAGCGTGATGTGGAGCGGGTGGCGCGAGTGGTGCAATCAGGGGTTTGGAGCTGGACGGGCCCGGAAGAAATGGCGTTTTGCAAGGAATATGCGCGTTTTGTCGGGACGCGCCATTGCGTGGGCCTGGCCAACGGGACGGTAACGTTGCAATGTGCGCTGCAGGCGGTGGGGGTCGTACCGGGCGACGAGGTCGTCGTTCCCGCGCTGACGTGGGTGGCGACCATGCAGGCGGCCCTCGATATCGGGGCCGATGTGGTGTTGGCGGATATTGATCCGGAAACGCTGTGCATCAGTCCGGGCGCCATCGAGAAAGCCCTTACGCGCCGCACGAAGGCCATTGTGCCCGTTCATTTGTACGGATGCATGTGCGATATGGACGCCATTATGAAGATTGCCCGTAAGCATAAACTCAAGGTGGTGGAGGACGCGGCGCATCAGCAGGGCAGTCAGTGGCGCGGGCAGGGGGCGGGCGGCATCGGCGATGTCGGCAGTTTTTCTTTTCAGCAGAGCAAGATTCTGACCAGCGGGGAAGGCGGCGCGGTCACCTGTAACGACGAGGAGATTTATCGTACGATTTTCGCGTTGAAGCAGGTGGGCTGGATGCCGGACCCGGCCATCCCGTTTCAGCCGGGCGTGGCGCCGAAACTGGTGAGCGGCCATCGGTACTGCCACAATTATCGAATCACGGAAATGCAGGCGGCTCTGTTGCGAGGCGGTCTGGCCCGTCTGACGCGCCAGACGCGTCTGCGCGAAACGAACGCCGCGATTCTGGCGGCGGGACTGGAAAGATTAGGCGGTCCCTTGCGCGCCGCCCGCCGCGACCCGCGAGTGACGCGTCAGGCCTACTACGCGATGATCTTTCATTTCGATCCGGACCGGGCCGAGGGTCTGACGCGGGAGCACTATCGCAAGGCCTTGGAGGCCGAAGGAATCCATTTCAATACGACCTACCCGCCAGTCTATCGCAGTCCCCTGATGAATCTGTACGACGCGACCAGTCCGCTTCCGTTCCGCGATCGGGCCCGGACCCCCGACTACGCCCATCTCCGTCTGCCCCATACGGAGATGGCAACGGAGCGGACCGCACTGCTGCTGGCGCACCAGCATTTGTTGAGTTCGCAAAAAAGGATTCATCAGATTCTTGACGCGATAGCCAAAGTAAACGATAACCTTGCCTCTATTAAGCGGGCTTTCCCGGATGGCGCTTAACCGGATGTCACGCCTGTCAGATTGTTCCGTCGTGAGATGCGACGCATAAGCGTCGCATCTTTATTCGTGTGAATTCGTGTCCATTCGTGGTTCAACAGTTCGGTTGCGGGCGACAGCCCGCATTAGGACCAGTATGAAGATCGGCTTGCAAAAGGTGGAGATCACCCCCCGCACGGGAGTGGAACTGCAGGGCTACGGTCCGTTTCTGAACCGTTGTTCCAACGGCGTGTACGATCCGCTGTTTGCGCGTGCCATGGCCGTGGAGGCGGGCGGGCGGCGCGTGGTTTTGGCGAGCTGCGATCTGATTGGCGTATCGCGCTCGCTAACGCGGCAGGTTCAGACGCTGGTTGGGCGGGAAAGCGGTCTTCCCGCCGATCATATCATGGTGCATGCCACGCATACGCACAGCGGCCCGTCTCTGCCCGTATACAGCGGATGGGGCACACCGGATCCGCCCTATCTGGAAATTCTGCCCGGTCGCATCGCGCAAGCCTGTGTGGCCGCGCTGAGCCGGTTGCGGGAATCCGTGCTTGCGTATGCCGCAACGCCTTGCGCAGGCGTCGCCATCAACCGCGAGTACGACGCTTTCCAGGGGCCGTCGATTGACGAGGTTCTGCGGGCCGACTGGCGTCCGGCGAAACCGGAAGAAACCGATGCCGCGTGTCAGGTCTTCAAAATCGAGACGGACGGACGGGTGGCGGGGTTTATCTCGTATTTCGGATGTCATCCCGTCGTCGGCGGTCCGGGTTGCCGCAAGATTCACGGAGATTTTGCGGGGGTGGCGACCCACCGTCTGGAAAAGCTGTATCCGGGATCGGTCGGGCTTTTTTTGCAGGGCGCGCAGGGGGATATCAATACCGGTCTCGTTTGTTCCGAGGAGGACGACGCCTTGCGCGCGCTGGATGTACTGGCGAACCGCTATGCGGCGGCGGTGCAAGCCGGTTTGCAAAAATGCAGGCCGCTTAAGGTCGATACGGTTTTGGGCCAAAGACTGTCCGTGAAATTCAGCCGTAAACTCTGGAGCCGCCGGAAGTTGCGGGAGCTGCTGACGGAGCAGGAGTCCATTCTGCATGCGCCGCAGGCCCGCGACGCGGACTACGAGGTGCGTCTGGCTGCGGTGCGGGCGCTGGCGCTGAGGCGGATGCTGGAGAAGCTGGCGGCGGGCGAATCGCTCGAGCCGTCGTCAGATCTGCACGGCTTGCGTGTGGGACCGGTCGCGTTGCTGGGTGCGCCGTTCGAGATATTCCGCGCCATCAAAAACGAGGTGGTCCAATCCGCTCGCGCCGAAATTCCTCTGGTGATGGGATTTACCGACGATTCCCTGGGCTATGCCGTGGACCGGGTCAAGGCCGCGCAAGGCGGCTATGCGGCCGACCTGGCGCCGCTCATTTGTCAAGCGCCGCCCTTTGCCCGTATTCATGATGAATTGGTCGCCGGTTTGCTGGCTCTCGACCGGACGCTCGCTCCCTGATTTTTTTTGCAATTCGGCATTGACGCGCCCGTCATTTTTGCCATTATACCGGGCTCTAAGCGGGAATGTCGTTTTTTTTCAAAGGGAGGTGCATCAATGGGCGGGAGAAGATGTCGACGTGTAGGCACCATCATGCCGATTGCGGTTTTCGGGCTGCTTGCCGCGGCCGCGTCACGGGGATCCGATACATATTACTTGGCGGACTTCGAGGGGGCCGGGGAAACCAAGCCTGGCTACTCTGCGGGAACGGTGACGATCAACGGCGTTTCGTGGGATTTGACGGAGGCGCTGATCGGCACCAGTGAAAGCGACTGGAAAAACGGCGCGCGCTCGGTGCGGCTGCGCGGCTATGGCACGTCCGCCATGACGATGCAGGAAGACTGGCCGCACGGCATTGGCACGATCCACTTTCGCTACGCCCGCTACGGCGACGATCTCCAGGCGGCATGGCGCGTCGAGTACAGTGTCGATCAGGGACAAACCTGGACAGGGGCCGGCACGCAGTTCACGGCCGGCGCCAATGCGACGCATCTGTTCGCGGCAACGCCCGGCATCGACCAACCCGCCCGCATTCGCATTCGCAGCGTGGCGGGCGAGGGTACGTCCAACCGGCGCCTCAATATCGACGATATTTTGCTTGTGCCGCCCAGTCACGAAACGCCCTTGGTGCGGACGCTCGCCGTTGACGAAATCGGGTCCGTCGGTGCGCGGGGGCTGGGGGAATTGCTGTACGACGGCGGCAATCCGGATGTCGAAACGGGCTTCGTGTTCAATACGACGGGCGATCCGACGATCAACGACCTTGTGGCGGGCAGCGACGAGGCCGCAGGCGAAAACGGGTTCTTTGCGGCCGACATGAGCGGACTGAGCCCCGGTCGGACTTATTTTGCGCGCGCCTTCGCGCGCAACGGTGAACAGGCCGGTTACGGAACCAACGTTTCGTTTACGGCAACAAATTTCGGCGACGGGCCGACCCTGCTGCCGGTCGAAAAGGCGGCCGACGGCAGTTTCACTCTGCGCTGGCAGCCGCTGGCGGGGGCGACTCTCTACCGGCTGCAGATGGCGACCGACGACACATTCGCCTCCGGCGGCCGCGAGACCGTGTTTTTCGAGACGCTCGGCGAGGTAGCGGGAGAAACCTCGCTGGCCGACCATCTGGCCGCCGGCGGCTTCGACTGCGACCTCGACTGGAACCAGGGCGCCGCGGCGCAGGCGGCGCACCTGCGCGCGACCAGCGCTTCGGGCGGCTATACGAACGGGGCGGGGCAGGCGGCTTCCGGCGGGGCCAATGCGTTCTTCCCGGGCACGGCGGGCGAGTTCGGATTCGGCAGCGGAGCCGTTCCGCTGACGGACCGGTGCGACTTGTATCTGACGTTTGCCTACCGCAAGGAAAGCGCCCACAGCAATGCCGTTTTCGCGGTGGAATGGTCGGACGACGACGGTGCGAGCTGGAATCCGATTAACTTGCGCGGATGGCCGGACGAGGGAGACGGCACCGGCTGGAATCTGCTGGAAACGGAGACGCCCCATATTACGACGGGCGGCGGCGCGGACGCCAGCATCCGTTTGCGTTGGGTCAAACAGGACGGATCGAGTTCCTTGCGTATCGACGACATTCTGCTGGAGCGTGCCGACGGCGGCGGATCGCTGCTGCCCGGTTTTGACGGCAGGGAAGCGGAAGGCACGCAATGCCGCGTGGAGGGTCTGGCGCCCGGCCGCTATTTCGTGCGTGTCCGCGGATTCAGCGAGACGGGACTGGCCAGTCCCTGGTCGAATATCGAGTCGGTCGGCCTCGCCGGCGGTACGGTCGTGACGTTTGAGTAGGTTTTCAAGCGGCTCGCCGATATTTCCCTTGCGAACGGGACCGGGTTCGTGCTATGCCTGAACCGTACGTTTGAAACGGCGGAAATTCACGACGGTCCGGGAAGAGGTTGGAGTGCGCAACGAGGCAACAATACGAACTTTTTTCGCGCCGGTTTCGCGTCGTGGCGCCGTCTGGGCCGCGAGTCTGGCGTTCGGGCTGCTAGGGGCGACGGGGTGCGGTCGCCGTGCGCCTGCCGATACGGATTTCCAGACGGGGGTGGAGCGTTTGCGCGCGGGGCATGTACGCGAAGCCATCGCGCTGCTGGAACGAGCCGACGAAAGACATCCGGACGACGCCACCGTGCTTTGCAATCTAGGCTTGGCGTATGCCGCGCAAAACCGCGACGATCGCGCCGTACACTATCTGCGGCGAGCCGCCGATCAGGCGCCGGCCGATCCGCGGCCCCTCGAAATTCTCGGTTATTTCCACCTGCGCCGCCGTCGCTTCGAGGCCGCGCGGCAGGTCCTGGCCGACGCCCAGGCGCGCGATCCGATCTCGCCTCGCATCCCGACCGCCCGCGCCCTGGTCGAATTCGAGGCGGGCGAATTCCCTCGGGCCCTGGTTCGGCTGGAGGAGGCGCTCGGTCGCGATCCGGACTATCCGCCGGCCTTGTACAACAAGGGGTTGCTCTGTCGCGGCAATCCGCGTACCCGTCAGGCGGCGGTGTCGGCCTTGCGCCGCTTCCTGGAAGTGGTCGGCGATACGGACCCCGCCAATGCGGATCTGGCGCGGCGCGTCGAAACGGCGCAACGGCATTTGCGCACCTTGACCGCCGTCGATCCCGCGCCCGATCTTGAATCCGCCCCCGAAGCGGACACTCTCCCTGCGGCGGAATCCGACCCTGCGCCCGCCGCGGACGCGCCGTCCGTATCGGAAACTGCGCGGGTGCCGGGCACGGAAACGGCGCCGCCGCTGTCGGCGGCCGCCCTGTTGCGCAAGGCCGAGCAGGCTCTCGCGGAGCGAGCCCTGGATGCGGCGCTGGTCCACCTGTTGCAGGCCACCGCCGAGTATCCCGACAGCGCCGATGCGATGTGGGCGCTGGTCAATTTTTATGACGGTCAGCGCCCGGCCTATGCGGACGAAGCGCGAGAAACCTACACCGTTTTCCGCCGCAGATTCCCGGAAGACCCTCGTCGTCTTGCGCTCCCGTCGCGGCCTGAACCTTCGCGGCCCGAACCTTCACGGCCTGAACCTTCACGGCCTGAACCTCCGCGCCCCGAGCCGCCGCCACCCGAACCGACCCGGATCGAGCCGTCGCCTGTGCGAGACGAGGAAGCCGATCGGCAAGCCGCCATGAATCTGTGGGGGCAGGGGATGGAGCGGCATCGGCGCGAAGACTGGGCCGGAGCCGCGAACTACTATCGGCAGGCGGTGCAGTACAATCCCGACCTTTTCAGCGCCTGGAACAATCTGGGCGTGGTTCTGCATCGGATCGGCGACATGGCGGGGGCGCAAAGCGCGTTGCAGAACGCGCTCGCAATCGAGGCCGACCGCGCGGATACGCAGTACATGCTGGCGGTTGTCCTGCACGCGCGCGGCCAAGCTGCGGCAGCCTTGCAGGCGTTGCAGCGGACTTTGCGTCTCGAACCCGATCATGCGCAAGCCCATTATCTGGCCGGGCTTTTGTACAGTCGCGAACCGCAGCGCAATGTGGCGGCCGCCCGCGCGCATTTTCGGCGCTATCTCCGGAGGGAGCCGCACGGAGCCGCCGCGCAAGGCGTGCGCAAATGGCTGAGAGATCATGTGGAACAGCGCTGATATTGTCGCCTTGCTTTTGCTGTTTCTGGGGACGGCCGTCGGCTATCGTCGGCGTCTGTCCGGGGAGCTGTCCGGCGCCGTCGGCATGGTGGCCGCGTTCGGCGCCGGTCTGCTGGCGCGCCGACCGCTGGGGATTTTTCTGCTGGAAAACAGTCGCATGAGTCCGGCGGCCGCGCAAGGGACGGCTTTTTTCCTCGCCATCGTTCTGGCGTTGCTGGCCATGGCCGTCGTGCGCCTCCTGTTGCGTAAAATCATGCGGGTAGCCTTCGAGGAGCCGTTCGACAAAACGGGCGGAGCCGTGGCCGGGTTCGTGAAGACGGCGCTGTTTCTGGCCATCGTATTTCTGCTGGCCAATATGACGCCGTTCGAGACGTTGCACCGCCTGATGGGCGAGCCTTCCTTTCTCGGTCGTATCGCTCTCCGCTTCACGCCCGAACTCGAAGAGAAAATTCGCGAAGTGTCCGCCGGAGAAACCGATGAGTAGGATGATTTCCAAGAATACGCTGGAAACCATCCGGGCTCGAACCGATATCGTGCAACTGATCGGCTCGTATATCGCGCTCAAGAAGTTCGGCGCCAGCTTCAAGGCGCTGTGTCCGTTCCATCGCGAGAAGACGCCTTCTTTTCATGTCAATCCGCAACGCCAGATATTCCACTGCTTCGGCTGCGGCGCCGGAGGCGATATTTTCTCGTTTGTCATGCAGCACGAGGGCATGCCGTTCCACGAGGCCGTGACCATGCTGGCGGAACGGGCCGGGGTGACGCTCGATCGGGACGAGAGCGGCGAGGACGACCGCGAGCGGCTCGACAAGAATGCGCTCTACAAGCTGAACGAGGATGCGGCGGCCTTCTATCATCGCGCCCTGCTGGAAAGCGCCGGCGCGCAGGACGCGCGCGAATACCTGGCGCGCCGACGGATCCATGCGGAGACGATCAAACGCTTCCGGATCGGATATGCGCCGCGCGGCTGGGATCACGTGCTGAAAGGCGCGCGCAAGAAAGGCTATACCCTAGAGCAACTGGAAACCGCCGGCCTGATCCTGCGCCGCGAAGGGGAGGGGAAGCAGCCCGAGCGCTGTTACGACCGTTTTCGCGACCGCCTGATGTTCCCGATTTGCGACGAGCAGAATCGTGTGGTCGGGTTCAGCGGGCGCGTGCTGCAGGCCGACGATCAGGGCGCCAAATACGTGAACAGCCCCGAAACGCCGCTGTTTCGCAAGAGTCGCATTCTGTACGCGCTGAACCGGGCGCGGCGCGCCATCAGCGACGGACGCGAAGCCATCGTGTGCGAAGGGCAGATCGACGTGATTCGCTGTCACCAGGAGGGCTTGGAGACGGCGGTGGCTTCGCAGGGCACGGCGTTTACCGAGGAGCACGCCCTGATCCTCAAGCGCTATGCCGACAGCGTGTGCCTGGCTTTCGACCCGGATACGGCGGGCGAAGAGGCCGCCGTGCGCGCGGCCCGCGTCTTCTTTCAGGTGGGGCTGGCCGTGCGCATTGCGGCGCTGCCCGCCGGCGAAGACGCCGACACTCTGATCCGCGACCGGGGCCTGGCCGCTTTTCGCGAGCGGCTGGATCGGGCGCAGTCGGCCTTGAGTTTCCAGGCGCGGACTCTGGCGCGCCGCGAAGATTTCAGCAGCGAGGCCGGTCTCTTGCGGGCCACGCGCAGCCTGCTGGAAACCGTCGCCTGCAGTCCGGATCCGGTCTATCGGGAGAAGCTGTTGCAGGAGGCGGCTGTTCTGCTCAATTTGTCCGGCAGCGTACTGGCGGGCTCCATGAAGAAAATACTGGCGCGTCCGGCGCGCCACGACCAAGCCGAGCGCGCGGCCGACGAGGAGGAACCCGCCCGCGAAAAGGTGCGTCCCCGCGAGGAAACGCTTTTGTGCGAACATCTGGCGCATGCCGAGGACGACCCGCGCGTGGCCCGTCTCGTCGAGCAAACCCTGCCGCCGGACGCCTTGACCGACGCCGCCTGCCGCGCCGTCGTGCGGGCGGCCTGCGAAGCGGCCCGCAGCGGGCGGCCCATCCAGGAAATTCTTTTTGCCGCGTCCGATTCTTCCGGCGCCTTTCAGCGTTTTTTTTCCGGCATCCTGGCCTGTTCGCCTAAAACGACGGGCGGCGAAACGGGGCATCTGGACGCCGTCAAGGATTTGGTGCTGCGTCTGTGGCGCAACAAAATCAAGCGCGAACGCGACGCCGTCAGCGGCCCGCATGCCGCCGAACGCCAAACCCAGCTTACCTACGACTTACAGGCGCTGAAAACCTGGGACGGCGGCCTGGACATTATCGAAATCGAAATGGAGCGGCTCGAACGGGAGCGTTCGGCGTGAGGCGGGGCGGAACAGACGGAGATTCGCCCGCGGCGCAGCCGGGCCTGTGTTTTGCCTGCGAGCGATTTATCGGGCCGGTCGAGGTTTGTCCCTATTGCGGGGCGGATGCCGGCCACCGGCCGGTCTTGCGCCGGTTGCGCTATGCGGCGCTGGCGCTGGCGGGGATCGGTCTGATCGCCCTGCACCTGGGCGCGCGACGGCGCGAAGCTCCGACCATCCCGATCGGGACGGTGACTCCTCTCATGAATTTCGCGCGCGTTCGCATTGCCGGCGAGGTACGTCGCGACGCCTATGTGGCCCCGCGCGAGGGAACGCCTGAATACCTTTCCTTCGAAGTGGCCGACGCCAGCGGCGTGATGCGAGTCCAGGCCTGGCGCGACACGGCGGCGGCGCTGGTGAGCGCCGATCGAACGCCGAAGCAGGGCGAGCGTGTCGAGGCCGAGGGCCGTTTGCGTGTGACCGCCGGACGCGAACCGCGTCTGGCTCTGGATTCCGAACGCGGCTTGCGGCGGCTGGCGGTGGAGAACGGTGCGCCATGAGCCTCTGGTCGGCCATTCCGGCGGCGGCGCTGGGCGGCGGACTGGGTGCGTTGGCGGCCTGCGTGCCGGGGCTGCACGTGTACAACGTCATGGCTCTGGGCGTGGTGGCGCTGGCGCGCGACGCCGTGCCGGCGCCGCCGGAAATGGTGATTCCGTTCTTCTGCGCGATGCTGGCGGCGTTCGCGCTGCTCAATGCCATTCCCTCCGTTCTGGTGGCCGCGCCCGACGAAAGCGCGTTCTTTACGCTGTTGCCCGGTCAGCAATATCTGTCGCGCGGCCGCGGCTACGAGGCCTGCCTGATTACCGTGCTGGGCGGCGTGGCGGGGCTGCTGGCGGTGGTGGCGCCGATCGCGGCGCTGGCGCCACGCTGGCTGCCGCTGCTGCGCGACGTTTTTCGTCCGCACGGACACTGGATTCTGTGGAGCGTCATCGCCTTCATGCTGTTGTCCGAATGGCCCAAGCCCGTCGGCGTACAGCCGTCCGGCTGGCGCGCGCTGGCGACCGCCTGGCGCTCGCCGGGTTTCGGGATTCTGACTTTTCTGCTGGCCGGCTGGCTCGGGTTCCTTGCGCTGTATCGTTCGCCGGTCGCTCCGCACACGGCCTTTCAGAACCTGATGCCCGCGTTTGTCGGGATATTTACGCTGCCGTGGCTGGTTCTGAATCTGGTTGCGGATACGCATGTGCCGCGGCAGCGTTGCGCGTGCGCGTTGCCGCCCTGGGGGCCGGTTCTGCACGGCTCGCTGGCGGGTCTGATGGGCGGCGGCTTCGCCGTGTTCTTTCCGGCCGTTACCGCCGGCGTGGGCGGTTTGCTGGCCGGTCACGCCTCGGCCATTCGCGACGATCGGGCCTTCCTGGCTTCGCAAGGCGCGGCCAAGACCGTCTATGCCGCCGCCGCGCCCGTCCTGCTGTTCGCGCCCGGGGCGGGCATGGTGCGCGGCGGCGGCGCATGGATGCTGCAGGGTCTGGTCGAATACGGATCGTACCGCTACTATGGCCTGGCCGTCTCTGCGCTGGCCATCGGCGGCGCCGTCGCCCTGCTGCTTTTTCATCCGCTGACCCGGCTCGCGGTGCGGATATTGAATCGTACGGGCGTACGGGCGCTGTCCGGCGGCGCGCTCGTTTTGGCCGTCGCGCTCGTACTGGAGCGGACCGGCGGCGGGGGACTACTGATGATGCTGACCGGGCTGGGCATTGGCCTGATTCCGCCCCTGTGCGGGGCGCGCCGCATGAATGGGCTGGGGGTCATCCTGCTGCCGATCGCCTGCAATTTGTCCGGTTGCGGACCGCAGGTGGCCGACTGGCTGGGTTTGTTGTGATTTTCGTAAAAAATATCTTGCTTTACCAAACGCAGTGCGCTAGTTTGCCGTTTCCTTTGCGTACCTGTAGCTCAATTGGATAGAGCACCTGACTACGGATCAGGAGGTTGCAGGTTCGAGCCCTGCCAGGTACGCCACTCGAAGACCCACAAAAAAAGAGTTTTTACTAAGGTTTTCGCAGATTTCACGTCTCGCCCCCGTTCGGACTCCGTCTTTGCCTTCCCTTCGATACACCCCGTTTCGTGTCAAAATAAACATACAAAAAACATACAAGTTTTCGGGGGCGGTCGCGGAAAACGGGAGTTCGGCGGCGGATTGCGGCGTCGTTTCCGGTGTGGCGGTCGGAATCGCTCGGGCGGTTGTATACTTTCTGTAGGTTTTCGCGGGCCAATATCGGCCGCAAGCCGACAGCCGAAAGCGAATCGCGGGCCGGGTCATCAGATTCGCCCCCAATGGTCAGTCTGGAAACGGCGGCATCTGCTCAAGTGTGTGTGCATGTCCGGGCGGCCTCTGGGCATGTCGCCGGGTTCGCGGCGGCTATGCCTTACGCATGAAGGGCGGATGGCATCTGCGTCCATGTGGGTGCATCAGAGACTCTGGCCGGTTCCCGTAGCGCAAAGATGGGTTCGCGGACTCCATCCGTTGCGGCGTGCCCGTTTCCCTTTCCCTGACGCGG